>NZ_JBLXYA010000003.1:0-206006 GCF_048512865.1 Rothia sp. P13129
AAAATTTTAAATTTGTTCGGTTGGGGTGCTGACAATATTTGTAAACAACCCCACCGTCATTTTATGCAATTTCTAGAGCTGTAATCTTCCATTTGGAGAAAACTTTTTCTACTCTCATAGCTATGGCTCGTACTCGGGCCAAATCTTCCATGATGAGACATACTTCAAACGTATCTGTTCGTACTTTTTGCGCTTTAGCACGGCGAGCTTTGGGCAGTTTTGCCCTATGAGATGTGGGAGAAGGTTTGAGAGGTGTCCTCATACTATGCTGCCGTAGGAGTTGTTGGGTGAGCTGAGCTCTTTGCGTTACCTGTTGGTAGCATTCTTGACTAAGCCACCGTGCAATATGCTGTGTTGGACGTCGTCCTGCAAAAACTTCTAAAATTGCAACGCTGATTCCTGCGCACATGATTTCGATAGCTTTACATTCTTCGTTGCTTGGGCTGATGGGGCGTTTAGGCCGGAAGTTGATATTTTCTTCTCGAGCTAAGGCCTGTCGGAAACGCTCATATTCTTCAGCTGAGATAACAGTAAAACGTTGTTGGTTTGGTGTGGACTCGGGTTGGTGGATAGCCATGATGATGTCCTTATATCGTCTTTGGTATATAGGTAGGGTGGGTGGTTCTAGGTGTTGGGAAGAGTGAGTTTTTCTCCTGGATATATGGGTGCTTCGTAGGCACGTAGGAGTTCCTGATTATGTTGGTAAATCTGGTAGCTATATTCCAGAATGCTGCTAGGCGTTGCGTCTTCTCCTAAATGTGTTTGTGCAATGTTCCAAAGGGTGTCTCCTGCTTGAACAACGTGATCTTTTGCGGGGGCTTTAGTGTGCACGCTTCGTGTTGATGTGGTGACTCCAAAGAGTGGAGTGAGCGGAATATATTCTTTCTCTGAGGCTGAGAGCATGATGTGGTGTAGAGAACTATTTTTGGCCTCATATCCAGAAGATCTTTTTTCGGCAGAATCATGCTGAGAAATTTTTGACGTAAAGAATGTCGTCAACGGAGGGCTCATAGGCTTGGACTCTATATTCTCTACTTGTCCTTGCCCTACGCAAGTGATTGCGGTTGCTGTTTGTGTGGGGGAGTACGCCTGTGCTGGAGTGCAGATAACGCCAATCCCGATTAGCGCTAGTGCACAGTTTTTGAGGCACGTCGGTGCCCACGAGGGAAGGTGAAGGCGCCTGTGAGGGTTTCTCTGCTGGAATCGGTATGAACGCAGAATGAAGAAGATACTTGTACACCACCAAAGCAGGACTAAACCACTGAGACAAAGGACGAACTGTACATATACATAATCAAGATGTGTTGGTTTTGTGGTGGTTAGTGCTAAGCGAGAGCCGAAAATTGTGCATATTGCGAGGAGAGGTGTTCCAACGCTGAGAAGATAGTCAGTTCTTGAACAGCTGACTTGGGCTTTACCCAACATGCTCGTTTGATACATAAACACCTCTTATTATGCCATTTGATGTAGTTTGACGTCTTTAGATAGAGTATGTACTGTCTTGATGTTAAAAGTAAAGAGTTTTAAATAATTTTTCATAGAAAATAGAAAAAAATATCTTGATGAGAACCAAAGATGGGATATACAAGTGTCGATGGAAAAGATTTTTAGAGACTACGAAGCTCAACTCGATTCACTGCGACAACAAGAGATAGAGTCATCTGCTCAGGAATCGCGACGTGCAGAATTTGCAAAAATCCAGCAGGTGGACCGTTTAGCAGCACAACAAGGACGTCGTATTCGAGTATGTTGCCATCCGTCCATACTGTGGAGTGTAGAGCTTGAAACTGTAGGTAACGGGTGGGTGCAGCTTCGCTCGACAACAGAAAATATTCTGATACCCCTACGCTCTATTCTGTGGTGGGAAGGCGAAAACAGGCGCTCTCAACTAGATGCGGGAGCGATTACCAGAAAACTTAATTTTTCCTATGCGTTTCGAGCGCTTAGTGTAGCTAGAACACCCCTACGTATTTTTCACCGTGATTTTGTGACAACGACTGAAGGGACAGTTGAAAAAGTAGGGTTAGATTTTATAGAAGTTGCATTACACCCTTTAGACGGGCAATACCGTTCAAGAAATATTACTGGTATGCGTGTTGTCGGACTAGAAAATGTGGGGGCAGCTTGCTCCCCTCGAAACGTGTGATATCAACCGAAAACTAGGTTAACTGATTCTGCTCAATAGCTTGTTCAGCCTTTTGATACGCTTGTGCGATATATTCTTCAAGTTTGACGTCTTCAACTCTCCACTGACCTCGTCCGCCAATTTGTATGGCAGGAAGCTCACCTGAACGCACGATAGCGCGTGCTTGAGCGAGAGAAATATTGAGAATTTCTCCAACTTCTGTCAGTGTGTAAAAACGTTGCTTGACCATAAAAATATCCTCGTTAGCGTTTTGAAAGAGGGGATAGCTGTTCATTACTATAACCCGTATTTCATGCTATTTGATAGCGGATATTGAAATGTGCTCTACTTTGATAATCACAAGGTGGGGTTATCCACAGATTTATGGTAAAGAAATGAAACTTTTGTTTTTGAGATGCTAAGAATCTGAAAATTCAGTAGGCTGTTACCCAAGCCCAAAACTGCCTAGAGAACTGACAGAAGTCCCTCATGAAAACAGACCCCAAAGCACCTAAAGCCTTTGCCTCACGGTTACAAAAACCTGGTTTTAAAGACCCGAAGCTACTTATCGGACTCTTTCTGATTCTTATGTCACTCACCGGAGTTATCACCGTCGTCAATATCTCCAACCAAACAAAACCCTATTGGGTCACGACACGAGAAATCTATGTCGGAGAAGAAATCAGCGAAAAAGACCTCAAAAAAGTAGACGTCCGACTCAGCGAAGCCTCCTCGCACTATCTCTCTACAGAAGACAGCGGAACACCACATATTGCAACCCAATTTATTGGTGCACACCAGCTCATACCTAAAAACTCTCTCGGAGAAGTCGAACAAAATGACCGTAAGAAAACAACAATCGTTCTCGACTCCACCATTGCATCAGGATATAAAGCAGGAGACCTCGTAGATGTTTGGGTATCTTCAAAGAACGAGACCGGTAACGGATACGCAACTCCTGTGCGTCTAATGGAACAAGCCGAAATAGCTCGTATCAACAGCGAAGATTCAGTCCTTGGCTCTACCGGAAAAACCGCCCTACAACTGCTCGTTAGTGAAGACGTCCTCTCCTCTATTCTCCACGCCACCTCTAACGACAGCAAAATATCGTTAGTTCCATCTTTCTAGGAAAACCTATGAATATCCCCGTAGTTGTTTTAGGTGATACTGCTGGACAATATATCCAAGCAATTGAACGTCAACGTGGCGCCATCAACGTTGTACGACACGTTCAAGAACTCAGTGACCTCATCGGTATCGCACATAGTGGTATAGCGCGTGTTGCCCTGCTCGTCAGCGGCTATGAAGACCTCACCGCATCATTAGTGCATCAGCTCTCTGAATCTCAAGTCATCACCCTTATCATCGCAGACCCTGGCGAAGCACCCCACATCGCCGGTGCTCATACCATCAGTTCCCTCACTGACACACAAGAACTCCTCAACCAGATTGAACAGATTACCTTCACCGAAGAATACAAAAAAGACGGCGAACACCATCAAGAACCTGAAAAACGGGAGGAAGACTCTCCTCACAACGCGGATAAAGAACCCCAAGATGAGGGGTCATATAACGCAAAAATTCTCACGGTCTGGGGTGGGGCAGGGTCACCTGGACGATCAACAATCGCCATAAACCTTGCCGTATGCGCAACTCAAGAACAAGAAAAAGTATGTCTGATTGATGCTGATACCTACGCCCCATCAGTGAGCGCACTTTTAGGAATGTTAGAAGACTACTCTGGTTTAGCTCAGTTATGTCACCTTGCAGACAGGGCAACATTAACATCAGAGAACATTCATGAGATCATAAGTACTATCAAAATTGAAGGTGGCTACCTCGACGTCATTACTGGAATCACACGTAGCGACCGTTGGCCAGAAATCCGTTCTCAAGCATTCGAACTTCTTCTAACAACCTTGCGCCAAAATTATGACCTCATCATTATCGATACCGGATTCTGCATAGAAGAGGACGAAGAAATTACTTTTGATGGGGTCGCACCAAGTCGTAATGCGGCAACGCACGTTGCCTTAGAATCTGCAGACAACATCATTCTGCTCGGCAGCGCTGATGTACTAGGAATCCCCAGACTGCTGCGCTCGTATGAAGAACTCCAAGAGTTCCAACAACGAAGAAACCTCAACGCCACCGTCGATATCTGGGTTAATAAAGTTCGTCCAAACTCAGTAGGAAACCGACCTGAAGAAAAAATACTGCAATCATGGCAACGCTTTGGCCCCGAAAAACCTATTAGAGGCTTCATCTCTCACGAACCGTCTATCGTCGACAAATGTGCTCTTTCTGGGAAAACCGTTGTTGAAGTTTCCAAACAATCTCCGATGACACAAACAATACGAAACATGTTATCGACACTTACAACAGGTGAAGAAAAATCTGCACAACATGCGAATCAAGAAGGAGCTACGGTGGTGAGTGTTAAACGCCATGACGATAGCTCCAAACCTCCAAAAAAACGGTGGTGGAGGAAGAAAAACTCTACCTAACAGGTGGTATCGTCATGTGTGTAGATAATCAAGACGAGCTGCACACCAAGGGGCAGAAGAATGCTTAGAGAAGCCACCATTTATTCTGAGAACCTCAGTCCACGAGACTCCGAATGGTTACATTTACTTCTCGGTGATTGGCAGATTATCGCTGACGCTGCCCACGGAGACCTTGTCCTCTGGCTACCCCAAAGTATCGAACCACCACACCAATTTATGAGTGTGGCACAGGTGCGTCCTTCTACTGTGCATACACTGTTTCACCGCGATATGGTGAACAAAACTATGTATGAAGATCTTGTCCCTCATGCAGAACAGGCATGGTCTCAAAAAACCGTTAAAAAGTTTTCTCACATACTGCCAGAAACCGGCACACGAACTAACACCTGTATGGTTCCCCTCATGAGGGAAGAACGGGTTATTGCCTTATTGACCGTACACACAGAATTATTTGACGCACGTATTCCACCGAAAGTTGAATTGATGTGTCAAAAGTTTTCTATGGATCTTTTACAAATGGTCACTCGTGGAGCATGGCCTGAATTTACTGCCCCCGTAGGAAGCTCTCGTGGTAACCCACGAGTTAGCGACGGGGTGATTACTCTTGACGCAGAAGGCAAAGTGCTTTTTGCATCCCCCAATGCCGCCTCAACCTATAAAAGATTAGGGTTAAAAGAAGAACTAGAAGATACACGACTTGTCGATAAAACACGAGAACTCATTCCTTGCGGTGAGAAAGCAGACGAAACGCTTCCACTCGTGCTCACCGGCAGAATGCCATGGCGTGGTGAAGTACGAGCAAACAACACAAGCGTGACCTTTCGCGCAATTCCTCTTCGACGGCCCACAGCGCTTGGAGAAGAACGCTATGGTGCAGTACTACTATGCCGTGACGTCACTGAACTACGCCGTCGCGAGTTAGAGATGATGACCAAAGATGCCACCATCCGAGAAATACACCATCGTGTTAAAAATAATCTTCAAACAGTTTCTGCGTTGCTACGTTTGCAATCTCGACGTATGCACACCGAAGAAGCTAAACAAGGACTTGAGGAGGCGATGAGACGTGTGGCAACTATTGCATTAGTACACGAGACACTCTCTCAAGGGCTGACACAAAGCGTAGATTTTGATGAATTAATTCAGCGCCAATTCCGTTTTGCTGCAGAGTTAGCTTCCCCCGGTCAGGAAGTTCGTACCGTTCTTGAAGGAAGTTTTGGGGAGCTGCCGAGTCAGTTTGCCACTCCATTAGCGCTGATTATTAATGAGATTGTTGCTAATGCTGTAGAACATGGCTTAGCTGGTCAGGCGGGAACTGTTATTCTTCGTGGGGAGAGAGGCCACAACAAGGCCCATGAAGATACTTTAAGAATCACTATTACTGACGATGGCGTTGGTATGGGAGATACCAGTATCCCTGCCTCAGATAATGCCGGTTCCTTGACGATTAGTAACGATGAGGGACTTGGTATGCAGATTGTTCGTACTCTTGTGGCAAGTGAATTGAACGGTTCTATCCGTTGGCGTCCTGCCGAACCACAAGGAACTGAAGTTGTTATTGATGCAGTGTTGGTTGATACAGGGGAATAGTCTTTCCCGTAGTTCTAGGAGTACCCCTTTTGGGAGATAAAATAACAGCGAGGTTTCCTATCTCCTTCATAGTTGAGAGATGAGAAACCTCGCTGTTAGATGCGGTATGTTTAGGAAGCTCTACGAGCTCGGGCGACACGTCGTTTAATGGCACGGCGTTCGTCTTCACTTGTTCCACCCCAAACACCAGAATCCTGGCTAGTTTCGATGGCCCACTGCAAACAGGTGTCCATAACCGTGCAGTTGCGGCACACCGTTTTTGCTTCTTCAATTTGGAGAAGAGCCGGACCACTATTTCCTACGGGAAAAAAGAGTTCTGGGTCTTTCTCCAAACAAGCAGCACGGCTACGCCAATCCATGAGCACGTTCTCCTTATAGACCTGAAGCACCCAACTAATAGCTGCATGATGCTTCTACAACAAATCATGGCCCCTAAGGTTAGGGGCCATATCAAACCTCAATAAGGTTCGCACGTAATGAACTTATAGACAAGAGTTTTAACCGGAAAAATGTCAATAAAACTTGAGTGTTCTATCACAGAGCATCACGCAACCGTTTCTGAGCAGTCTAAATCTGAGATAGGATGTCTTCCGGTGAACAGTTCGACAATACAGGGGAGTGCCGATGCTAGGATATAACGCACCAACAGCCGTTAAAACAGTTTCAGTGTTGGTCTTTCTTCAAGCCCTTTGTATCAGCGTATATGCTGTTTTACTCACTGTATTTGCTACCGATCTTGCCGTTGGCTTACCTCTGACTTTCTGTTTCATTGCTATTGCGTTGTGTCTGGGGTGGAGTGCCTATGCGTTGCTTAAGGCTCGTGGATATGCGCGTTCACTGATTCTCGTGTGGCAACTATTTATCATCATTATTGCGGTTCAAGCTGTTATCGTTTCGGGGCATATCCTTGCTCTCATCGTGCTTCTGAGCGCGGGGGTAAACACCATCGTATTGTTTAGCTCTACAGTGTCTAAATATCTTCAATAGCTAGGGGCACCTGGCAACATCTTCGTTCCTGAGATTCTATGAGAACAGCTCTGCCTGGAGGTATTTTGCCTTCTGTCATCGCAGTGTAAGGGAGTCGTAGATGTGGGTAGAACTGTAACTCAGCATGCCCTTGAGGTCGTAGCAGCACCCCCTGCTGTGCCGTTTTAGCTGCTACTGCAAGTGGCAGATGTGACCAACGTGCTTCTGGACTGTAAACATAGAACATATGGCGGGTTTGAAAACTAAACTCTAAGAGAGCCTTCTGCGCTTCTGAGCTTAGATAATGAGCATCATCTACAAAAACGATGAGTTGTTCTGGGGCAGATATTTTTTCTAAAAGTTCTTTGAGGCTCTGAGCAGAACTCGTTTTCTGCCCGTGAATCAATAAGCCAGCATAGTGCTGGTTGCTATGTTGTAGGACTTTGAGCGTATTTGTTTTACCGCTACGGGCACCCCCGACGATAGGAGTATATGCTCCTGAAACGATGGGGATATGTACAGTATTTTTTGCGGTTTCTACACCGATAGCTAAAGATGCGCTATCCGAATATTTATGGGAGTTTTGAATAGCTGTTTGCCATCGTTTCCACGAGATATGTTCTGGTATTTGTTCGAATAAAGGCTGTGTGATGGGGAGTTCTTGCGCTAACTCTTCATAAGAACAATGAGACGGGTAAACTAACCCCGCTCTCATCTTTTCTGCACCTTTAACGCGGTGGAGGGCTTCTCCTTCCAACGTAAACTCTCCTGGTGCTGGTATAGGGTAGTTCCGTTGATGGGCCCGCAGAGGGTCATGTTCAACGGTGTGTGCCGAATATAATGCTGTGCGTGCAATAGTGGAGAATCTTCCCTTCAAAGGTTGGCGCGCGGTGACTAATACCGTGCGTTGAGGAATCTGGTCGATGAGTAGTGAGAGAATCAGGTTTTCTAAGGTGCGTTCTCGGGCGTAGTTTTCGAGCCAGACATCAAGTGCGTCAAAGAGAATGACTTGTGAATTGTTCTGAGGAGGATGAGATATGAGATGTTCAATAGTATGTCGTAAAAATTCTGGGTCATAGGGGCTTACTAAAACTTTAAAACACGCGTTTTTCCCTTCTGGCTGGAGTGCTCTCATCTTTTCATAGAACCGTGTATCTGCCGTAAATAGGTAGAGGTCAGCGCCCATATGTGCTGCTTGGGCAAGGAATGAATAGAGATAATTTTCTGTCTCGTCGGGGGCTCCTACGAGGGCATAGGTTCCTTCTTCTGGGCAGAAACGTAATCTATGGTGTAATCCTTGAGCGGGAAGCTCTAACACCCCACCAAAATGCTCTTGCCGATGAGATGCTCTGTAATGCAGATGATGTTTGTCTGGTGCGGGAAGAATAGGGCTTTCGAAAACTTTGGTGGATTCAATATGTTCGAGGTAACTGCGAAGTATAGAATCTTCGTCATGGCTCTGCTCAACTACAGATGGAGGATGCTGTGAAGAACCAATGTATTGGATAGTCAATGGTGTTTTTGGTTGGTGTGCTGGGGTGTCGATAGACACCCCTTGGAAGGGGAGCAACTGTTCATCTGTTTGATAAATAAGCCCTGCACCGGGTGTTGAAGTTGATATTTTTGATGCGGCGTCACTATTGATGAGGCTCATAGATTCTTGTACTGAAGAAACCCGAAGACAAAGTGTCGTGGCGATATTAGCTCGAATATCTGATGCAACGCTTCCTTGCGGTCTTTGCGTTGAAAGAATGAGATGTACTCCCAAAGAACGCCCGATACTGGCAATAGCCACAATATGTGAGTGAGCTTCTGGGTGGGCATCTATCAGCATTTTATATTCATCAATCACAATGACGAGTTCTGGAAGTAGTCCAGAACCTGAGGTGTGCTGTTTGAGGTAATCGGTGTAGGAGCTACAACCTAGGGTTGCAAAGTGTTCTTCTCTACGTCGTAACTCTGCTCGTAGGAAGAGAAACGCCCGCTGTACGCTAGAGGCATCAAGATCAGTTAGGAAAGCGCGCGTATGTGGCACCTGAGCAAAGGGACTAAATGTGCTCCCACCCTTATAGTCGATGAGTACTAGTCCAAGACGTTCTGGCGCATATTGGTAGAGCATTGACAGCAATAAGGCTCGAAGCAGATGTGATTTTCCAGAGCCGGTAGTTCCTGCAACAAGCCAGTGCGGTCCATCTTGATTAAGTCCTAGATAATGTTCTTTCCCGTCAACAACTCCAACGAGCACATTAATTTCTAATGGGATTTTGGGTGGAAGCATCTGATATAACGGATGCGTTTGTGTAAAGAGCGAGAATGACTCAATGCTGCTAGATATTAGCTGATGTTGGTGATTTCGATGGTGGCGTAACTGTCGACTGATGGAGTTTGCGAAGGCCTGAACACTCATCTGGTTGGCTAATACTGTTATGGATTGCTGGCTATCTTCTGGTACGTATCGGGAGAAATAACTGGGAGTGTGTACTGTGATGAGAGAGGTATAAGGGTTTTCTTGTAAAAGCGTGATGCTGTTTTCTGCCATATGTGAGGAATGTGAGAGATCCTCTGGTGAGGTACAGATGAGGAGATAATTTTTTTCTTTCTGGAGGTGTTGTGGTTTTTCTGAAGAGTAGGTTGTAATAATCCACGGCCTATGACACGAGTTAATGTCTGCCGTCTCGATAAGAGTGAGGGTTTCTAATAGCGCGTATTCTGCAGGGTATTCGTGAATGAACTCTGGCGTAAAAATAATGGTGTGCTTATGCTGCGAACATATTTGTAGAAGTAAAGAACGTAAAGCTCCTTGTGAGATATGTGTATAGATACGTACGGTATCTTTCTCTCCGTATCTTAAGAAGAAACCAACATCGTGTATGAGAGGTAGATTCGTTAGATGTGAGTTTTTGTGAGTGAGTGCTGCATAGCGTTGAGTTCTGCCAAGGCATAGAATCCTTGGCTGGTGTTTGGGGGAGTACCCCGGACAGCCTGCATGATGAACATGATTGGCTTGGTCTGCATCTTCCTGCGCTTTGGTCTGTATAAAATCACGGTATTGTGTGTTCTCATGCCTAGTCATCATCCAATGGATGCCCATGAGTACAGAAGTTGCTACTGAAAAGAGAAGAAAAATCCACGTATGCATGAGCCACGCAATGAACACTCCCAATGCTAATGGCATGAGTGTCATCAGCGCTCGTTGAAGAGTGTTTTTAGCGGTCGCTGGTGGGGTGATGTCTAGCGGAGCTAGCATTTCAGGTGTTAGTGGACGATGCCTACATGAAAGGTCTTGAATTAGGACGCAGAGCGAATCCCCCATACGGAATGGGGTATCTAGAGCTAACGAAACTGAGGTGTGCTCATCGCGGTGAAAAAGTAACTGTGTAGGAGATATTGTGATGGTTCCGTTGTGAGGGGCTAAGGCCATATCTGCGATAGTGATATCGCAATCAGAACGTCCAATAGTGTATGTTCCACGTGTGAGTGGGTATATTAGGCCGCAGTCTGGGCCACTTTCAACGCAGAGGTAACAGATAACTTTTGAATGGTGGGGAAGGCTTCGAGGCTCGGTGTTTAAGATAGTTCCTGAGGGTAACAACCTAATATCAGTCACCTTTGAGAGGGCAAGGTCGTGGACGTATAGTGGCGGTATCTGCGATGAGTGTTCTAAAGCTGCTTGGAATGAAGCCCCGCAAATTTCTTCATGCGTTTCAACACGGATAGGTGTGTAGGTGCCAGCGTTGTGGTGATATATCAAGAAAAAGCGCTCCATACGTCCATTAGAGCTAGCGGTATAAGGGCGCTTCAAGAACCTCGCAATAAGATGTGGATAACTTGGGATATTTCTTAAATATCTCTGAAAGTTTTCCCCAAAATAAGGTATATATTGACTTCTTCATCACTTTTTGATGGATTAATCACTTTCAAGTGCATGAACCGCTGTGAGGACACGAGAGATACAATAGAAATTCAGGTAGTTTGTTTACTGAATGTTTTTGTTGATATGTCTTTTAATAAAAGCATCATAAGAACCACCCGTTGTAGCGCTGTTGGGGGCTACGCCAAGATAATAAAGAAAGCTTGAGCGGCTTATCACTCAAGCGAGAAGTACAGGAGTATTTGTGAACGCTGATCTTGTTGTCGTAGGTTCAGGTCTTTTCGGACTGACAATCGCAGAGCAAGCCGCTACTGAATTGGGACTGAAGGTTGCGCTTCTGGACCGTCGTTCTCACATTGGCGGTAACGCATACAGTGAAAAAGAAGAGCGCACTGGTATTGAAGTGCACCGATATGGTGCGCACCTATTCCACACCTCAAATGAACGTGTTTGGGAATACGTCAACCGTTTTACAGAGTTCACGGACTATAAACACCGCGTATACGCACAATATAAAGGCATCGTTTACCCCCTACCTATCAACCTCGGAACCATCAACCAGTTCTTCAACGCCGCATACTCTCCTGCAGAAGCTAAGGCTCTCATCCAAGAACAAGCTGGAGAATTTGCTGGAACTGACCCCGCAAACCTGAATGATAAAGGTATCTCTCTTATCGGCCGTCCGCTGTATGAAGCTTTTGTTAAGCACTACACCGCAAAACAATGGCAGACCCCGCCTGAGAAACTCCCCGCATCTATTATTTCTCGTCTTCCTGTGCGCTATAACTACGACAACCGTTACTTCAACGATAAATATGAAGGTCTTCCTGTAGACGGTTACGCTGCATGGTTAGAGCGTATGGCTGCACACCCCAATATTGAGGTTCACCTGAACACTGACTTCTTTGAAGATGGCCATGAATACTCTCGTTCAAAAGTTCTTGGCCAGATCCCTGTTGTCTATACTGGCCCTATTGACCGATACTTCGATTACGCTGAAGGTGACTTGTCTTGGCGTACTATCGACTTGGAAGAAGAAGTCCTTGAAATGGAAGATTTCCAAGGCTGTGCAGTGATGAACTACTCTGATGAAAACGTTCCGTTCACCCGCATTCACGAGTTCCGTCACTTCCACCCAGAACGTGACTACACCAAAGACGCCACCGTCATTATGCGTGAGTACTCTCGTTTTGCAGAAAAGGGCGACGAACCCTATTACCCCATCAACACTGACAGCAATCGTCAAAAACTTCTTGCGTACCGCGACCTTGCCGCAGGGGAGAAGAGCGTACTCTTCGGAGGACGTCTTGGAACTTACAAGTACCTTGATATGCACATGGCTATTGGCTCTGCACTATCAATGTTCGATAATAAAATTCGACCTCACTTCGAAAAAGGCCAGAAAATTGTCTCTGGCGGAGTAGAGGTATAGGTTATGGGCGCTGAAACTTTAACCATGAAGACTCTACAACGCGTTATCTTCCCTGAACGTGAACAGACCGATACCATCCCTCTATACGTAGATTCTGGTATTGCTACTGGTGTGCAACTCTCACACGTCTCAGGTGCACTCACCTCTAATGATTCCCTAGACACCGCAGACACAACAGAACGCACCGACTCTGCAAACCTTGGTTCGAAGGTGTCAGAAACTCAAATCGAGGACTTTATCGGTCGTAGTTCTACCCTCATTCGTTCCGGAACACGGCTTTCTTTTGCCACCTACTTCAACGCTTTCCCTGCTTCTTATTGGAAACGTTGGACAAACCTGACCTCTGTGCGTTTGCAAACACGTACGAACGGCACTGGAACTATCGTTGTGTATAAGTCCAATGCACGCGGGTCTATTCAGCGTGTTGATTCGAAAAGCCTTTCTGGTAAAGAAACCACAGAATTCGATTTGACGCTTAAACCCTTTGGTGACGGCGGCTGGTACTGGTTCGAGCTCATTGCTAGCGGTGAAGATAACCTGATTCTTCACTCTGCTCAGTGGATGGGTGAAGACGACGGTAAAACTGCAGGGAAAATTACATTGCAGATTACCACCATGAACAAACAAGACTTCTGCCTAGATAACCTACGTCTGCTGGCAAAAAATCCAGAAGTTTTGGAAAACCTTCAAGAAATTCTTATCGTTGACCAAGGTAGCCAAAAACTTCAAGATGCTGAAGGCTTTGAAGAAGTCGCAGCGCAGCTTCCTGGAAAACTGCGCATCATCAATCAAGGTAACTTGGGCGGATCTGGTGGTTTTGCTCGCGGCATGTATGAAGCAGTAGAAAACGGTAGCGACTACGCCCTTCTACTAGATGACGATGTCGTCGTTGAACCAGAATCTATTATTCGTCTACTCACTTTTGCCGATATGTGCCGTAAACCTACTATTGTGGGTGGACACATGTTTGACCTCTACAACCGTACGGTCTTACACACCTTTGGCGAGGTTGTAAACCGCTATCGCTTCCAACCCTCATTACCTCACGCAGATCAATTCCTTGGACATGATTTCTTGCACGGTAGCTTGCGTAATACCCCATGGTTGCATCGTCGAACCGACGTCGATTACAACGGTTGGTGGATGGACCTCATCCCAACGCAAGTCATCAAAGAAATTGGTCTTTCTCTACCCATCTTCATCAAATGGGATGACGTGGAGTACGGTCTAAGAGCTAAAGAAGCTGGATACCATACTGTATCTCTACCTGGTGCAGCTGTTTGGCACGTCTCATGGGCAGATAAAGATGATCTTGTTGGTTGGCAGGCATACTTCCACATTCGTAACCGCATCATCACCTCATTACTCCACTCACCTTATGAGCGTGGCGGAAAGCTCTTACAAGAATCTTCGTTTGCAGATGTGAAACATCTTATTTCGATGCAGTACTTTACTGAACATGGAAGAATTATGGCTTTACGCGATATTCTTCAAGGCCCCGAACAGCTACATACGATTTTGTCTGAGCGTCTTCCCCAGATTCGTGAACTTGTACAACAGTACTCGGATGCACAATTCAAAGAAGACATCGAGTCCTTCCCCGAACCGAAGATGCACAAGCCCCCACGTAATGGCCGCGGTTTTGCGCCACCATCCTATAAGAGCTTGGTTCCTTGGGCTGTTAAAACTCTTGCAAAGCAGCTTGTTAAACCTGTTGAAGATACCTATAAGAACCGTCCACAGGCACATATTGCCCACCTCGATAACCGTTGGTGGCGTATGTCCCAGTATGATTCTGTTTTGGTTTCTAATGCAGAAGGTTCTGCCGTTTCATGGTATAAACGTGACCCTCAGCAGTTGCGCTCTAAACTTGTTGAATCAACAAAACTGACGGCACAGATTCTTAAGAGCTGGCCTCAGCTACGTCAGCAATACCGCGCGGCTGCTACTGAATTGACTTCTTTTGAGTCATGGAAGAAAACGTTTGATCAACATACTGAATCTGAAATTACTCGATGAAAAATCTTGCTGATATTCCTTTAACCGTTCCGGGCTCAGGTCGTGGTCTACGCGATATACCCTCCCATAAGTACCTTCTTAAACTTCTTGTGGATAAGGAGATTCAGGTTCGTTATCGCGGATCTGTGCTAGGTATTTTATGGTCGTACATTAAACCTGCTGTGCAGTTTAGTGTGTTCTATATTGCTCTTGGCGTGTTCTTGGGACTAGAACGGGGAATGCATAATTACGCCATCTACCTTTTCTCTGGAATGGTCATTATTAACTTCTTCTCTGAAGGGTTTAGTAATGGGGCGAGGGCACTCATCGCTAATGGTTCTTTGATTAAAAAGATTTACCTGCCGCGTGAGCTGTTCTCTGTCTCAACGGTTTGGGTGGCGTTGATACATTTTGTTCCGCAAGTGGTGGTGCTTTTAGTCGCCTGTTTCTTTGCAGGCTGGTCACCAGATGTGAAACAACTCGGCGCGGTCATCGTTGCCACGATTATCATTATGATTTTCTCTTCAGGGCTGGGGCTAATATTCGGTGTAGCCAATGTTTTCTTTAGGGATTCTGAAAACATCGTTGATATGTTGTTGATGATTGCAACATGGATTTCTCCGGTGCTGTATTCGTGGACGATGGTGCGCGACACCCTTTACCCCTGGGTTATTAACCTTTACTTGCTGAACCCTGTGACCATTGCTGTGGAGCTTTATCATTACGCTTTTTGGATGCCAACTCTTGATGAAGCAGAATTAGCGTCTTCGGTTGCTGCACAGATTCCACCTCATCTACTGACGTTCTGGACGCCTGTAGCGATTTTGGTGTCGTTGTTCTTCTTGTTGCTGGGAGATATTTTCTTCCGCCGCTTTGAAGGCAACTTCGCTCAGGAGCTCTGATCATTGATGAAAGTTAAAAAGTTTGACTTACCTCCAGTGAACCCTCATGGTACTGTGGTCATTCGTGTTGATAGGCTTATCAAACGTTTTGTGCTGCGTCATACACGTTCTATGAAAGAAGCTTTTATTTGGCTTGTGAACGGACGTAAAGGTGACCTGAACGAAAAATTTAATGCCGTCAATGAAGTGACCTTCGACATCCGCGAGGGGGAGCGTGTTGCCTTATTAGGTAAAAACGGTTCTGGAAAATCCACCATGCTTAAGCTGATATCTGGTGTGATGGTTCCGGATTCTGGTCGGGTGCTGGCTCGTGGCCGTATCGCAGGTCTCATTGAAGTGGGTGCAGGTTTTCACCCTGACTTGACCGGACGCGATAATGTCTATTTGAATGCCGCTATCCTTGGTATGAGCAAAGAAGAAATTACCGAAAAATTTGCCTCTATTGAAGAGTTCGCAGAAATTGGTGATTTTATGGATACTGAAGTGAAGTTTTATTCTTCAGGCATGTATCTTCGACTTGCTTTTGCGGTAGCAGTACACACAGATCCAGAAATTTTCTTAGTTGATGAGATTCTTGCTGTTGGTGATGAAAAATTCCAGAAGAAGTGTCTGGAACGTATCCGCCAGTTGTGTTTGGAGGGAAAGACTCTCGTTGTGGTGAGCCACGAGCTAGATATGATTTCAAAGATTTGTGATCGTGGCATCATCATGGACGGTGGACATATGGTTTTTGACGGGCCTGTTGACGATGCCGTGAAGATTATGCGCGGTGAGAGTCTCGACTCCTAAACAATAATTTCATCTTGTGATAGATATTCATGCGGGTAACCTCGGGCAGGTTACCCGCATGTTTGTGTTATGGCAAGGGATAACGTTTTATTACTTCTTGTGGGGTCTTCTGTAGACAACTTAACATATTTATTTCTTGAAAGAACTCTTGACTAGCACTTTCATTAAATGTTTAGTGAAAATTAGTGGGCCATTTGGGTGAAAACATGTGCTCCAAGGTGTCCAAAAGTCTTCAACTTATCCACAAAAATAACATTTAGTTGAAATAAAAATGTTGTAGATTTAGATTTTTTATGTCTGAACTGATGTTTAGGCTAACCACTGCCATACAAACGCAAAGAAAACCATGCACCTAACACAACAACGCAACTCAGGGCATCAAATCCTTGAAGACGATGTTCGAGAGCTCATCCGTGAAAGCGGAATTGACCCTCTCAACAACACTCAACAAGCGCATCAACTCATCGATCAAGCTCTCAACGCTTACGAAACACGCATGGTTCGTGGAACCCTCCCGCGCATTGAAGACTTGACCAACGCACGACAATGGCTCATCCACCAAATCTGTGGTTTTGGTGCGCTACAGCCATACCTTGAAGACCCCAGCGTCGAAGAAATTTGGATTAACTCTCCCAGCGAAATTTTTGTTGCTCGAGCAGGCGAATCTGAACTAACCGGAATAACACTCAATAGTGAACAAATCCGCTCTCTCGTAGAACGCATGCTCAAAATATCTGGACGCAGGCTAGACCTCAGCACACCCTTCGTCGACGCCTCATTGCCCGACGGTAGCCGCCTGCACGTGGTTATTCCCGACATCACCAAGAAACATTGGAACGTCAACATCCGAAAATTTATTGCGCGCGCTAGAAGCCTCAACGACCTGGTCCGTTTAGGGTCATTGAACGCCGCTGCCGCTCGATTCCTCGATGCGGCTGTCGCCAGCGGACTGAACATTCTCGTCTCCGGTGCAACGCAAGCAGGGAAAACAACCATGCTCAACTGTCTTTGCTCAAGCATCGGAGCACGAGAACGCGTCATCACCTGCGAAGAAATCTTTGAACTCAACGTCCCATTACGAGACGTCGTTGGGATGCAATGTCGGCAAGCTAACCTCGAAGGAAAAGGCGAAATACACCTACGTAGGCTCGTCAAAGAAGCGCTACGTATGCGCCCTGACCGGCTACTCATCGGAGAGGTCCGTGAAGCAGAATCCCTCGACATGCTTATCGCACTAAACTCTGGTCTACCAGGTATGTGCACCATCCACGCTAATTCTGCACGAGATGCCGTCACCAAAATGTGCACTCTGCCCCTTCTTGCCGGTGAAAATATCTCCTCGCAATTTGTGGTTCCAACCGTTGCCTCCTGTTTTGACCTCGTTGTGCACTGCACAAGAACACGTCGCGGTCAACGCCACGTTCAAGAAATTATTGCGCTAGGAAATCGCGTAGAAAACGGGATTATCGAAACAAGCACTATTTTTAAACGAGACGGAGAAGACTTCACCTTATACGCATCTGAATTACCTGCAGCAGAAAAGTTTGCTCAACAGGGTTACACCTTTGAGAACGTACTAGGGCAAAGCTAGGGGAGTCTCATGAACATTATTTTGGGTTTGACCTTAGGCATTGGGGTATTCCTCATCTGGCTATCCTGTTGGGAACAACCAGCCAAAGAACCACGAAAAAATACTTTTGACTCAAAAATAAGACTTTTACTTCACCAAGCAGACGTACACCGAGTCTCCGCAAAAATGTTCTACCTTATTAGCATATGCTTTGCACTGTTTCTGGGGCTTGTGATTTTTGCGCTGACTGCACTATATAACCTTGCACTATTGAGCACCTGCCTAGGATGTATAGCACCATGGATGATGATTCGTCAGCGAGCAAAGAAACGTGTAGCTCTCATGCGAGAACTCTGGCCCGACGTCGTAGACCATCTACGCTCTGCCATCCGTGCAGGACTCTCCCTGCCAGAGGCTCTGATGCAACTCCAATACCGTGGACCAGAAGAACTCCGTCCAGCTTTCGAACAATTCTCTGCTGACTATCGTTCTACTGGCGAGTTCGTTGCATCCCTTAACCGACTCAAAGAACGGCTCTCAGACCCCACCGCAGATAACATCGTCGAAGCGCTCAAAGTAACACGAGAAGTTGGAGGCACTGACCTCGGAAAACTATTGGGAACCCTCAGCGAATTCTTACGAGAAAACGCCCGAACCCGATCCGAACTTGAAGCCCGACAGTCATGGACCATCAACGCCGCAAAACTTGCTGTCGCAGCACCCTGGGTCGTACTCTGCCTCATGGCAACCCAACCAGGAACTGTCCATATTTACAATAGCTTTTCTGGATTTATGGTCATGCTTAGTGGGCTCATCATCTCAATTATTGCCTACCGTCTTATGCTCAAACTTGGCGAGCTACCCGAAGAGAAAAGAGTCCTCGTATGAGCATCCTCCTCATACTCAGCCTGATCTTAGCCGCCGGCCTTTGGCTCGTAGGAGATGCACTCTATCGAGGGCGCACAACAGACTTTAGTGATCGTATCGCCCCGCAACTCAAAGCCATCGAGATGAAAACCCAGCACCTCCACGCGAGAAACCAACATCTAGGCCTCATCAGCGGCAGCGTTGAACTCATCCGACCCATATCCCAATCCATACAGCAACGTTTCAACTCGTCAACCGCCAACAGCGTAGCCTTGCAAAAACGCCTTATTCACAGTGGCAGCTCAATGGACGTCACAACCTTTAGAGCTGAACAACTCGTATGGGCAACTACGGCACTTTTATTGAGCATACTCATCTTTGGCACGGGCGCATTACGAGGAAATATAGACTTTATCGCAGCCTTCTTGCTCTCCATCTTTTGCGCCATCACCGGATTCCTTGCAAGAGATTGGTGGCTGACTCAAAACATCAAACAACGAGAATCCCAAATGATTGCAGAGTTCCCAGCCCTTGCCGAACTCATGGCACTATCGGTTACCGCAGGAGAATCAGCCCTCGGCGCCATCGAACGAGTCTGCAACTGTTCTTCTGGTGAACTTGCGACAGAGTTCCAAAAGATTCTCTCCCAAATGCGCTCAGGAGACAGCCTCGTGAACGCCCTTCAAGATTTTTCGCAGCGTACTTCTTTACCACCGCTATCACGTTTTGTGGACGGTATCGTCGTCGCCATTGAACGAGGAACACCACTGGCTGATGTTCTTCGAGCACAAGCACAAGACGTACGCGACAACGCAAAAAGAGAGTTAATGGAAATTGCAGGAAAAAAAGAGATTGCCATGATGGCACCCATTATTTTCTTCATTTTGCCATTGACGGTTGTTTTCGCGATTTTCCCAGGACTATCGCTTATCAACCTCAACTTCTAAAAAACACGGGTCTCTACGACCAAAAAACTACCTAAGGAGAACACCCATGAAAGAGCTCATCCAAAAAATTCTTGCCACCGTTACCGCATTTATCTGGACTTTACAAGCTAAAACAGAAGAAGAACGTGGAGACGTCCCCGGCTGGGTGATGATCACGATGATGACCGCAATCCTTGTTGCTGCGCTGCTCGTCGTCGCAAAAGATGCGTTGCTGAACATGTTCAACAACGCCATCGGAATGATTGGTCAATAAGCGTGAGCTTAAGCTGATGAGCACAAAAGAACTCAGATTCTTTCACACCCCGTTGAGGCAGCATCTTTTGTCCAAAGAAAAAATACGCAACACTGCAGAAGACGGTAATGCCACCGCAGAATTTGTGATGGTCAGTTCTCTTGCTGTCTTGTTCTTTGCGCTGGTATTACAAATAACCTTTGCAATTTATACTCGCAATATTTTGATTGATGCTGCCTCAACAGGTGCACGATACGGCGCCCTCCTCGATTGTAACTACTCTGACGGTGCACAACGCACACGAGACATCATTGCCTCTGAACTTCCAACCGCGTACTCATCAGAGGTGAGTTATCAACTCGTTACGGTAGATGGGTATCAGACTCTCGAAATCCGTGTGCATGGCGCACTACCGGTCGTAGGACCTTTCGGGTTTGAACACGGTATTGATGTAGCGGCACACGCAATAGTTCCTACACCAGAAGGAACATAAAAGATGAACGCATCTTCTTGCCTTAAAGCCACCATCACAAAGTTCATTCAAAAGAACACAAGAGAAGACGGCAACGCCTTGATTGAATTCGTGGGATTAAGCGTCATGCTCTTTATCCCTACCGTCTATTTTCTTCTCACCGTCTTTACCCTACATTCTGGTGCTCTAGCAGCCTCTTCCATCTCTGCACAACTGGGGCAGACCATTCATGATGCAGGTGGGAAAGCGCTCAACCCTAGAGCCTTACGCAATATTGCAGAACTTGTAGGGAAAGACTATAACCTCAACGGTGAACAAATACATTTTCAACTAAGTTGTGTGAATGATTGCCACAGCCAACAACGGATTGATGTAACAGCTAGTGTGGACGTTCAACTACCTTTGATGCCCTTACTTGATGTTGGTTCTATTGCAACGATGAATTCCACAAGCTCTGTATGGATAGGAAAATACCGTTGATAAGAAAACCACACGATGCCATTAGCTTCTCTACACCCGCACATAAGGAACAAGAGCAGGGGAGTATCATGCTCTTGCTGATTGGGTTATGTCTAGTCCTTCTACTCATTGCCTCTGTTACTGCTGGAATTAGCGCCGTATATGTAGAACATAAAAAATTGCAAGTTCTTGCGGACCGCACTAGCTCTGCCGCTGCACAAGAGATTAGAGCGTTACATCGTGGTGGGGTAAAACCTCGAGTCCTTCTGAACGACGCCTCTGTGCAAGAGAGTGCACAAAATTTTCTTCGAGAAAGTTCTGCATACACACAATTTGAGGCCTTGATACTCTCCTCACCAACAGGAGCATCTACACCCGAGACCGCCCTTGTGACCTTGCGTGCACGGGTTAAACTCCCTCTTGTGAGCGTTATCGTCCCTGAAGGAGTAGAAATAAGCGCAACAAGTTCTGCTCGTAGCCGTCTAGAACAGTAAACATACAGCAGAATTATTGTTTTTCAGTTAGGCTTAAGAGTCATGGCTTCATTAGATTTTTCTGCAGAGATTAAAACATTACGCTCAACCTACGCATCAATTGCCGAGGTGAGCGATATTAACGCGCTCAAAAACTCTATCGCAGAGCTATCTGAAGCAGCAGGCGCGCCCGACCTATGGGACTCCCCAGAAAAAGCGCAAAAAATAACCTCACAATTATCACATAAACAATCTGAACTAGAACGTCTAGAACGTCTTCACTCACGCATCGACGACCTTGAAGCCCTCGTCGAACTTGCTGAAGAAGAAGATGAACCAACCATGCTTGACGACGCGCAAACAGAGCTAGAAGATATTCAACAAAAACTTGCTGATCTCGAAGTCGTCACGCTGCTCTCCGGCGAATACGACCAGCGTGAAGCAGTCGTCACAATTCGCTCCGGCGCAGGAGGAGTAGACGCAGCAGACTTCGCTCAAATGCTTCAACGAATGTACCTTCGCTGGGCTGAGAAAAACGGGTTTACCACCCAAATACTCGACACCTCCTACGCAGAAGAAGCCGGCATCAAATCAACAACGTTTGAAGTGCAAGCACCCTTTGCCTACGGCAAACTCTCGGTAGAAGCAGGTACACACCGACTCGTACGCATCTCCCCATTCGATCACCAAGGACGTCGTCAAACATCGTTCGCCGCGGTAGAAGTTATTCCACTCATCGAACAAACCGACTATATTGACATTCCCGACTCCGACATTAAGATTGATGTATTCCGTAGCTCTGGGCCCGGCGGGCAATCTGTTAACACAACAGACTCCGCTGTTCGCCTCACTCATATCCCTACGGGCATCGTTGTCTCCATGCAAAATGAGAAATCTCAGCTTCAAAACAAAGCTGAAGCTTTACGCGTTCTTCAATCCCGACTCTTGTTACTGAAAAAAGAACAAGAAGACGCAAAGAAGAAAGAACTCGCAGGAGACGTCAAAGCAACATGGGGTGACCAAATGCGCTCCTACGTTCTGAACCCCTTCCAAATGGTCAAAGACCTCAGAACAAACTACGAAGAAGGTAACCCCAGCGCCGTATTCGATGGAAAGTTAGAAGGCTTTATCGATGCGGGTATTCGATGGCGCGCTACCGAACGCGCAGAAGGATAGGAGGTGAACATTTAGATGGCGAAGAAAAAGAAAAGCTCAGGGGCAGACCCAAATAACCATGTCATTGCCTCAAACCGTCGAGCTACACACAACTACAACATCATTGATACTTATGAAGCCGGCATTGTATTGTTAGGTACAGAAGTGAAATCATTGCGTGACGGCGGAGCATCTATTGTCGATGGTTTCTGCCAGATGTACGGCAACGAACTCTGGTTAGAAGGCGTCAACATTGCCGAATACGGACGTGGCTCATGGACGAACCACGCCGCGAAACGGCGACGAAAACTCCTCATGCACCGCAGTGAAATCAACAGAATTGACCAAAAACTTCGTGAAACAGGGTATGCAGTAATTCCACTGAAACTCTACTTCACAAAGGGCAAGGTCAAAGTCTCTATCGCGTTAGCAACCGGTAAACGTGAGTACGACAAACGTCAAGCGCTACGAGAGAAACAAGATAGTCTCGAAGCACGTCGAGCTATGCGATACAAAAACCTCGGATAGCTGAACAAACACATAACAAAAAACGGGAGAACAATCATGTCTGAAAATCCTTATGGCAACACCCCTCAGCCTGAGCAAAACTCACACAACGGGTATAACAACCAAGCACCCCAAGGCGGATACCAGATGCCTCAGCCTAACGCGTACGCACCTATGCCCGGGCAGAAAGTACCCGGCGAAGGAATGTCACTTGCCGCTCTAATTCTCGGTATTCTCGGCTTCTTGAGCGGATGGCTCGTCATCGGCGGTCTACTGGGCCTCATCGCCCTCATCCTAGGTATTATGGCGTTGCGTAAGCTCAAACCATACCCCATGGCTGGACGTGGCAAAGCAATCGCCGGCATTATCTTGGGTGTGCTCTCTATTCTTGCTGCTATTGTGATGGCATTCTTCTGGAGTGTGGCTATTAACATTGGTTTTGAAGCAGCAGAACACTGCAAAGAATACCAAGACAACCCCACCCAGCTAGAACAGTGCATCACCGATTACACTGATTCAAAGTCCAAAGGCATTGAGGTAGAAATTTCTAACTCCTAAACCTTTGCTAAACACTCAACCTATAGTGTAGGATGGTGTTTCCATGAGTGAATGGTCCTGTAGTGTGATTTAGGCTCACACCAGCAGATAACTTTCACTTCATGGAGTTCTTTGACAAAAGAATATTGGGGATGATCGGTTTCGACGACGTGAGTTGAGACAGGTGAAGCGTGCCGAGGATGTAGCGGATACTCGTTAATACCCGCTGCAAAAAATAAGTGCAAAAACTAATAACCGCACTGACTTCGCACTCGCTGCCTAAGCGCGAGTCCAGTCTGCTAGCCTGAGCTTGCCTTAAGCTCAGAGTTTCTAGTATCAGCTTTATAAGGCCACTGCTTCACTTCCTCGTCGTAGGGGAGTGAAGGACTTTTATACGAATAGGTTTGGCGGTATATGTGTTTACGCAAGTACCGAAGCCGAAAACACCGAAGCGTAAACTGCGCACGGAGAAGCCCTGACAAGGCCACGTCGGACCGGGGTTCGATTCCCCGCATCTCCACTTGAGGGGGAAGTGTCGAACTCTTTTGGGAGGGTTCGTACTTCCCCTTTTTTTATGCTTGGCCCAGGATTACATTGGTGTCGTAATCCTACTAATGGGCACACTTTTGATTCTGTGGGAGTTAGTCCTTTTGTTGCCATGCCAAGGCGCGGGTGTTTTTGCATGCAGAAACGACTCTTTCTGATTACTTTGATGGTGTTGCCCCTTGTTCACGTAGTATGTGTGACGAAGTGATTACTCAGGTTCTAATTGGCAAGGTGACTTACGTAGTGTTTGGTGGTGCAGACTTCTTGGTTGAAATGGTGTGGGTGGGTAGCTGTTCGCGGAAAGTATTGGTTGTCAGGTAATCGGGATTAGATCGTGATGCTCGGTCGAGTTCGTGTGGTGTGGCTTCTTGGATTGTCCGCGTCTGTCGGTAGTATAGGACACACTCCAAGGGGCATAACTCATGTTGCGTCATATGGGGTGGAGGAGACACCCAGCGTGGTTTGAGACATGAGCTGAAACCGATAATGATGTTTAAGGTTGTCTACCCAGTGGGAGGAATCGTAGTGATAGGACACGCCTCGACGGATTCGACTGAAAAGTCCCAGTGGAGTCTTATTCCACTCGTCCCTGAATATATTGAAGCTGAGCACAGTGTTTATGTCGCGGCGCTCGAGAGATCGCTTGAAGACGATAAAATCCGTAACATTGCGTTGTCTGGTAACTACGGCGTCGGCAAAAGTAGTATCTTGCGTGAGCTCGGGAATCGGCTTGATGGTCGCGTTGTCGAACTTTCGTTATCGACGCTTGCGCCGATTGAGGTACCAGATGATGAGGAGTCAGTGCCTAAGCAAGCAATGACCCCAACTAATCGTATCCAACAGGAGATTGTGAAACAGCTGCTTTATAGAGAGGAACCTGGTAAGACTCCGGCATCGCGGTTTCGTCGAATACAAGGTTTTCAGTGGCGGAGAGAATCTGGTATTGTGATCTTGTTGGGGCTCCTGGGTACCGTCGTTTTCCTGTTAACTGGGTGGACTGACCAGATTGCAGAGACCTTCACCGTGCTAAAGACTCTAGCGGATCGCATACACTTAATGATTTGGGTAATTATGGCGATTGCCATACTGATATTCCGCTGGTTGTTCCACGGGAAGATGCACATCAAGCAGTTCTCGACGGGGGCGGCGACGGTTACACTTGCTGATAACTCTGTTTCATATTTCGACCAGTACCTTGATGAGATTGTCTACTTTTTTGATGTGTCTGGCTGTGATGTTGTAATTTTCGAGGATATTGATCGCTTCAACAATTCGTATATTTTTGAGACGTTGCGTGCTCTCAATACTTTGCTTAACTCCTCACCTCAGATTAGGAAGCCGGTCCGTTTCATCTACGCGATTAAAGACAGCATATTCGACCGAATTGGTCTAGAAATGGAAGGCCGTAATCTTGAGGTAAGTTCATTTTCAAGTGACGATCCTGCACAAGCAGAGGTGGTGCGTGCGAATCGGACTAAGTTCTTCGATCTCGTTATTCCGGTGGTTCCCTTCATCACGCATCGCAGTGCTCGAAACTTAGCGTTACAGTTATTAGGAGAGATTGAACATAAGATTGAGTTGGAGTTGCTCGATTTAGCTATAAAATATGTTCCTGATATGCGGTTGCTGAAGAATATCCGCAATGAGTTTATTGTCTTTCGAGATCGAATCTTTTCAGGCGATGGTGAGCAACTCGATTTGAGCGAGACTGAACTGTTTGCGATGATGCTCTATAAGAGTACGCACCTCACGGACTTTGAGATGATTAGACTTGGCAAGAGTAACTTAGACACTCTATACGATTTCAGCCGGAAATTTATAGCTGAGAATATCAAGCGGATTGAGGGCGAACGTCGAGAACTCCAAAATCAGCTTACACAAATCGATGGGGTGACAAACCGAAGTGTTGAATTGGGAGAACGCTTATTAGCGCATGTTGAACGGGTCACGGATGCTGCCGCTTACCACCGTTATGGTGAGGAGTATAGATACAATGACCAGGCTGTTTCCACCGAGGAGCTTCAGAGCGTCCAATTTTGGAATAGTTTTGTCACGGCTAATGGGAATCCCGTATTAAATTGGCGTAGTAATTATTCGGGCGAAAGGCTGTCTTTTACTCGGAGTTATTTGGAAAAAGAGCTGGGGTACTCACTCGATGCTAAGGAGTGGGATGCCTCAATCCGTGACACACTAAACAAAGATATCGAAAAGAAGACCGAGAATCTTAAATTCCTTCGTAGCGCCGATATTGGTGAACTCATGGAACGTACTGAGTTTTGTGTCACCTATGAGGGAGAGGAACAACCGTTTAACTTTGTAGCTGAGAAACTGCTGAAGCTTGGACTCGTATATCAGCTAGTGAGAGAAGGGTATATTAACCGTAACTTCACCCTTTACACCTCCACATTCCATGGTGACCGAGTAAGTCCAGCAGCGACTAACTTTATCATCCACCACGTTGAACGTGACCTGATGGATATGCACTTTGAACTTAGCCCGGAGGACGTCGACGCAGTTATAAGAGAACGTAGCAAGAACGCGCTAAAAGATCCGGCACTCTACAACATCGCGATTCTTGATCGGATTCTTGAGACTGACGAAAACGCAGCCGATATCATGATTTCTTCATTAGATAGTGGGAGAGAGACAGACACAATTTCTGCAAGCATACTTGGCCGCAGGTGAGCATTGCCCGCAATTTATTCGGCGATTTACGGAGCTCTCTTCGCGAGTGCTTGTTTATCTTGTGAACACGGTAGAACTAGACGAAGCTTCGTTGCTGGAGCTAATGGATGTTGCACTAGCGAACCTCTCATCACAGGTACAATGTGTTGATGAACAGGTTATTGATTATTTGCGAATGCATTACGCGGAATTTTCAGTGCTCACAACTGACGGAACACCTTCTCAAATAGAGCAAATTGGCGAGTTCTTCGATAAGGCGAATATCAAGCTACCTAGTCTAATGCCTCTCTCTCCAAATGTGCGCTCGTTGTTTATCTCACGCAGTCTGTATGACATTACGTATGAGAACCTGACACTCGCAATTGAAAATAAAGAGACTGTGGCACTAGACGTTATCCGAGAGACAAATGAGACGGTCTATTATTACGTCCTCGAACATATAGATACCTATCTGCGTGCGGTCGAAGGAACTTCCACAACGGTCAACACGTGTGAACAACTCGTATCCTTGCTTAAGGATTTACTCGGGCAAGGGGCGTCTGAAGTAGCTGAGCATGATATACATGTCCTAGCCCGTGTAATTGAGAACGCTGCGCCAGCATGTCAGGTCTCCAACCTGAGTGATATCTCTAAGAAAGTGTGGCCGGTGTTAGCACTGTACCAGCGGTTCCCCGAAACATTCAATAACGTGAGCCTATACGTTGATACCTTTGGAATCGATGAGAACCTTGCTCAGCTACTGTCTAAAAAAGATGCAATCACTGAGGTGGAGTCGGTTGAAGAAGATAAGAAAAACACGTTGGCAATTAAGATTCTTACATCGCGGGAAACTTTACCGGACGCAACGACGCGAGCAAACCTTGTTGCAAGCTTGAAATTGGATAAGACTGTCGATATTAGCAATATTACTGCAGAGAAGGGCGACTTGTTTGCGTTACTGCTAAAGCACGGCATTATTGCAGATACCGTAGAATCTTACGAGTGCCTTGCAACAACTGATTGGCCAACGCGAGAGGCATTCATCTGTGAGTCAACGGGCTTCGTAAACTACATGACACCGGAACTAGTGAAACCGGATCTAATGGCGATCCTGACCGACGATAAAATTAACGATTCAATCAAGCTGGTAATCGTTGAGAAGCCTGCAGACTATGTCAAGGATGTTGGGCAAGAAGAACTTAAAGTATTGGCACGACTAGCTGTGCAATATGAGCGCACTATTCCTCACTCTGTCCTACAAAAGATGGCAGAGGCAGGGACTGACACAAGGGACATCATATCTCTTCTTGAGCCACACCTCGAGAATCTCCCGAGCGACAAACTTTTCACAATCTTAAATGCGATGGGTGGCGAGTACTCGAAGTTAACAAAAACAGGACGAGAACATCCACGCGTTCCGAATACTTCAGCGGACAAAGCACTGCTTGAATGTTTGATAAAACGCGGAATTGTCAGCACGTATAAGGATAACGATAAGGACTTGATTACGGTAAATAAGAAGTATAAATAACGCATACTTATGAGCTGCGTAGGGGTATGAGAGAGAAAATAAGAAGTGTCACAGATACCCCGGATACTGGTGCGTTATGGGGTGTGTGAGTAGGTCAGAGAATTTTTCGACCATAAAGCCCTTATTCTGCACCCACCACTACCAGATAGTAACTGGAAACGGGGTGGCATCGGTTTATAAATTCGCTCAGAAAGTCGCGTCTAGTCCTGGCTATATTGATTCGCAAAAATGGGAGCAACTAACCAGCTTGCGCCCAGATGACTATACGAACGGGGGTGAGCAGACATTCTTGCCACCGAATATCTTCATAAAATCCGTTACTCCATTGCTACCAAATGGCTGGTTTACTGCGGCGAGGTGTGAGAAGAAAACGAGCTAGAAACGCAAAAAGTCGTACATAATTTCATCGCAACTTAGCTCCTAGAAGCACGCAACCTTTTAGTTAACTTAATGGTACACCAGCATCACCGCCTCTAGCGATGGTAGCTTCACTAGGCTATTGCCTAATCCCTGAGTAATGACGTACTAAGATTCATCCGGTAGAAAATTATAGGTGAGTTAACGTTGACTTGGAGTTAGCCGTTAACGCGAATTAGAGTATCCTGTACGAGGCGTTCAGTCTTGTCTGCAAGTCGTTTTGGAGGTTTAGCCAGCCATTGCAGTCCTTGGGCTACCGGGCGCACACCAATTAGTTTCCCTTCGCTGATGATAAGAGGTCTGAACATGCCGTTATGGGATGGGCAAATCAAGTCATCACCTGCAGAGTCAGTCAGGCAAGTGCGGTTGGAATACCCTACGTACAATTCATCAAAAGAGGGTAAGAACATTAGTTCTTGGGCTTCTTTTCTTTGGCCTGCAAGCAAATCTGGCAGGTCCCGGCGCATATAAAGCAGGCGCTTGCGCTCTTTAACGTCAGTTGTTGCCTTAGCTGGGATAAGCCGGTCCTCTTCGATCTGGTAGCGACTTAGTGATGTATCAGCTTCTAATGCTTTTTCAAGGTAGTCAGCAGCTGCTGTTTTGGTTATTCCAGCCCACCATGAAAGGTCGTCAATGCCGACGGGCCCATGTCCGTAGATGTAACGGCGAGCTATTTCTCTTCGGCCGTTATCTTTACTATCTGTGGTGAGGCGGAAACCTGATTCGGGGCTGTCAGCAGCGGGAAGTACGGAAGCATCAATGAACAGGTGTTGGTTGGCTCGCATCGGACCTTCGATTAGTTGACCATCATGGGCTAGGCGGAACATCAGCCATTGACACCAGCGCCGCATATCTTTGAGGTCAAGATGAGAAGTACTGAGATTAGTACTCCAAGTAGTGAATAATTCTTTACGGAAAATTGCCCCATTTCTTTCCCTGATGGCTTGGCGAGCAACTTCAACAGCCTGATTGGTTACGTGCTCATTAATACCGAGATGGTCGTAGTGTTTCTGGTCCCAGGAGGAATACTCTGATTTTAATGCCATACGCATCCAATGAAAATCGCGGGCATGGGTGATATGCACAGTTCCGCGCATCGGACGATGACGAACTAAAACACCTTGTTCAAAAGCCGCGGCTACATCTCTTCCAGTAGTACCGCGACTACGCACCAACAAGGCATGCGGAAAAGCCGAAACTTGCTGACCTTGCATCGCCAATAAATGCTCAACCACACCAACGACATCAGATGATAACATGCGTGGAACAAGCCCCTGGGCGCAAATCCGCAATAACCCAACTTCGAGGGGTAACACAACACCGCTCTTTGCCATAACCCTCATCATAGCATTCGCTTATATCTCATGAAGAGACCGCTATTTCTGATTCTTGGTTCACAGTCTCTTCAAATGAGTATGGTCGTGATGATTACAAGTATTGGCAATGGCGACGAATATATTCCAATACAACAGGTAACAAATAACCCCCGTAGGTACGGAGTTCGACATCTGCCCCCTGAACTCCACCACCTAGATGCTGGTTTGGATACAATCCAAACCAGCATCTTTTTTCATGTCCATAGGTGGGTTTTTCCTGCTAACCATTCGGATTTACTGCTGACGCGGTATTAGGAGCTCCGCGAAGCACCTGTGGGAGCTTCAATGTTCGTTGCGTGCGGATCTGGCAGGATTTTTGGGCGTGTATCTGGGGAGTGTCAAGAGGCGTAGCCTCGCGTCGGAATGCATAGGGTAGTCAAAACATTTACTGGGTTGACTGACCTGCCTTGGTAAATTGATGTTCAAAGACCTGCTAGCCGTTGGAACTTGTGGTTACTTCACCCGCGTGAGAAAATTCCTACGGGGCAATGGCGTCCCCGCATGCATGAAACTAATCAGAGGGATAGATGTGTTCGGAAAACTTGTAGAAGTCAACGTTCGAGAATTATGGCGACACGAACAATACGGGTTTTCAAACTGGCTAGCGCAACCAGAAAACATTGAAGAACTCAATGACGCCATCGGGCTCACACTCACAGATATTCAGCAAGAAGCATTCGTTGGCGCATACCGAGCCGATCTTGTTGCGCGCGATGAAACATCGAATATTAACGTAATCATCGAAAACCAGCTCGAAGCAACAGACCATGATCACCTCGGCAAAATCATCACTTATGCTTCCGGGCTGGACGCTGACGTCATCGTGTGGATCGTCAAAGAAGCACGAGAAGAACACCGCGCCGCTATAGAGTGGCTGAACCTGAAAACCATCGACGGAATCTCTTTCTTCTTGATTGAGATTCATGCCTACAAGATTGGCGATTCACTACCAGCGCCGAAGTTTGAAGTGATAGAAAAACCTAACGACTTCACGAAAGCTACCAACCGTAAAGCAGGAAGCCAAGAACAAAGCCGAGTACAAGCAGCCCGACTAGACTTTTGGACAGCACTCAATGAAGCGCTGGTTGAGAAAGGTAAACCATTCAATCCGCGTAAGGCGTCAACCGATCACTGGTACGACGTAGCGATGGGAACTTCAGAAGCACACTTGTCTATCACCTTGTTGAGTGTCTCTGGTGAAATCGGGCTAGAAGTCTATATTAATGACAACAAAGAATTGTTCGATCAGTTCTACTATCAGGCCGAGGATATCCACCACGCGTTAGGGTTCGAACTGAGCTGGTATCGAATGGATGACAAGAAAGCCTCACGCATCAAATACATCATTGAAGGTCTGAATTTTGATGAACCAGCCAATTATCCGCAACTCATTGACGAGATTATCGACAAAATCGTTCGCATGCGAGATGTATTCCGCCTCTACCTATAGAATGCAACCCTAGCCCGAAAAATATCCTCACTCTTTAAACGTATCCATAGTCTGTGTGGAGGCAACTATTAGCACCTACTTTTGGATACAAAAGTATGATGGAACGAACCCCTCGGATTTCGGGTTCTACCTGATAGACTCCGAAATCCGATGTGCTTCTAGCGTGGCCTTGGTTGGGCAAGGAATGTAGCGCAGAGAGCCGGACTTGACGTGAAAAAGGATCAGTCAGGTTCATTTGCGAGATTCGTCAATCAGACCCCAGCATGGATTTAAAGGTAGCTACCTACCTAGCCCGCGAGGTTGCTTAGAGCTCCAAATAGTTCACATCACAACGAGTCCGACAGGTAGATACTTCACCTCAACCGGCGAAATATCTGTCCGGTACTTCATGTTAAGAGGCAGATAAATGAATATTTACGGCCAAGGTCGGGCATTTTATGATGATTTGTTTTACCTAATCTTGCCCATGTATTCAACCTACGTATTCAACAGGCCTGGCAGAGCTTTTGGACAGAGAAATTTGAAGGTGTGTGCTGTCATCGAATTTGGAGCTGGCACTGTCGCATAGTATTTCCGCTCCTAACCGTAACAGTGCCACCCCTCGGATGCAGGTAATCAGTAATAACACGCTGATGCTCGAAAAACACTGAGGTTTATTGTTTTAGGGGATGTGCCCTGAACTTTCGAGGTGTAGCTCTAGTTCACGCCCCCCCCCATAACAGCGAGAAATACTACGTGCGCGGCTACGCAAAATAGGGGAGGGTTGAGAACGAACCTACCCCTAAGAGGTCGCAAACTAACATGTTTGACTAATCGTGCTTCCTAAATGCCAAGAAGTACATGACAGAAGAACACAGACCCATGCTCAAAGAAATCATAAGAACCTTTGGTAAATGAAGATTCTCTATCTCCTGACTCACTACCAAGAAAAGACAGGAAAGAGAAAATGCAAGTAAAAAAGCGCCGATGCTCTGAACGCGAATACTTTTCACAATAAACCTCTCTGTTTACTGATTGTTCATCTCGACAGGTGTCTGCCTTAACTGCTACCGCCCTGTCTTTAACTAGACCGGTAAAACCCTATATTTGCCAGCAACAACATACTCTATAGAGACTTTGACCAAGGACTCGCGGTAAATTCTTGTAGCGTCTTGTTGCTTGTTAGGGATGACGTTCTCAGAACATCAGTTGGTTACCATGTTCTAAATATAGAATATCGTTCCAAGTTTCCAGCCATCAATAGGTATAACAAAAATGTTGAGGGGGGGGAGAGAACTGGTGTCAGGATTCATCTGACCAGATAAAACTTCGCCTAGTTCTGGTTTGCTGGTTATGGAGTGTGGTTAAATGGTTTCAAAGAAAAATGATTGCTAGACGACTTATCGTACATGTCGGAAAGCAGGGGAAGGGCACTGATGAACGTAGCTACCGACCAAAACACACCACAACCTGAGAATACTGTCCCACCAGCACCGGCAGAGCCTGTGTATGGTGCACCACGGTTAGGTGATGTGCCCGAAGAATACCAAGTACCAGAACAATACCGGCGCCCCTACGGTGCGCACCCTGCGGATAAACGCGGAATCTCATACTTTCCGGCCGTAGTATCGCTCACCAGCGGTGTTTTTGCGCTGGTACTAACCTTTATGCTTCTTGGTGCAAGCGGTCTATCTTATATTCCGTGCATCGTTGCAACAATCTATGCAACGATTGCGTTTAAACGGTTTAAGCAGCGTCCGCAAACAGCATATTATCGAAGCAAATCAAAACTTTACGCGAACCTTGGGTTAGGGTTCGCCATCCTTTCAGCGATTTGTACGACCATCTTTTTGATTGTCTTCCCAGAGCTAGGAAACCTTGACCCAGACTGCGATAATGTCGAGCCTGGTAGCGTGGACGAAATTATTTGCGAAAGCTATGACGACTCGTCACAAGACTTATAACCTCATATACATAAAGAACACCTGCTGTTATTCCCTATCAACGAGAGGGTAACAGCAGGTGTTCTTTTTACCCATGGTGTACATGTGTTAGAACGTATTGTCTAAAGACTATTGTGCACCTAAATATTTCAACGCCTCATCATGTAAGAGAGAGTTCGTCGCCATCGCATTACCGCCAAACGGGCCGTCAACACCTTCTAAAGAGGTAAACCGCCCACCAGCTTCTTGCACAATAGGTACAAGTGCCGCCATATCATAGAGGTTGAGTTCTGGTTCGGCAGCAATATCGACAGCGCCCTCGGCAACCATACAATACGACCAAAAATCACCATAGGCGCGGGTACGCCACACCGTATCAGTGAGTTCAAGGAACTTTTCGCGTTTGCCGGCTTCTTTCCACCCCGTCATTGAAGAATACGAGAAGGACGCATCGGCAAGAGTCGACACTTGCGACACTTTAATCGGGGTAGCCTTCGCTAACGAACGCCCCGTATAAGCACCGGTACCGCGTGCAGCCCACCAGCGTCGTTGCAATGCAGGCGCAGAAACAACACCAACTACCGGCTCACCCTGATCAATCAGAGCAATCAGAGTCGCCCATACTGGCACCCCACGCACAAAGTTCTTTGTCCCATCAATAGGGTCAATAACCCACTGACGAGGGGACGAACCGCTCTGACCAAATTCTTCACCCAGAACAGCATCACGAGTGCGCACACGAGAAAGCTGAGAACGAATCAGCTGCTCTGCTTCACGGTCTGCGTCGGTTACCGGTGTAAGGTCAGGTTTTGTCTCAACGGTAAAATCATGAGCCTGAAAACGTGACAGCGTCAACCTATCAACACTATCGGCGAGGATATGCGCTAAACGCAAATCGTCAGTATAAGAAACATTAGCCATAAAAATTCTGTCTTTCTGAGAAGAAACTGTTAGTACACAACACCAAGTTCTTTATCGGCGTTTGCAGAAGAATCTTCTGCAACACCAAGAAGCTTCCGAAGAGACTCAAGACGAGCCTCACCCGCCTCACCAGCATGCCCCTGTTGGACGTATTCTGCTATAGCGCACTCTGTAGCATCATAACCGTGGGTGCAACCTTTAGGGCAGTGGGCGCTCGCTGGCGATAAGTCTTCAAAGGCTGACACAATATTTTCGGCGGGAATATGTGCCAACCCGAAAGAGCGAATACCGGGGGTATCAATAATCCACGTACCTTCTGAAGAGTGTGAAGGTCGTAATGCTAAAGCTGAGGATGAGGTATGTCGCCCTCGCCCTGTGACCGCGTTAACATGACCGGTGTCTCGCTGGGCGCCGGTGAGAGCATTAACAAGTGTAGATTTACCGACACCTGAATGCCCTAAAAGCACGGAGACATGTTCGTCTAAAACCTGTGTGAGAGGTTCAATCAACGTTGTATCGAGTCCTTGGGCGTTTTCTTCGCTAGGTGCTAGACCATCAGAAGAACCTGAAAGCATAATCTTTAATGAGGTGTGAGCGTAGTAGTCAAGAATTTCTTGCGGATGCTTCACATCAGTTTTTGTGATGCACAGGATGGGTGTGATGCCTGCATCGAATGCGGCAACAATAGAACGGTCAATAAAGCCTGTGCGAGGTTCGGGGTTTGCTGCTGCAACAACAATAATGAGCTGGGTGGCATTTGCGACCACAACTCGCTCATAGGGGTCTGTGTCGTCTGCACTGCGACGTAGTACGGTGTCGCGTTCTTCAATACGAACAAGACGTGCAAGCGTCCCTTCACGGCCGGAGGTATCACCGACGAGGGCAACCCTGTCGCCTACAACAATCGCTTGACGGTGTAATTGTTTAGCTCGTACTGCAAGTACTGAACGTTCTTGTGTGGTGCCTTCATCAACGATGGCGGTGTACCGTCCACGGTCTACGGTGATGATACGACCAATCATCGCGTCCTCATATTTGGGGCGTTCTTTGGTGCGTGGGCGGGAACCCTTTTTATTGGGGCGGATACGTACCGCGTGTTCGTCCCAGCTTGTGCGGTATTCTTTAGCCATTGCGTTTCACCTCTTGGGCAAATTCTTCAAGCATGTTGTGCCACATGGACGCAAAGTCGGGGAGTGTTTTTGCTGTGGTTTGGATGTTGTGCACTTGTGTACCTTTAACCGCTAACCCAAAGATTGCGCCGGTTGTTGCCATACGGTGGTCGTCATAGCTGTGGATGAGCGCAGGTTCATGGACGGGTGCGTGGATGCGTATTTCGTCGGGTAGTTCTGTTGCAGAACCACCAGCACGGTTAATTTCGGTGACGAGAGCTGCTAACCGGTCGGTTTCATGGCCTCGTAGGTGTGCAATACCGTGTAGTGTGCTTGTTCCTGGGCGAAGTGCACACAGGGCGGCAACTGTGGGTGCTAGTTCACCGGCATGTGATAGGTCAATCGTTAGTTCAGAGTGATCGTTGGCAATAAATTGTGGTGTGCCTTGGGCGATGAGAGTGCCTTCCTGAAGCCTTGTTTTTGCACCAAAGAGGGGAAGAATTTCTTGCCAGTGCGCCCCGACTTGGGTGGTTTTGTTAGGCCAATGCGGGATAGCAACCTGTGTGCCGAGAACTGCTGCTGCAGCGAGGAAAGGCCCAGCATTAGAAAGGTCTGGTTCGATGAGAACATCAAAACCTGCAAATGATCCTGCTTCAACAATCCATGTTGCTGGTTCTTGATATTCGACGTTAACACCAACATTTTTGAGGGTTTCAACGGTCATTTGAATATGAGGTATTGATGGAAGTGAAGCACCCGAGTGTTCAAGATGTAACCCATGAGTGAAACGGCAGGCAACAAGGAGCAATGCGGAGACAAATTGTGAAGAGGAGGAGGCGTCGATACGGAGGTTTTGTTCGTGAATATTTCCGGTAGCGTGCACGGTAAAAGGTAACGCGTTAGTTCCGTTGTCTTCTACGCTGACACCGAGAGAGCGTAATGCTTCGATAACAGGTGCCATGGGGCGTTTGCGTGCATGCGGGTCACCGTCAAAAGAGAAGGAGCCAGATAGTAGCGCAGCTAACGGTGGAACAAAACGCATGACGGTGCCGGCTAAGCCAACATCAATATTTTTGTGGCAGGGTGTAAGGCAAGAAAAGTTGATGGGGGTGACGCGCAAGTCTGGGCCGAAAGGGGAGTCTGTTGCAATTTCTTCGAATTTGGCGCCTAATTGTTCGAGTGCCGCAATCATCAGCGCGGAGTCACGAGAATGAAGGGGCGCTCGAAGAGTGCTGGGGGAGTCTGCTATGGCTGCTAGAAGGAGGTAACGGTTGGTGAGAGATTTAGAACCGGGGATGGCAACGGTTGCTTGGGAGTGCGGATGAGAACCACCGTAGGGGGCGTTCCAGATATGAGGAGATTCTGAAGACGTACCGGGGATGTTTTTCTCAGTCACAGACACACTTTCGTTCACAATTATTGATAGAAGAATAGCTCATGCTATGGATGGGGCTGGTGATATTCTTCAAACCTGTCTTCACCATTCTACGCAGGTTCATGCTAAATACCACTGCCTGTTGAACGGGGTGGGGGATGTTCGTTTAACGGAATGTACCTCGCCTACGGTGAGGCGAGGTACATTTTATGAAAAAGTTTAGAGTTTAGTTGTTGAGGAATTCTTCGGTGCGTTCACGAACATCAGCAGAAATCTTTTCAGATTTCTTTGCCATTTTTTCGCTGAGCTGGTTAGCGCGCCATGCGAGGGAGGGGTTACCATCGCGGTCTACTGCTGCAATGGCGATAGCACCAAGAAGAGAACCATTGGTGAGTGCGTGGCGGCGGCGAGAAGCACGTTCTTCTGATGAGTTTGCTTCTGTTGCTTGGTATTCAACGTATGCGTTAAGGATGCCGGTGCCCAGAAGAGTCACGGAGGATAGGCGAGGGAACTTGCCGAGAGCGAAAAGGGTTCCAGCAACAACCTGTGTTCCTGCAATGACCTGTCCAACTAGTTTTTCTTGACCTTTGAATGACTCTAGCTGAGGGACAGCTTTGGAGCTGAGCTCAAGAGCACGGTTGAGGTGCACGGTTGAGTCTGCATCACGTAAACGCTCAACACCGGAGATGATGAAGCTTGATGCCAAAAGTGGGCGTGCAAGGCGACGTACAAAAGACATTTTTCCTCCTTGGAGCGGAATTATTTCCGAGTTTTGCTAAAAGTCTGTCATAACGATACTAAGCACACGAAGTGATATACCTGCTAAATGACGCGCATAAAAATAATGTTCCGTCATAAAGTGACTCGATATGCTAGAAAAGAGACAAAAGAGCAACACACTCAGAAAGTCATTAATGAACACGCCCATAACCCCAGAAGCGACGGCTCCTCCTCCTAGCGAGGGGAATCTTCAAGAGCATAAGATACGCTTTGAACGAGAAGCCATGATGTATGTGGATCAGCTGTATGCTGCCGCTCTGCGCATGTCACGAAATCCTGCTGACGCTGAAGACCTCGTACAAGAAACGTACGCTAAAGCTTTCTCTTCTTTCCATCAATACGCTGATGGCACCAACCTAAAAGCCTGGTTATATCGTATTCTGACCAATACGTATATCAACTTGTACCGCAAACGCCAGCGTGAACCGTACCAGACGCACAGCGACACTATTGAAGACTGGCAGCTTGCAAAGGCTAGCTCCCACCAGTCAACGGGTCTGCTCTCTGCAGAAGCACAAGCTCTAGAACACCTGCCAGATAGTGCCGTGATTACCGCATTACAAAACCTGCCAGAAGATTTTCGTATGGCGGTGTACTACTCCGATGTGGAGGGTTTCTCCTACAAAGAGATATCGGAGATTATGAATACTCCCGTGGGAACAGTGATGTCTCGTTTGCACCGTGGACGTAAACTCCTGCGAGACTCTCTCGCCGAATATGCCCATAGCCAAGGTTTAAAGACCCCCACTCAAAAGGAAGCATAAGATGTCTCACTCTTCTTGTTCCGAAAAACTCACTAGAATTTACGAATACCTTGATGGCGCTCTTTCCTGCGAAGATTTGCAAGAACTGCAAAATCATTTAGCAGAATGCCACGATTGTGCACAAGAATACGATCTTGAGTGCGTGATTCGTTCTGTGGTGAAACGTTCTTGCCGGCAGAGCGCACCGTCTGATTTAAAAGCTCGTATTCTAGGGACTATCAATAACCTCAAACAAGGGCACATCCTTGAATGCTCCGAAAAATCTGAATAGAATCCGCGCGAAAGTGGTATCTGCTGTGTCAGCTTAAACGACAGCTCCTCAGCTTGTAATAAGCTGAGGAGCTGAAAAGTATCAAGGTACCTTATGCGTTGGGGCGCTTACCGTGGTTTGCGCCGCCCTTACGACGGTCCTTGCGCTTACGACCGCGCTTGCTCATGAGAGCCTCCTTATAAAAGTTCAACACAAATGATTTAAGAAAATCTTGTGTTTATGTCCTGTCTCAACAAGAGACACCGTTTTCTATTTTGGCATACTCCACCGCTAAATGCACCTCAGACGAAGAATGTTCTTAAGGAAAAGAACATCACACATTCTCTCAAGGGGGCAAAAGCGGGGGTATAACGTGGTTTAGATAGGTTCTGGTAATTGCAACCAGTTATACCAGCCACGATGAAGGACAAGCCACGCAATAAGACCGTAACCAGACTGCCCGGGGCGCCCGCCATTAGCCGCTAAGTCATTACGCCACTGCTCATGGTGCAAAAGTGGGTTAAAAGTATCAACGTAGACGTGATTGCGGCGGGTCACAACATCAGCATATGCAGCGTTGAGGTCGGCGATACGACGGTTACGTTCAGTATCTAAGGATGGAGGAGGGCCTACAACCAAAACCTTCACATTGTTTTGGGAAGCCATATCTACCATATTTGCCAAGTTCAAACGGCTTCGCGCACTTGTAATATCAAGGTCGATATCGTAGGTAGAAGGTGCAATCACCAAACGGTTATCTGCACCTTGAGCAAAACGACGGCTAGCTTCATCAAACCAACGTGCGTTAAGCAGTTCAGAACCTTCCCCAGGGGCAGCAAGGTTATATGCAGAAACCTTTGCAGTGTGCTGAGGTGTGCGGGCAAGAACACGACCAAACCAGCCCAGCGCACGCGGATCGCCTACGCCAGCTAAGAGGTCGTCACCAACGGCAACTAATCGAATATTTCGCTGATCCACAAGAATCTTTCTGTCAAAACTATGGGCGTAAACCTCTTTAGAGGTTCACTCTCTTGTTACTAAGAATAAACTCTATACGCACTTCTGTGTTCTAAATAGAGGTGAGTTGAGAAAAAGAACCTGAAAAAGAACAAAAATGCCACCAGAAAATACTCTTCTGATGGCATTTTTGCTACTTATCCGCAGGCTTCAGAACACACCTTGAGGACGTGTCTCATCGACTGACAGATATGTTTAGCTGTCAAAAACATCTTCGATGAGGCTATCAAGCTCTGCCGTATGGCGTTTACCTGTACCAGCAGCAGGAGCCGCAGCAGCTGGACGAGAAGCCAACCGCATACGATACCCAATCTCTGGCAACAGGTATAACGCTATAAACGGCCATTGACCCTGATTAGCTGGTTCATCTTGAGCCCACACAATATCTTCTGCCTGAGAATACTGAGCTAATTGAGCCTGAATCTCTTCTAACGGCAAAGGATAAAGCTGTTCTACACGAATAATTGCAGTGGTACGGTCTGCCCGTCGGGCACGTTCTGCTTCAAGGTCATAGTAGAGACGTCCACTGACAAACACCACACGCTTAACATTCTGAGGACTCAACCCTGCAGTATCTGCTAAGACCGGCTGGAAGCTACCTTGTGTGAAATCTTCCACCGAAGAGTTTGCTGCTTTGAGACGCAATAGCTGTTTTGGTGTGAAGACAACAAGCGGTTTATGCGGACGAGATAGTGCATGACGCCGTAATAGGTGGAAGTGCGAAGCAGGTGTTGAAGGAATAGCCACCGTCATATTGTTCTCTGCACAAAGTTGCAAATAACGTTCTTGACGTGCCGAAGAATGATCTGGGCCTTGACCTTCAAAACCGTGCGGTAGAAGTAATACGAGTGAAGAACGTTGCGCCCACTTCTGCTCTGCAGAGCTAACAAACTCATCAATAATGGTTTGTGCACCATTAGCGAAGTCACCAAATTGGGCTTCCCAGACTACTAAGGAATCAGGGCGTTCTACCGAATAGCCGTACTCAAAACCAAGAACTCCGTATTCGGAGAGCAGAGAATTATAGATGCTAAAACGTCCTTGGGTGCTGGACAGATGCTGTAGTGGGTTCCATTCACTATCGTTGTGCACATCATGTAAGACAGTGTGTCGTTGCACGAAAGTACCACGCTGAACATCTTGACCAGACATGCGCACATCAACGCCATCTAACAACAATGAACCAAAAGCTGCCAGCTCACCAAAGCCCCAGTTAATACCACCGTCTGTAGCCATCGCTTGACGCTGTTCCATCAGCTTTTTGAGTTTCTTATGAGGGGTGAAATCTTCGGGGAAAGCGACAAAAGACGCACCAATACGTTCAATAACTTCAGTGCTAACAGCGGTTGACCCCGGTACACGAACATCATCTTCACTTTGTTGAGCGGCGGGTCGTTCAATATTAGATACTGCTGCCGCATCAGCAGTGACCAAAGGCGTTGTGGACGCTAACGCTGCGTGAGTTTCCGTGAAAATTTGTTCGAGAAGGTCTTGATAATCTTTACGTACTCGTTCGGCTTCGTCATGGGAGATATCTCCACGTCCAACAAGAGCTTCTGTGTAGAGTTTACGGGTGGACTCATGAGAGTTAATCTCGTGGTAGAGCTTAGGCTGAGTCATTGACGGGTCGTCAGCTTCGTTATGTCCACGACGGCGGTAACAGATGAGGTCGATAACAACATCTTTATGGAACATCTGGCGGTATTCAAAAGCCATTTGTCCGGCACGAACTACCGCTTCAGGGTCGTCTGCATTGACGTGGAAAATAGGTGCTTGGACCATGCGGGCAATATCCGTTGAATAGGTGGCAGTACGTCCATCATCAGGCGAGGTGGTAAAACCAATCTGATTATTAACAACGATATGAACCGTGCCGCCTGTGGTATACCCTTGAAGCTGGGACATCTGTAGTGTCTCCATCACAACACCTTGACCCGCAAATGCAGCGTCACCGTGCACGAGAATAGGTAGCACCGGGAAACCTGTGATGCCGTGTTCTTCAAGAACATCCTGTTTTGCTCGGACGATGCCTTCAAGTACCGTATTTGCGGCTTCAAGGTGTGAAGGGTTGGCTGCTAAATAGACTTGCGTTTGGTTGCCGTCGTCAGAGCTGAAAATACCTTCGGTGCCGAGGTGATATTTGACGTCACCGGAGCTGCCGCTGAGACGAGGATCAAGCTCCCCATCAAACTCACGGAAAATTTGTGCGTAGGACTTTCCAGCAATATTTGCGAGAACGTTGAGGCGTCCACGGTGTGCCATGCCGATACCAACGCCAGAGAGCCCGGCGTCGGCTGCTTCGGAGATGACAGAATCTAGCAGAGGAATGAGTGACTCTCCACCTTCGAGAGAGAAACGCTTCTGCCCAAGGTATTTGGTTTGAAGGAAAGTCTCGAACGCTTCTGCTGCGTTGAGCTTCGCAAGAACACGGAATTGTTCTTCTCGTGATGGTTTGGTGTACCCGTGCTCAAGGTGGTCTTGGAACCAGCGACGTTCTTGGGGGTCTTCAATGTGCATATATTCAACCGCCATCGTGGAGCAATATGCTTCACGAAGGAGGGTGAGGATGGTTCGTAGGGGGAGTGAGTCTTTGTCTCCAAAACCGCCTGTTGGCCAGATACGGTCAAGATCCCAAAGAGTGAGGCCGTAATTTTCGATGCGTAGGTCGGGGTGTGAGAGCATCTCATAGCCGAGGGGGTTAGTTTGGGCGATGAGGTGTCCGCGTACACGGTATGCGTGGATGAGTTGCTGAATACGAGCAACTTTAGATACTTCCGCTGAAGGGTCTACTTGGTTATCTACTGCCCAACGAACTGGTTCAAAGGGGATGCGGAGGTCTTCAAAGATTTGGTCGTAGAATCCGTCTCCGCCGAGCAGATAGTGTTCAATCTGTCGTAGGAATTCACCTGAGCCGGCACCTTGAATAACACGGTGATCATAGGTGGAGGTAAGGGTCAAAATTTTAGAGACACCGTGTTGGACGATAGTTTTTTCTGATGAACCGCGGTACTCGGCAGGGTAATCGAGTGCACCAGCTGCAATAATGCATGCTTGCCCCTTGGAAAGACGTGGCACAGAATGGACTGTTCCAATACCGCCGGGGTTCGTCAAGGAGATAGTGGTGCCTTGAAAATCTTGGACGCTTAGTTGCCCGTCGCGGCCGCGTTTGACGATGTCGTCATAGGCTTCCCAAAATTCGCTGAAGCTAAGTTCTTCGGCGCCTTTAACATTGGGTACGACGAGATTTCGTGAGCCGTCAGGGCGAGGAATATCGATGGCTAAACCAAAATTAATATGTGCTGGGTGGATAGCAACAGGCTTGCCTTTGTCATTTGTTCCGTAGAGGACGTTCATAGACGGTAGGGCAACTGTTGCACGAATGACGGCATAACCGATGATGTGGGTAAAAGAAATTTTTCCGCCACGCGTTCTTTTAAGATACTCGTTAATGGCCAGACGGTTATCAATCAGGAGTTTTGCTGGTATGGCTCGAACGGTTGTTGCGGTTGGAACGCTCAACGATTCTTCCATCGTGGTGACGACAGCTTTTGCTGGACCACGCAAAGGAACTTCTTTGTCCTCTTTGGGGGTATTGTTCTTTGGTTCAGCTGTTGTCTTGCGGGGGAGTGTTTTAGCTGCTTGAGGTGTGGGACGGGAAGCAGCTGGTGCTGGTGTTGTAGCACGTTGTGTGGGATGAGATGTTGTAGCGGCAGGAGCTTGTGCTACTGGTTTTTGAGTTGTCTGAGCTGGGGTGGTGTTCGTTTGTTCAGCCTGCATTGCCTGAAAAATAGGCCACCAGCTTTGTGATACGGAGTTTTTGTCGTGCTGGTATTGTTCAAATAGCTCTTCTACGAGCCATTCGTTGCCAGCAAATTCTTCGGGCACGTGGTGCTCTGGCAGTGTGGGCACAGTCTCTACGCCTCTTCCATAAGTGTCATGTTTCATACAGAGCAGCGAGAGCCTCGCGCTAAAACCTCAAAGGTTTTGAAGTGTCAGTGGTGGTTTCTCACTGTTGTATTGTGGGATGCTTGCACCACCAAAAACCTTGGCGGTGTGTGCTTCAACTCAGTTTAGTAATTTTTTACCTGAACTTTCCACCTTGACGCTAATCATTTCACAATAAAATGTGAACTGATGCATATTCAAGTGATATGTATGCTCCATTTCCTCAAGTAGATAGCTATCTCTCACTTTGAAACAGAATGGATGTTCCCCTCCACCTTAAGGCAGCCCCTTTGGTAGAATCTTGTGCCATGGATGAACCTTCTAGTTATCGCCATAGACCCATGACCTATGCTATTGAGCATTCGTATAACACTATGAGCGACCAATATTTCTATGCCCTTTACCCAGCGCTACCATCTCAAAACGCCCGCGCAATGAAGCCGGCGGTGCACTAACGATGGAATGGATATTACTTTTACTAGGGCTTCTACTGATTCTCGGAACAGGGTTCTTCGTTGCCGTAGAGTTCTCCTTAGTTGCACTTGACCAATCAGCAGTGCAAAAAGAAATTGATTCTGGAGATCGTGGCGGCGAAAAAGTGCTCCGTTGCCTCAAATCACTCTCTACACAACTTTCAAGTTGCCAAATCGGCATTACCATCACCACCTTGCTCACCGGCTATACTCTCGACTACGCCATGAAAAGCCTAGTGGTAGATACTATTTCGTCATGGGGACTACCCGATAGCATCGCTAATATCTTGACCCTTATCTTTGCGATGGTTATCGCCACCTTGCTATCCATGATTCTCGGTGAGCTTATCCCTAAAAACCTCGCTATCGCCGAAGCCTATAAAGTGGCACGCGCATTAGCTCCCGCACAACTTGTTTTCACGAAAATCATCGCACCCTTTGTCCGTCTCATGAACGGCTCTGCTAATAAGATTCTTCACCTCTTTGGTATGGAAGCAAAAGAAGAACTTTCTGGTGCTCGCTCACCCGAAGAACTTTCTTCTATGGTGCGACGTTCCGCAGAACAAGGCGTATTAGATTCTGATACTGCACGGTTCGTTGGTAAAACTCTTTCATTTGCCGAACTCACCGCTGCAGACGTGATGACACCGCGACGTAAAGTTGTCATGCTAGAAGATACTGAAAGCGTCGCTGAAGTTGTGAAAGCCGCACAGAAGACCGGATATTCTCGCTTTCCTATTTATCGTGGAGATCAAGATAACGTTGTGGGCGTTGTCCACATTAAACGTGCTGTAAGTGTTCCGATTGAGGTGCGTGAAACCTTGCAAGCAGGAACCTTGATGGAAAATATACTTCAGGTTCCTGAGACTGTTCATCTGGATTCTTTACTGTTACAGCTACGCAATGGTGCACTCCAGCTAGCTATCGTCTTAGACGAATATGGTGGAACTGCTGGCATGGCGACCTTAGAAGACCTCATCGAAGAAATCGTTGGAGAAGTCTCTGACGAACATGAGCTTCTTGAAACCGAAGACAGGCCACTCATGCTCAGTAATGGAGACTGGTTGTTCTCGGGGCTACTTCGACCGGACGAACTCAACGAGTATATTAACATTCTCCACATTGAGGACGACGCCTCCTACGAAACGATGGGCGGATATGTGATGGATCGTCTGGGGCGTATTCCCAAAGTGGGAGATACTCTTTCCATTGAACAGGGCTCTTTTAAAATTGAGGCGATGGAACAGCGGCGAGTAGATCGGATTCGTTTCATCCCGCAAGATCCCTACCGTAAAACTACTTTGGCAGCTGCTAACGAGGGTAAAAAATAATGAATGATATTACCGCAATGTTGCTTTTAGTACTGCTTTTAGCTGGTAACGCTTTCTTCGTTGCCGGTGAATTTGCGATTATGTCTACCCGTCGTTCTCAGGTAGAGCCCTTAGCGCAAGCTGGTAATAAGCGAGCGCAAACGGTACTTTATGCGTTAGAAAACGTTTCGTTGATGTTGGCAACCTGTCAACTGGGTATTACGGTTTGCTCGTTGTTGATTCTTAACGTTTCTGAGCCTGCTTTGCATCATATGGTTGCTGGCCCGTTAGAGCATTGGGGTGTTCCTCTTGCTGTGGCGGATACTTTAGGGTTCTTGCTTGCTTTGGTGTTGGTGACGTTTTTGCATGTGATTCTTGGTGAAATGGTTCCTAAGAATGCTGCGGTGTCGTTGGCGGCTGAGGGGGTAGCTTTGTGGATTGCTCCGCCTTTGGTATGGTTTTCAAAGCTTTTTGGGCCTATTGTCTGGTTTTTAAATAGCATTGCAGACCGTGCGCTTAAGGCGATGAAGATTGAGCCGAAGGACGAGGTGTCTTCTACTTTTACGTTGGATGAGTTGCAGAATATTGTTGCAGAGTCGACGGCTGAAGGAACTGTTGCTGACGGTTCGGGTGTGCTTTCTGGGGCGTTAGAGTTTTCTGAGAAGAAGGTTTCGGAGATTATGATTCTGCCTTCTGATGTTGTGACGTTGCCTCGTTCGAGTACTCCTGAAGATATTGAGCGCGCTGTTGCTCATACTGGTTATTCTCGGTTTTTGATTGAATCCTCAGAGGGTGGCCCGTATCTGGGGTATGTGCATGTTAAAGATGCGTTGTCAGTGGTGGGGGAGCGTCGTAAGGAGGCAATACCATGGGGGTCTATTCGGCCGATGTCGGTTGTTCCTCCGTCGATGGAAATTGATGATGCTCTTGCTGTGATGCAACGTAAGAGTTGCCATGTGTCGCATGTTGCAACATCGGATGGTACGTCTTATGGTGTCTTGTTCTTGGAAGATGTTTTAGAACAGCTTGTGGGCGAGATTAGAGATACGACTCAGGAACATGTGCGTAAGCGTGATGTGTCTTTGCGTCGTTCGTAAGTTGGTATAAGAGTTTTAAAGGGGGTAGTCCGGTGGCGGTCTACTCCTTTTGCTCTAGGTGGTGGGTGTTGGTGCTAAAAGTGATGTAGTACTCGTTGTGATGAGCAATGTTTAGTTGATAATGGAGTATGCTAAATGAGAACCGTTTTCAGAGGTCTATAGAGTTTGGAGCTCCCGCTATGAAAAAGTTTTTGACAGGAATCGCATTTCTTTCTATTGCTTCATTGAGTTTAAGTGCGTGTGGAAGCACCGTCGAAAAGAGTGAAGAGTCGGCGAAGAACTCCGAAAAAGGCGTTATTAAAGTTGTGACGAGCACTGATGTGTATGCAAATATTGTTGAGAGTATTGGTGGGGACACTGTCGAAGTAACTCCTCTTATTAACTCAACGAGCGAGGATCCTCATTCGTACGAGGCAACTAGTGCTGACCGGCTGAGTGTTAAAGATGCGCAGTTGGTGGTGCTTAACGGTGGTGGCTACGATCAGTTCCTTGAAAATATGGCTGGTCAAGATCATAAAGACCAGAAAGTGCTGAATGCTGTTGAGATTTCTGGTCTTCAAAAAGATGATGACCACGCTCACGAGCACGACCATGAGCACGGTGACGACCACGCTCACGAACATGGGGACGAGCACGCCCACGCTCACGAACACGGCGACGAACACGCCCACTCTCACGAACATGGGGACGAGCACTCCCACGAGCACGGCGACGAACATGCCCACTCCCACGAGCACGGACACCATCACCATCATCACGGGGACTTTAACGAACACGTCTGGTATGACTTTGTAGCTATGCAAAAACTTGCGGGAGCTATCGCAGAAGACCTCGCAGAAGAAGCCCCCGAGCACGCTGAACAATACCGCCAAGCAGCCGGAAAATTTAAATCAGAGTTGGGAGAACTCATCTCACAAACTCGAGGAATTAACGCTGAAGGCAAAAAATATATTGCAACAGAACCTGTCCCCGGATACCTACTCACCATGGCAGGATTCTCTGACGCAACACCTTCAGAACTAACCTCAGCCGTAGAATCCGGTAGCGACATTGCACCATTAATCATGAACCAGGTTAAAGAAGAACTCCAAGAAAAACAGGTTGGATTCTTCGCCTACAATGAACAGACATCTTCACCACAAACAGAAGAACTGCTCAAAGACGCTCAGGAAGCACAGATTCCTCATGTATCATTCACCGAAACCCTGCCTGAAGGGAAAGACTACCTAGGATGGATGAAAGAAAACATTGAGAACATCAAAAAATCACTAACTTCCTAAAAATATGCACAACAACATCACAAAGTCCGCCTCTAAGACTGCTATCACCATTCGCGGAGGCGGACTTTCCTACGGGCAAAGAACTCTCTGGAAAGACCTTGACCTCACAGTTAAACAAGGAGAATACTTTGCAGTACTTGGACCCAACGGCTCCGGAAAATCAACATTCCTCAAAGTTGTTTTGGGACTAGAAACCCTCAGCCACGGAAAAATCAGCATCCTTGGCTCCCCAGCACGCACCGGACACCCCGGCGTCGGATATATTCCACAACAAAAAATGATGCCGGCACACACCCCCTTACGTGCCCGTGACGTTGTCCGTTTAGGTATCGACGGGCACCGTTGGGGAATACTGACCCACGGGCGGCGAAAAGTACAAACACGAGTCGAAGAACTTTTAGAAGCTGTCGGCGCAGAAGAATACGCAAACGTTCCCGTAGGATTACTCTCTGGCGGTGAACAACAACGTATCCGCATAGCCCAAGCACTCGCACATAACCCAAAAATTCTTCTCGCCGATGAAGCTCTACTTTCTCTTGACTTAAACCATCAATACGCTGTTGCTGAACTCATCCACCAATATAATCGCCAACAGCAAGGGACTGTCATCTTCGTAACCCACGAAATAAACCCCATTATTGACCATGTTGATAGAGTCCTCTACCTTGCTAACGGGCGTTTTACGATTGGAACAGTCGAAGAAGTCATGCGCAGTGAAGTGCTAACCAACCTCTATCAGACTCCGGTGAGCGTCATCAAAACAAATGGACGATATATCGTCGTTGGTGGAGAAAACCACGCGCCAGGAGCAACTGTTGAAGAACACACCCATTGCACTAACTCGGGAGAACTTTCATGATTACCACTCTTGCATATAGTTCCTCCCTGTTCTCACAAATCTTTGTTTTCGACAGGTATGGAGAACTGGTTGAACTGCTCATGCCTTCTATTCTGGCAGGCGCAGTACTAGGGCTCATCGGAGGGTTTGTCGGTACCTTCGTCATGATGCGTGACCATGCATTCGCCGTTCACGGTATCGCTGAAATGTCATTCGCCGGTGCAGCGCTGTTTCTCCTGCTGGGATATAACGTCGTCACCGGATCTCTTGTTGGCTCAGTGCTCTCTGCTTTATTGATGGGCGTACTTGGTTCGAAAACACATAGTACAAACTCCGTTATTGGTGCATTGATGCCATTTGGGTTAGGAATGGGCATCTTATTCTTGTCCTTATACCCTGGACGTTCTGGTAACAAGTTTTATCTTCTGACCGGACAAATTGTTTCTGTTGATGAGTCACAACTGAACTACATGATAGTGGGTGCCATCTTTATTATCGGTATTCTTATCGCTATCTGGAGGCCTCTCACTTTTGCTTCTTTAGACCCTGACGTTGCTCGCGCTAAAGGCGTACCACTGCAATTTTTGTCGATGGTTTTTATGCTAGTTTTAGGAGTCGCAGTTGCCCTATCTGTGCAGATTGTAGGGTCTCTATTGGTGCTAGCGCTACTGATTACTCCTGCTGCTGCAGCTTTGCAACTAAGTGCTAACCCGTTAAAAGCGTTAGCGTTATCTATTCTTTTTGCCGAGATATCTATTGTTGGTGGCATTATGCTTGCGCTTGCTGGCTCTTTACCGATTAGCCCATACGTTACAAGCATTTCCTTTATTTTGTATCTGATAAGCCGTGTTATCAGCGCAGTACGTCGCCGTTATAGTGGCTCTGGACGTCGAACCGTGAGCGTATCATCACGGGTATAAATATCGTATAAAACGAGAGCTCTGCTAGGGGAGGTCTTTCTTCTGGCATAAGGAACACACACCGGTTACCTCAATAACATGGTCGATATCTGTATAACCGTATTGTGCTCCAATAGCTGTGGCCCAATCCTCAATAGAAGGTGCTTCTAACTCAACTGCAGCACCGCAACGGCGGCAGAGTAAATGATGATGGTGATGTTCTACTTCGCATTTACGGTAGATAGATTCTCCATCTTCGGTTTTGAGTACGTCCACCTCACCGTATTCTGCTAAAGATTGCAAAATACGGTACGTTGTCGCTAAAGAAACAGCCTCTTGACGTGAGACCATGAGCATATGTAATTCTTGCGCTGAGATAAAATCATCTAAGCCCTCTAACGTTGCTTTAACAATGCGACGCTGCTTTGTGTTGCGTACCTCAGGTTTAGCGTTCTGAGATTCAGCCATCATGCTCTAGCCCTTCATATCACCGAAAATATACTTTCAACACCTTACACTAGGGGATATAGATACGCTATATTGCGATATTTATCCCCATCTCTAGAATAATCTGAGAGACTATAAAGCACACTCATATTAGGGTGGATACATGAAACTTACGAAATACACTCATTCTTGTGTTCGTCTTGAACACGAAGGAAGAATACTAGTTCTTGACCCCGGAAACTTCTCGGAAGTATCTGAAGCTCTTGAGGGCGCCGACTATTTATTGATTACCCACGGGCATCCTGACCATTATGACCCTGAACGTGTTGACCCTTATCTTCAAGAACATCCTGAGGTACGTATCTACGCGCCGGCGCCTGTCGCAGAACAGATGTCTCGCACCCTACCTAACTCCCAGATACAGGCTGTAGCTGGTGCAGAAAGCATCACTCTTGACGGTTTTAATATCAAAACATTTGGTGGTCAGCATGCGTTGATTCATCCGCTCATCCCAATGATTCCTAACGTTGGGTACTTTATCAACGATAACTTATACCACCCCGGTGACAATTTTGTTGTTCCTGATGGAGTCAACGTTAAAACGCTCCTTGTTCCAATCCACGCACCGTGGAATAAAATTGGTGAGGTTATTGACTTTGTGGCTTCAGTACGTGCTCCACGTGCCTACCAAATTCATGATTCTCTCTTAGCAGATTCTGGTCGAACGATGATTGGCACACACACGAAGAACTTTGCTGCACGGTATGGAACAGAATTTTCGTTACTTGAACCCAAAGAGAGCGTAGAGATCTCCTAAAGTTTTGACGAACTGCTCAAAGAAAGGCAGAACACCTGATGACCACCATCTTTACAAAAATTATGACCGGCGAACTACCTGGACACATCGTCTATGAAGATGACCAATGCGCAGCATTTTTGACGATTGAACCAGTGAACCCTGGACATACGCTTGTTGTCCCTCGAGAAGAAATAGACCATTGGGTCGACTTGCCCGATGGTTTACGTAACCACCTTTTTGCTGTGGCACAGAAAATTGCACAAGCTCAACGTACAGTATTTGACTCAGAACGTAGCGCTTTGATGATTGCTGGTTTTGAAGTTCCGCATACTCACCTTCACGTGTACCCTGCCAATAGCATGGCAGACTTCTCGCCCGAAGCTATCCAACGTGACGTTCCGCCAGAAGAACTAGCACAACATGCACAGTCCTTACGTGAGGCCTTAGCAGAATAACTCGCGTCCATAGCTGTGGGGTGTGGGTAAAACTAGTGTCAGTTTTACCCACACCCCACAGCATTGAACAGCACGAACCGGTACAACCGTAGATGAGCTAGTTTCGAGAGGATTTTTCTAACGCTTCACGTAAAGCTTTTTTGATACGTTTTTCGGAGACTGTATATGCTGTGCCCAAATTTTGTGCAAAGAAACTGATGCGTAGCTCTTCGGTCATCCAGCCAACATCTTTTAACTCTTGGGTAACGTGCGTACCAGCTGGTAAAGATTTAACTGCCTCATCATAGGAATCTTCGAGTTCTTGTACAATGAGCATCTGCTGATGATCTCGATGTAGCTGAGACCCTAACTTTTCAAGACGGCGTGAAATACCTTGAAGATAGCGCGGAATATGCGCTAAATGCTGATACCCCGTTTGAGCGACAAACCCAGGGTAAACAAGATTCTCCTGCTGAGATTTCATATCGCTCACAGCATGGATGACCGATAAAGAGGTAGCCTTCTTTAACATTTTCTGTACAGCAGCAGACTCACGAAGAATATCTGCAACAAGCTTCGTAACCTCAAAGACAGCATCTATTAAATCGGCTCGTACACGATCATAAAGTATCTGATACTCAGCTTTCGTCCATGGCGGGTTTTCTGGGGTGAGATGATCGATAGCAGCTGCTAAACAATCTTGAACCAACTGATCTACCGAACCGTGCGGATTCTGGGTAAAAATCAGTTTCTCCTGATGCGAAAGATGATCGCTAACATAACGAACTACCGACGGTAACTCAAGACTTAGAAGCCGTATGACCGCTTGACGTTGTGAGGAGCAGGCCTCCACCTCCTGTGAAAAAATCTGCAAACCAACGCTCTTTTGCTGATCGGTAAGAGCCGGATACCCCGTAACCTGTTGGGTTGCAATAGTGCGAGTTATTGTTCGCGGAAAATCTTCTTCTGGCCAGTGCAACAGACCTGAACGTTCACGAACTGAACTATCAGAAGCTGTCGAATCTCCTTGGCTCGCAGCGCCAGCTTTCTTCTGTGGTGATGGCTTGGGCACTGAAGACTGTGCAACCGTATGAGCCGTTTTGCCCAGAGCAGTAAGTGCCACAATATCCTCAACACTAGCTCCTAATGACTGGGCTAACGCGTTTCGTACCTGTTCATGAAGAGAGCTTTGCAAAGCAAGAAGATCTTTTCCTTCTCCTACGATAACGTTCTGATGATTACGCACCTGGAACGTGAAACGTAGATGTTCAGGTATCTTCTGCTGATCAAAGTCTTCGGGCTGCACCGGCACTGAACGCAACTGTTTAAGACACCGCGCCACGGACTGGTCAAAAACATCTTCTATCGGAGAAAATTCTTCGTCTAAAAGTTTTATGACCTGGCGAGCAACGTCTGGCGCTGGAACAAAATTCTTGCGAATCTGTTTTGGTAATGAACGAATTAATGCTGTGACGAGTTCTTCACGAAGACCGGGAATAAGCCATTGGAAAGGTTCTGGGCTGAGCTGGTTCAAAAAGAGTAACGGTATCTGCACCGCAATACCATCAGTATGCGCAGATGATGCTGTATCGACGGGGTGAGGAGCGTACTCATATCGTAAATCGAGGTGTAGCTCACCACCGTCTGTGGTGACGGTCCACGTTCGGGGGAACTGGCTTTCATCGTAATCGGCTGCTTCTTGATCGATGAGGTGGTCAGTCGAAAAATCGAGAAGGTGTTCGTTGCGAGTACGTTCTTCTTTCCACCACCGATCAAAATGTCGTGCTGAGACCACATGGGCAGGAATACGCTGATTGTAGAAATCAAAGAGAGCTTGGTCATCGACACGTAAATCTCGTCGTCGAAGACGCGTCTCTAACTCTTCAATATCGGCTAAAGCGCGCTGATTACGTTTGAAGAAACGATGTCGTGTCTTCCAGTCACCTTCAACAAGTGCTGAGCGAATAAATATCTCGCGACATAACTCTGGATCAATACGAGAGTACTGAACTTTACGGTCAGCAATAATAGGCAACCCCAGTAATGTTACTTTCTCGTGAGCGAGGACGGCACCAGCAGCAGCCGACCAATGAGGGTCATCATATTGTCGTTTAACGAGGTGCGAGCCGACTTCTTCCACCCATTCTGGGGATATTTTGGCGTTGGTTCGAGCCCATAGTTTTGATGTTTCTACAAGTTCTGCACCAACCACCCATTCTGGTTTTTTTGAGAATAGTGACGAAGCAGGGAAAATATGGAAACGTGTTCCTCTGACTCCACGATATTCTCCGCGTGTGCGCTCATCTTTTAACCCGATATGAGAGAGCAAACCCGAAAGAACACTCTTGTGCAAATTCTCTTCATGCGCTGCCGGTTCAATGATGCGCCCAGCGCTAACCTTAATCTTTGCTTCTTGGGCAATATCGCGTAGCTGCGCAAAGAGATCTTGCCATTCTCGAACTCTCAAAAAGTTGATATGTTCGCGGTGACAAAGCTTTCTAAACTGTGATGAGGAAAGTTCTTCTTGCTGCTCATGCAGATACTGCCATAACAATAAGAAACTGGAAAAATCAGAGTTATCGTCGACAAAACGGCGGTGGAAAGTATCTGCTTGTGCGCGTTGTTCGTAGGGACGTTCTCGAGGGTCTTGAATGGTCAACGCAGCAGCAAGAACCATCATCTCTTTAGCACATCCACGTTTTTGAGCTTCAACGATCATACGGCTCAAACGCGGGTCTAAAGGAAGCTTAGACATGGCACGCCCGATAGCGGTCAGCGGTGAGGAACCGCGACGTCGGCTATGAGAAGATTTCATACTTAATGCGCCGAGCTCTCTCAATAAGGCGACGCCGTCGTTGATGGCTCGATTCTCAGGTTTCTGCACAAATGGGAAACGCTCAATATCCCCAATGGACTGAACTACACCCATAGCGCTCATATTGAGGATGACGGCGGCGAGGTTCGTGCGTAGAATCTCGGGGTCTGTGAATTCTGGGCGTGAAAGAAAATCCTCTTCAGAGTAGAGACGTATCGCAATACCGGCACTGGTACGGCCACTACGACCAGAACGCTGCCGTGCACTTGCCTGAGAGATTCTTTCAATCGGTAGACGCTGAACTTTGGTGCGTGCTGAGTATCGTGAGATTCTTGCCGTGCCCGTATCAATCACGTAGGTGATACCCGGTACTGTTAGCGATGTCTCTGCTACGTTTGTTGCCAGTACAATACGAGGTTTTGAACCGGTACGGAAAATACGATTTTGCTCTGTTAAAGAGAGCCGAGCATATAACGGTAAAACTTCGTAGCGGGGCAGTTGAGGGGTGTTACGGATAAGCTGTTCAATAGCTTCTTGAGCATCTCGAATCTCTCGTTCTCCGGCGAAGAAGATGAGGATATCCCCGTTCCCTTCACGTGATAGCTCAACGATGCCGTCGAGAATACCGTCGATAGGGTCTCTATCTTCTGTTGCTAGGTCTTCGGAGTCTTCGTCAGGGTGTTCGGTCTCTTCCGATAACGGGCGATACCTGATTTCAACAGGGTAGGTTCTTCCCGAGACTTCGATAATGGGTGGCGCATGAGGAGGTAGCTCGTCGTCGGCGCTGAGTTCTTCTGCACAAAAGTGTCGGCTAAAACGTTCTGGGTCAATAGTTGCCGAGGTGATAATCACCTTCAAATCTGGCCGTTTGGGAAGAATCTGTTTGAGATACCCGAGGATAAAGTCGATGTTAAGGCTACGTTCGTGTGCCTCGTCGATGATGATAACAGAATACTTTGTTAGCAGCTTATCGTGATGTATCTCTGCAAGGAGGATACCGTCAGTCATTAATTTGATGGCAGAAGTATCGCTCACCTGTGAGGTGAAACGTACCTGATAACCGACGGTGTGACCGAGCTCTTCACCTAACTCTTCGGCGATACGTTCTGCTACCGAGCGCGCTGCAATACGTCGTGGTTGGGTATGACCGACCATGCCATATTCTGCTAATCCCATTTCTAAACAAATTTTAGGTAGCTGAGTTGTTTTACCTGAACCAGTTTCACCAGCAACAATCACAACTTGGTGAGAGCGAATGGCATCGATGATTTCTTGTCGTTGCGTACAAACTGGAAGGTCTGCAGGGTAGGTGATACTTTCTGGTGCAATAACTCGCCGTGGCTTTGGTGGCTGCTTTGCCCCCTGCGATGATGAACGGCGGGAACGCCGTGTATTCTTTGGGGCACCAGATTTACTTGTACCGCGAGATGAACGAGGAACGTTCTTGTGTGACTCTTGTGCTGATGAGCTGCTCATACGGGTCGGGGCGTGATGAATAGTAGCGGCAAGAGCGCTTAAAGAAGGGGCTTGAGGCGAAGTTTTTTTCTCAGACATGGGTACGCAACTTTAGGTGATGTTCACAGTGGGGCGGTAGAAGCCGTAATGGCTTTGTTCTTTGTAACCTTGATTCTTTGTAACGATGAATCACGTCGAATAGTTTTTGTGGTGGCGAGGTATCTTTGGGGAAGAAAAAAGTGCCCCCGAAAGGATTCGAACCTTCGACACCCAGCTCCGGAAACTGGTGCTCTATCCACTGAGCTACGGGGGCACGGTGCTACATCGTCTACGGACGATGGATGCAACGACTATCCACGATACCAGAAGCACCCGAGGAAGACGATATTTGCGGTGAACAATTTAGGTGCAATATCAACAACACAAAACATCTAAAAGTGGGGAGGAGACGCCGAATCTACGATTTACCCTATAGAGAAACTTGGCTCACCGATACTTTTAGGTAAACTTATCAGCATGACACCTGAAGAACTCTCAACGGCAATTGCACAAATCCTCTCTAACACCGTTAACGCTGGTGAACTAACCCTCAACGGTGAAGAACAACTTCCCACCGTTAAAGTGGAACGACCAAAGAACCGTGAACACGGCGATTGGGCGACCAATATCGCTCTGCAACTTGCCAAAAAAGTGGGTAAAAATCCTCGAGAAGTTGCACAGATTCTTGCTCAACCCATATCAGATATTTCAGGTGTCGCATCAGTAGACATCGCAGGCCCCGGATTCTTAAACATTGTCCTCGAAGCAGGCGCAGCAGGAGAACTTGCACGCACCATCGTCACAGCTGGAGAAGCCTTCGGACACAACGACACCCTCGCCGGAAAAACCATTAACCTCGAATATGTTTCCGCTAACCCTACTGGACCTATCCACCTTGGTGGTACCCGTTGGGCTGCGGTAGGAGATTCTCTCGCGCGTATTCTTGAAGCTCAAGGCGCAAACGTTGTACGAGAATACTACTTCAACGATCACGGCAACCAGATTAACCGTTTCGCACGTTCCCTTCTTGCTTCCGCACGAAACGAACCTGCACCCGAAGACGGTTACGGTGGAAACTACATCTCTGAAATTGCTCAGGACATTCTCAAAACTCACCCTCATGCTCTTGAGAGTGAAGACCCCCAAGAAGTGTTCCGCGCTGAAGGCGTCGAACTCATGTTCTCCCAAATCAAACGCTCTCTGAAAGAGTTTGGTGTGGAATTTGATGTGTTCTTCCACGAGAACTCCCTCTTCGAATCTGGAAAAGTTGATGAGCTCCTCGAAAAGCTCAAAGAATCATCAAACCTGTACTTCGCTGATGGTGCATGGTGGCTCAAATCTACCGATTACGGTGACGATAAAGATCGCGTCGTCATCAAATCTGACGGGAACGCCGCCTATATCGCCGGAGATATCGCCTACTTCCAAGATAAGATTCACCGTGCACAAAACCCCGCAGACATCGCCATTTACATGCTTGGTGCAGACCATCACGGGTACACTGCACGTCTTAAAGCTGCTGCCGCCGCACTTGGCGATGATCCACGTCGCGTCGAAGTGATGATTGGCCAGCTCGTCAATCTCGTCAAAGATGGAAAACCTGTACGTATGTCTAAACGTGCCGGAACCATCGTCACCCTTGAAGACCTCGTCGAAGCAGTTGGAGTAGACGCCGCACGCTACACACTGACACGCTACTCTGTGGATTCAAATATTGATATTGACCTTGATCTGCTCACCAAGCAGAGCAACGAAAACCCCGTATTCTACGTTCAATACGCACACGCTCGTACCTGCGCTGTCGCACGTAACGCAGAACTTGCCGGGGTGAACACCGACCTCTTTGACCCGCAAGCGCTTGACTCTGAACTCGACGCTCAGCTCCTTGGCGTGCTCGGAGAATACGCTAACACCGTCAAAGAAGCAGCGCTCTTCCGTGAACCTCACCGTGTAGCACGTTACGCCGAAACATTGGCTGGAACATACCACCGCTGGTACGGTTCTTCACGTGTCGCACCACGTGGTGACGAAGAAATTACCGCCGTACATAGCAGTCGCTTGCTCCTTAACAACGCCACCGCACAGGTGCTTCACAACGCGCTATACCTGCTGGGTGTAACCGCACCAGAAAGAATGTAACGTGAGCGACCAAACACCTCTTTACGTGCCGTCGTGGCTACAAATGCCCGAACACCCAGAAGTTCTTGAACCTACCATTTGGGAGCAAAACTTTTCACGGGCAGAATCTGGCGAACTACTCGTCGACGGAACACCGGTTGAACAGCTGCGTGAACGTTTTGGCACTCCACAATACGTTTTTTCGGAGTCTGTTTTTCGTCGGCGCGCTCGTACCTTTAGAGTTGCTTTTGAGCAAGCTTTTGAAGCAGTCGGGGCGCCGGTATCTATCTACTATGCTGGTAAGTCTTTTCTGTGTAGCGCTGTTGCTCACTGGGCAGATGACGAAGGGCTTTACCTTGATACTGCTTCGGGCGGGGAACTCGCTTTAGCTATCCGTGCCGGTGTGCCGGCACATAAAGTTGCTTTACACGGTAATAACAAGTCTGACGCTGAGATTCGTCGTGCTTTAGAGTACGGTGTTGGTCGTATCGTCGCTGATTCTGTGCCTGAAGTTCAGCAGATTGCTCGGATTGCTGAGTCGATGGGTGTTATTGCGCCGGTACTTTTACGTTTGACTCCTGGTGTTCATGCCTCAACTCATGATTTCATTGCAACCGCACACGAAGATCAAAAATTTGGTCAGTCGTTGGTATCTGGGACAGCTGAACTGAGCGGGTTAGATTCGCAGACGTTAACCGGTTTGGGTATCGGCCAAGAAGATTCTTATGCAACGGTTGCAGCGGTGTTAGCTCATCAAAGCCAACACCTTGATTTTCGTGGTGTGCATTGCCATATTGGGTCGCAAATTTTTGAGGCAGATGGTTTTATCGCTGCTGCCACAAAGGTGCTTGAATATATGCAATATCTGAATCAGCGTCTAGGTATCAACCTTGCTGAGCTTGACTTAGGTGGCGGTTACGGTATTGGGTACACCTGCTCAGATACTCCGCGTGAAGCTGAACATATTGCTCAAGAACTAGCAGATTCTATTGCGCAAACGTGTGAGCGTCTGTCGATGGCTATTCCTCATATGAGTTTTGAACCGGGACGTTCTATTTCTGGTCCTTCTGGAATGACTTTATATACGGTAGGAACGGTCAAAGATGTTGCTGTTGAAGACGAGAATGGTCAGACGCGTGTCCGCCGGTATGTGTCGGTAGACGGTGGTATGAGTGATAACGCTCGTCCAGTCTTGTATGAAGCAGACTATACGGCAGTTTTAGCGAATCGTGCTCCCACGGGGGAGCAGGTGCTTTCTCGTGTGGTCGGTAAGCATTGCGAATCGGGAGATGTCGTGGTGCGTTATGTTTATCTTCCACAAGATATCCGTGCCGGCGACATGTTGGCTGTTCCGGCAACTGGCGCGTATTGCTATGCGTTGAGCTCAAACTACAACTATTTGACGCGTCCGCCGGTGGTTTCTACAGCGACTGATCGAGAGCCATCTGTGATTGTTCGCGGTCAAAGTGAAGATGAGATGCTCTCTTATGATGTAGAAATAACACAATAGTTGATGTTGATTCATATAACGACATAAAAGAACGCACTGCCGTAACGCTTGGATATCTCTAAGCTAAGGCGTGCGTTCTTTTGTAGAACCTGCAAAAATAACGATAGTTGATGAGCGCTTCTCTCCTGTGATGGGGAAGGAGACGATACACCCCTTATCCATAGAAAGATTGGTGAGTTGTACCCGATGAAAAAGATTAAGGTAGCCCTTTTAGGAGCGGGTACTGTTGGTTCTCAAGTTGCTCGTATTCTTTTAGAGGACGCTGTTTCCTTAGGACAGCGTATCGGTGCTGATATTGAGCTTATTGGTATTGCTGTACGTGATGTAACGAGTTCTCGTGATTGGAATGCTCCTGCATCGTTGTATACAACTGATGCGGAATCATTGATTGACGCTGCGGATGTTGTGATTGAGCTTACCGGCGGTATTGAGCCGGCGCGTACTCGTATTCTTCGTGCTCTTAACGCTGGTAAGTCTGTAGTCTCTGGTAATAAGGCTTTATTGGCGCAGCATGGTGCTGAGCTTCAAGCGGCAGCGAAGGCTAGCGGTGCTCAGCTTTCGTATGAGGCAGCTGTTGCTGGTGCTATCCCTATTCTGCGTCCGTTACGTGATTCTCTTGCGGGGGATCAGATTCAACGTGTTTTGGGCATTATGAATGGGACGACTAACTATATTCTTGACCAGATGGATACCACTGGGGCGCAATTTTCTGATGCTTTAGCGCAGGCGCAAGAGCTTGGTTATGCAGAGGCTGATCCGACGGCTGATGTTGAAGGTCTTGATGCTGCTGCTAAGGCTGCAATTGTGGCGTCGTTGGCGTTTCATTCTGAGTTTACGCTGGCAGATGTACATTGTGAGGGTATTAGTGCTATCACTGCGGAGGACGTTCAGGCTGCCGCATTAGATGGGTATGTTATTAAACTTTTGGCTATTTGTGAGCGTCAAGGTGAGGGGATTAATATTCGTGTTAGTCCTACGCTTGTTCCGCGTGAGCATCCTTTAGCGTCTGTGCATGATGCGTATAATGCGGTGTTTGTTCAGGCTCGTGACGCCGGTGAGCTGATGTTTTATGGGCCTGGTGCAGGAGGTGCTCCGACTGCCTCTGCGGTGTTAGGTGATTTTGTGTCGTTGGCGCGACGTATGGTTCTTGGTGGTGCTGGTGTTCCAGAGTCTACCTATGCTGGTTTGTGTGCTGTTGGTATGGACGAGGTGGTGACTCGTTTTGCTATTGGTTTGCGGGTTGAAGATAAGCTCGGTGTGCTGGCTAATGTTTCGCGTATTTTTGCTGAGCATGGGGTTTCGTTGCAGGCTGTGCGTCAGGTGAAAGATCGTTCGGGGGATTCTGCGGTGATTCGTTTGGTTACTCACCGTGCAAGTGATATTTCGGTACGCCGGACGATGGCTGTTGTGGATTCTCTTGAGAGTGTTCGCGAGATTATTTCTGTTGTGGCGGTAGAAGGGGAGTAATTTTTCCTTGTGTGCTGTTGTGTTTGTGGAGAAAGTGTGACTTCTATGCCTGTTTCTTCTGGTATTTCACGTGGTTTCGTGGCGGATTATATTCCGGTGGGTCGGCGCGTTAGTGTTCGTGTTCCTGCTACGAGCGCTAACTTGGGCCCGGGCTACGACTCGTTGGGTGTGGCATTGTGTCATTACGATGAGTTGGAGGTGACCCGCATTTCTGAGGGCTTAGAATTTGATATTTGTGGTGCTGGTTCTCAGAGTGTGCCTCGTGATAGTTCTCATCTAGTGGTTCGAGCGATGATGAGGCTGTGGGAGGTTGTCGGTTTAGAGGGGTTGCCTGGTCTTCATCTTCGGGCGAAGAATAATATTCCTCATTCTCGAGGTTTGGGCTCTTCTGCTGCTGCCATTGTTTCTGGTGTGTATGCGGCTAATGCGTTGTTACCGGAGTCTTTGCGTAAGGGTGCTGCCGAACTTTTGACGATTTGTTCGGATATGGAGGGGCACCCCGATAATGTTGCTCCTTGTTTAGATGGTAATTTTGCGTTGTCGTATGGTGAATTGGGGCAGTGGTATACGTTGAATGTTGCTGTGCATGAAGAAATTTTTCCGGTGGTTGCGATTCCAGAGTATGAGGTGTCTACTGCTAGTGTTCGGGCGTTGATTCCGGAGGTTGTGAGCCATCGTGATGCTGCGGTAAATTCTGCGCATACGGGGTTATTGACTCAATCTTTGCATGCTTATCCGGAGCATCTTTTTGCGGCGACCGAGGATTTGTTGCATCAGCAGTATCGTGCTGATGCGATGCGTCCGTCGTATGAACTGGTGTGTTTTTTGCGTGAGCGTGGGTACTGTGCGGTGATTTCTGGTGCTGGGCCGACGGTGATGGTTTTGGGCCGTTCGATGTCGGAGCGTAGCGAGGTGATGGATGCTATTGCTGAGGGCCTTGAGCGTTCTGATATTGGCGAATATGGGTCAGAAAAGCTTTTTTGGCGTGTATTACCTGTAGATATTGATCGAGAAGGTGCTATAGTTACTGGAGAAGAAACCGTTATCTGACCTCTTATGGTGAAGAAAAATGGTGTTTCTTTGACACAAGGCGGGATAGCTAAGAAGCAGCTATTTCGTGTTTTATGTTGTAAAGTGCTGATATTTTGTAATGGAAGACTTTACGATTCGTATGCGTTTTCAAGCATGTGCATAGCCGTGCGCTTGGACGTCTAACTTTCACATGACATTCTCTTGAGAAACTCTTTTCCTTGTTTTCTTGGAATATTGTGTCTGCCCTATCACCAACTTTTTCGATGTCGGTGTGTGGTGTGTGCGGATGCATGTGGGTTAACTATTCACTGGGCTATCTGATGTCTGGTGTGGCACTTATTCTGTTGTGCCGATCATTACCGAATCTTATTTCGAATATCGAGGGGGAAGGAACCTTCTTGGCTGAAACTACCGACCGTACCGCTGGTGCGGAGGAAACTAAATCGCCGTCTTTGAGCACTCTCAAACTTACTCAGCTTCAATCTCTAGCAGTACAGCTAGGTATTACGGGTGCACGACGTATGCGTAAATCTAATCTTGTTGAAGCTATTTCTAACCATCAGCGTGGTGGTGCAATGGCTGAGCGCGAAGAGCAAAGTGCTGAATCTCAGGAGCAGAAACCTGCTAAAGCTCAAAAAACTACTCGTAAGCGTACCGTCCGTGGTGCAAAGAAGGTTGAGGAATCTTCTGCTGCTGAGGTAGAGACTTCTAGCGAAGCCGGTGAAGCAGATTCTGCTCAGCCGTCAAAGAGCGAGAAGAGCGAAAAGAAAACTACGCGTCGTCGTTCTTCCCGTAACGCTCAGGAGAAGAACCTTTCACAGTCTTCTGAAGAATCTTCAGCTCAGGAGCAAGAGAATGGGGAAGCGGGGGAATCTGAGAAGACTACTCGCCGTACTCGTACTCGTACTGATCGTCGCCGTAAGGGTTCTGAGCAGAAACATGATGAGAAGAAGAATGTTTCTTCTGAAGAGGTAGAGAATACTTCTGCTGAGGATGTTTCTGTTGCCGATGAGAGTTCAGAACGTTTTGAGGATGATGAGCGTCCTCAGCGTAAGCGTACTCGTAATCGTCATGACCGTAACGACCGCGACCGTGACCGCGAGCGTGGAGACCGTGACCGTAACGACCGCGGCGAGCGCGAAAATTCACATGGTCCTGATGAAGACCGCCGTGGACGCAACCGAAACAACCGACGCGAACGCCAAAACGAACGTCGCAACCGAAACAACCGACGCCATCACAATGATTACGACGAACCAGAAATCAGCGAAGACGATGTACTCGTTCCTGTCGCCGGTATCTTAGACGTCCTCGAAAACTATGCGTTTGTCCGTACCTCCGGATACCTCCCCGGACCTTCTGACGTCTACGTCTCTTTGAACCAAGTCAAACGATACGGGCTACGTAAAGGCGATGCTATTGTCGGTGCTATCCGCGCTCCTCGTGAAAACGATAAGCACAACAACCGTCAAAAGTTTAACGCGCTACTACAGCTGACCTCTATCAACGGTCTTGACCCTGAAACTTCAAAGAACCGTCGTGACTTTAGCAAACTTACCCCGCTATACCCTCAAGAACGTCTACGTCTTGAAACCGATGCGAAGAAACTGGGCACCCGTGTGGTTGACCTCATCGCACCGATTGGTAAAGGCCAGCGTGGATTGATTGTCTCACCTCCTAAAGCAGGTAAGACTCTCATGCTTCAGTCCATCGCTAATGCGATTACGACTAATAACCCTGAAGTTCATCTGATGATGGTACTTGTTGATGAACGTCCTGAAGAGGTCACCGACATGCAGCGCACTGTCAAGGGTGAAGTGATTGCTTCGACCTTTGACCGTCCCGCAGACGACCACACAACCGTTGCTGAACTCGCTATTGAACGCGCAAAGCGCCTTGTCGAACAGGGGCTGGATGTTGTCGTTCTACTTGACTCGATGACTCGTTTGGGACGTGCCTACAACCTTTCAGCGCCGACTTCTGGTCGTATCCTCTCTGGTGGTGTAGACTCTGCGGCACTGTACCCACCTAAGAAATTCTTCGGTGCAGCACGCAACATTGAAGAAGGCGGCTCCTTGACCATTCTTGCCACCGCATTGGTTGAGACTGGTTCTAAGATGGATGAGGTCATCTTCGAAGAGTTCAAAGGCACTGGCAACATGGAATTGCGTCTATCTCGTCAGCTGGCAGATAAGCGAATTTTCCCTGCGGTGGATGTTACCTCTTCGGGTACTCGCCGTGAAGAGAATCTTCTTTCACCAGAAGAAATTAAGATTATGTGGCGTTTGCGTCGTGTTCTTGCTGGTCTGGAACAAGAGCAGGCTCTTGGCGTACTCACCTCAAAGCTACGCGAAACCCAATCAAATGTTGAGTTCCTTTTGACCGTTCAAAAGTCCGGTTTGGGAACGAATACAGGAGACTAGAGATAGTTGGTGTGTGCCGTCTTTGGATGAGACGGCACACACGTATCATATCGACCACTATTATTTGCACTAAAAGTCGAGGGATGGACGCTCTCGCGGATAGTAAAGAAGGCATATTTTGTACGAAATTCAGTCTCTGCTTGATGAGCATGCTGATCTTCAGAAACAACTAGCAGACCCAGCAGTTCACGCAGATCAGGGTAAAGCCCGTAAACTGGGGCGACGCTATTCTGAGTTGAACGGTATCGTTGAGGCTTATCATCGTGTCAACACTTTGACTGAAGACTTGCAAGCAGCTCAAGAAATGGCTTCCGAAGACCCAGACTTCGCTGAAGAAGTCCCTGTTCTACAACAACAACTTGACGAGGCCTCCGAAAAATTACACCGTCTTCTCATTCCTCGTGACCCTGACGATGGACGTAACGTCATCCTTGAAGTCAAAGGCGGAGAAGGCGGAGACGAAGCAAGTCTTTTCGCTGCAGACTTGTTACGCATGTATTCTCGTTATGCTGAGTCTAAGGGTTGGAAGACCGAGATTATTTCTTCGACGAGCACCGACGTCGGCGGTTATAAAGATGTTCAGGTTGCTATTAAAGGGCAGTCAACAGACCCTGCAGAGGGCGTTTGGGCGCATCTCAAGTACGAAGGCGGTGTGCACCGTGTTCAGCGTGTTCCCGCTACTGAGTCTCAAGGACGTATTCACACTTCAGCTGCCGGTGTTTTGGTGTTTCCTGAAGTGGATGAGCCTGAAGAAATTGAGATTAACCAGAATGATTTGAAGATTGACGTGTATCGTTCTTCTGGTCCTGGTGGTCAGTCAGTGAACACAACAGACTCTGCTGTGCGTATTACTCACTTGCCTACTGGCATTGTGGTAGCTATGCAGAATGAGAAGTCTCAGATTCAAAACCGTGAAGCGGCGATGCGTGTGTTGCGTGCTCGTCTTCTGGCATGGCAGCAAGAACAGATTGATGCTGAGAATGCTGAAAAGCGTCATTCTCAGGTGCGTACCATGGATCGTTCTGAACGTATCCGCACCTATAACTTCCCTGAGAACCGTATTGCTGATCACCGTACTGGATATAAGTCCTATAACCTTGATGCGGTACTTAACGGAGACCTCGAAGCGGTCGTTCAGTCTGCTATTGCCATGGATGAAGCGGCTCGTTTGGAGCAGTTAGGTCAGGAAGAGAACTAGATTCTTGAGTTCAGAGTTTATGCTTATGCCCGATGAGGAGCTTGATTCCGCTCTTCGTCGGGCATCGGCGCACTTAGCAGAAGCTGGAATTGATCAGGCTGAGGTTGATGCTCAGCTACTTGTAGCGCATCTTCTTGAACAAGAAACCGGAGAGGTTATTTCTCGCGGGAGAGTTCAAGCCTTAGCGTTAGTGGGTGCGCCTGTTCCTGCCGGATACGAGAAACTGGTGTCTTTGCGGGCTGAGCGGATTCCGCTACAGCATCTTACCGGTGTTGCGTATTTCCGTTCTCTTAAATTGTCTGTTGGGCCTGGTGTTTTTATTCCTCGTCCTGAAACAGAACTTCTTGTCGAACACGCTTTAGGGCGTGTGGATAGGTTACGTTCTGTTATAGATTCTCCTATCCGTATTCTTGATTTGTGTACTGGTTCTGGTGCTATTGCGGCGGCTTTGGCAACAGAACGACACCATGTAGATGTGACAGCTGTTGAGCTGAGCGATTTGGCGTATGCTTGGGCGGAGCGTAATCTTCAAGGAACGGGCGTTCGCTTGGTGCAAGCTGATGCCAGAGATGCTCTCGAGGGAGAAGAGGGGAGTTACGATATTGTTGTGAGTAATCCTCCGTATATCCCTGAGAACGCTATTCCGTGTGATGTGGAAGTCCGTGAACACGACCCTCATATGGCGCTTTATGGTGGTAGTGAGGATGGTATGAGAATTCCGCGGGCTATTGCCTCTCGGGCTTTTGAACTTCTGAAGCCTGGTGGGTATTGCATCATGGAGCATGCTCAGACTCAGCGTGAGGTGATGGTTGAGACTTTTGAGTCTTTAGGGTTCAATGCTATTGAATCTATTGACGATTTAGCCTCTCGTGCACGACATACTGCCGGTGAGAAACCGAATTATTCGCAGAATAATTAAGAGAATATCCGTAGAGTTCTTTGAGAACATGAGAGAATAAACCACGTGAAAGCTACCCTGTATTCAACCGATACTGAACAGAACCGTACTGAGGCGCTTGCTGCTGCTCAGAAAGCTATTAAAGAGAAGAAAACGATTGTTCTTCCTACCGATACCGTGTATGGTATCGGCGCTGATGCGTTTTCTCCTGAAGCGGTTACTAAGTTACTCTCTGCTAAGGGGCGTTCACGGCGTATGCCTCCGCCGGTGTTGATTTATAGTTCTTCTGTTTTACCTGGTCTTGCTGATGAGGTCTCTGCTGATGCTTCTGCTTTGGCAGAAGCGTTTTGGCCCGGTGCACTCACCATTATTTGTTACTCTCAGCCGTCTTTGAACTGGGATTTGGGGGATACTCAAGGAACTGTCGCTCTTCGTGTTCCTGACGATGAGGTTGCTATTGATGTGCTTCGTTTAACGGGCCCGTTAGCGGTGTCTTCTGCTAATAAGACAGGTCGTCCTGCCGCGGTGGACGCGCAAGAAGCTTTAGACCAGTTAGGTGACGATGTTGAGCTAATTCTTGATGCTGGTTCTCGTGCTCTTGACGGTGAGGATGCTGAGCATACTGTTCCGGTGGCTTCTACTATTGTGGATTGCACGGGGGAGCAGGCTGTCGTTGTTCGTGAGGGTGCTATTTCTCTTGATGCTTTACGTGAAGTTGTTCCGGAGATTGTCACGAAAGCTGAGTTAGAGTCTCGTAGCCAGTTGAAAGATCCTCAGGAGAATCATGATGAATTCTCTGAACTTGATGATGACTTTTTAGAATCTGATGAGTCGTCGGATACTCCTAGTTATCGTCAAGCACCGGTGCCGGCTTCGGGTAGTTTACATGAACGTCTTGTTTCGGAGTCTTCACCGGTATCTGGTATTGATCAGCGTCGTTCTTTGGCTCAGCCGGTGCGTTCTGTCCGCCAGCCGTTAGATACAACTGTGACGAAGCCGTTGAGTACTGCTCAGGCTCATTCGTTGGTGTTTGACGGTGCTGAAGATGAGAGTTCAGCGAATTAATGTGTTCTCCTCATAAAAATATGGGGTGCTTCTCACGTTGGTGAGGAGCACCCCATATTTTTATGGTTTTATGATGTTGAAGAGGAACGGTATTTTCGGTCCTTTTTACGTCCGAGGGCAAGATGAGCGCTTCTGAGAACTTCTTGGATTCTTGGTTCTGGAATGAGCCCATGATGACGTGCCCAAGAGTCATCTATTCTTTGTCCGAACCACATGACTTCTACACGGCGTACAGTGCCTTGAAAACGGTCGTCTAAAAGGCGGGAGAAAGCGTAGCCGCTTCTAATGATGCCTTGGCATAGTTGATGAGGTAGGGTGAATGGGCGTCGTCGACCAGCATCAATGAGAACGGAGGAGCAGGTGCTTCCTTCCCACGGCTGAACAACGATTGCTGGTAGTCGTTGAGGGAATTGACCGACCATGGACACGAATTCTGCTAATGCGTAGGATGATGAAACAGGTGAGGATTGCTGACCTGTTCCGGCAACGGAGCCGAGGAATGAAGACGCAATTTTTGCAAAGGATTCTGTGGTTTTACGTCCTGAGCCTTGCACACTGGTTGCACGGATAATACATATTTCTGGTGTGCGAGCGTGTTGTTGTGATTCTTCTAAGAGCATGAGGAGTACTTTTTCTCCGAGTGCTTTTGAGAAAGAATATGCCGAAAAGGGTGAGGTTTTGATTTCGTTGTTGAGTACAGGGGAGGAACCTTGTACTGCGGCAGATGACATGTGAAGTATTCTTTTGACACCGGTACGTTGGGCTGCAATAGCGATAACTGCTGGTAGCAGGGCGTTGGCTCCGATGAGAGGTGCTAACTCTTGTTGGTGTGGGGCAGCTAATCCTGATGCGTTAATGACGACGTCTGCTCCAGCAAAAGAATCAGCCAGAGAGTTGATGATTCCTTCGAGCCTATAGGCTTCTTTGATGAGTGCTTGCGGATTTGTCTGTGATGTTGCAAGACGAGGAGCTTCGATAGGGTCGCTGTCGATGCCGTCTGCTTGTAGACGTGCAATAATGGACGACCCGACGAATCCGCTTGCTCCAATAACTTTCCAGCTTGCCTCAGCCACAATGTCCCCTTTCTAGACCCGTCGATGAGGTTAATGACGGGCTGATATACCTAACATAATCATAAGTGGTGCAAAATCACTAACAGACACAGCAACCTTTTAGGTATCTTATGGGTGATAAAAGGGGTGTCACCGTCTGATGTTCAGTAAACTAGCTAGAGTTGTTCAATACTGACAAGTAGAGAGCATCGACGATTTGAGCTCTTAGCAGGTGCTTAGAGTTGTATGAATCCTAGAAAGGTTATGGTCTAGAGGTAATGTCGCATCTTCATAGCTCCCAACGAGTACCTAACTCAGCGACGAGTTCTCAGGACCATATTGTAGCGGTCGTTGTGACCTATAACAGGTTGGATCTTCTGCGTATGACCATGGAGGGAATACGACAGGGTGCTTGCCGTCCTGATTGTGTTGTGGTGGTAAATAATGATTCTGCTGATGGGACGGCTGCATATTTAGATGACCTTGAATATGACATTCCTTTAGATATTATTCATTTATCTAAAAATACTGGTGGCGCTGGTGGCTTTGCTGTTGGTATTGATCGTGCGTTGTTTACTCATCAGGCAGATTTGGTGTGGGTGATGGACGACGATACTCAGCCTTTAGAAAATACTCTTTTAGCCAGTTATCGTGCGTGGCGTGATTATTCGGTGATTCGTTCGGAACGCCCTGCTTTTGTTGCTTCTCGTGTGGTGTGGAAGAACGGTCTTGACCATCCGATGAATACGATGCGTACCATGTTTGGGGCTACTCGTCGTCAACATCAGTTGGCGCAAAAAGTGGGTGGGCGTCCAATTCGTTCTGGGTCTTTTGTGTCGTTGCTCATGGACGCTGCTGTGATGCGTCGTGTGGGGTTGCCTTGGGCTGATTTTTTCATCTGGAATGATGATTTTGAGTATTCTACGCGTTTGGCTCATCATCGGCATGCTATTGCTGTGGCTGATTCTGTGGTGGTTCACCATACTAAGACTTTCGGCACAACAGATGCTGACCCCGGGAAACGTTTTTATAATGATGTGCGTAATAAGATATGGGTGTTTACACGTTGTCGTACGCTCACTCCTTTAGAAAAAGTGCTGTACAGCGGTTCTACGGTAAGACTGTGGTGTAGTACTTTATTGCGTACTTCAAAGAAAAAAAAGTACGCCGGCTATTTCTATCATGGTATTAAAAGTTCTTTGAAGCCTTTTCGTTCTAATCAGGACGTGCTTGCTGGGGCGTATGATTTTTCAGATGTTCGTCAGCAGTGTGTGTCGTGTTCTTCGCCTGATCAGAAGTTTTCGGTGTTGATGAGCACTTATTCTCGTGATGATGCACGTTTCCTTGACCGTGCTATTGCCTCGAATACGGTTGAGCAGAATCGAGCTCCTGATGAGTTTGTTTTGGTCAAAGATGGTGTTCTAACACCTGAGTTAGATGAGGTCATTGAGCGTTGGTGTGCTCGTTCTCGAAAAGGTGAGGTGTGCCCGATTAAGGTGGTTTCGTTACCTCGTAATGCGGGTCTTGCAAATGCTTTGAACGAGGGGCTTAAAGAATGTTCCTATGATGTAGTGGCTCGTGCTGATGCTGACGATATTTCTTTACCGCATCGTTTTGAACGTCAGCTTCCTGAGTTGGTTGGCAAGAATGTTGCGGTGCTTGGTTCGTCGATGTTTGAAGTATCTTTGGATGCTTCTTATATTGAGTCTGAACGGCATGCTGTTCTTGGTTCTGAGCAGATTCGTTCTGCTTTTGCTCATCGAAATCCGATGTTTCATCCTACGGTGATTTTTCGCAAGTCTGCAGTGGAAGCTGTTGGGGGTTATGAGGAAGTCCCTGGAGCTGAGGATTATTGGTTGTGGAGCCGTATGAATGCTGCTGGCTTTGTGTTCCAGAATATTGCTGATTCTTTGGTGAAATATCGTACTGGTGCTGGTGTGTATACCCGTCGTGGCGGTGTGGGTGCTTTTACTAAGGATGTGAAAGTGCAACAGACTCTTTATAACGGCGGTATGATTAACAAGACTGATTTTGTGACGAATTTAGGTGTTCGTCTAGTGTATCGTTTTGTTCCTGTTGGATTACGTAAAAAGGCTTTTCGGTCGTTGATTGGTAGTGGGCAGGTTGATAATAACCTGCGGAAGGAAAAATGTTCATGACGGATATGTCCAGTGATATGGTGCATGATTCTTCTGCACGCCTTGAGCGCGACCATAAACAGCGGTGGATTTATTATCGTATGGCCTTGGACGCTGGTGCTTGGATTGCCGCTTTATTCATTGGGTTCTTCTTGAGGTATGGAAGTTTTGAGCTGATTAACCCATTCGGTTTTTCTGTGGTTACTGCGATAGCTCTAAGTATTCAGCTTGGAGTTGGGTATGCCGTTGGTTTGTACAGTAATCGTTTACCGTATGGTTCTTTTGCAGAGACGAAGCTTCTGGGGTATACCGTTTTATCTGCTGTGGCAGTTATTCAGGCTGTTCTTATTCAGTTTTCGTGGCATATTGGTGTGCCTCGCTCAGCAATATTAATTGTTGCGCCTTTTGCTCTGATTATTATGTCAGTGTTCCGTTATTTTAAGAGGATGCTTCAGGAATATCAGAATCTTTCTCCTGTTGATAAGGCAGTTCCTGTGATTGTGTATGGTGCAGGTTTTCTTGGGCAACAATTAGTGACGAACCTATTATCGGACCCGAGCTCTCTCTATCATCCTGTTGCACTTGTTGATGATGATCCTTCGTTACGTAATCAGCGTATTCAGGGTGTTCCTATTCGAGGAACCCGTGAAGATCTTCGTCATTTGGTGACGAGGCTTGGCGCATCTGCCGTTATTTGTGCAAAGAAAGAATTGCCGCTGGGGTATCAGACGGTTGCGGAGGAGATGCGAAGTTTGGGTGTGGATTTTTTGCATTATGCTGGAGTGACGGCTGGAGTGAATGGGAATCTCCATTATGAATACCCTTTAATGAGAAATCCTGAGCTTGAAATAGATCGTAGAATTATTGAGGCTGTACGCGGAAAAGTCGATTACAACGTTGAGCGCCAGGATATTTTTCAATATTTACAGGGTAAGCGTGTTCTTGTGACTGGTGCTGGTGGGTCTATTGGATCTGAGTTGTGCCGTCAGATTATGGAGTATGAGCCAGAAAAATTAATCATGCTCGATCGTGATGAGACCTTGCTTTTAGACGCCCTTTATGGAATTAAATATTCTGGTTCTTTAGCTGATGACGGTATCGTGGTTGCTGATATTCGTGACGTTGAGGCTGTGAACAATGCTTTTGAAGAACATCGTCCACATGTGGTTTTTCATGTTGCTGCGTTGAAGCATGTGGCTGCTCTTGAATCGAATCCGAAAGAGGGCTGGAAGACTAACGTTCAAGGAACGCTTAACATTCTTGAAGCTGCATCTAAAGTAGAGGTTGATGTTTTTGTGAATATCTCTACTGATAAAGCTGCTGACCCGAAGAGTGCTTTGGGGCAGTCCAAACGCACCGCTGAAAGACTGTGTAGCTGGTACGGGCAAACTACTGGAAAAAAATATGTTTCCGTTCGTTTCGGTAACGTTTTTGGTTCCAGAGGTTCTGTTAAACCGCTATTTATCAAGCAGATTCGCAATAATAAACCGTTAACGGTGACAGATGCTGAAGCTACCCGTTTTTTCATGTTGGTTGATGACGCCTGTGCATTGGTCCTTCTTGCTGGTGCCTTGGGCAATAGTGGCGAAGTTCTCGTTCTGGATATGGGACAGGCTGTTCCTATCGAGAAAATTGCTCGGCAAATACTTGAGGTGTATAAGTGCCCTGACCTTGATATTCAATACACCGGATTACGGGATGGCGAAAAGTTAGAGGAAGTTCTTTTCAGCAAAGAAGAGAAAAACGTTTCGAATGAGAAGAATAAACATATTTCTCATGCTCATGTTCCGCCGTTTGCACCAGCAGATTTAGACTATGAGCAGTGGTGTCAAAACTATATTAATCACCGTGGGTATGGGCGAAAATAGGATGACCTGCTATCCTCTCGTGTCTTTTCAGAATGGGGTGTTGTCGTGGAAAACATTATGATGTGGGTTCCTGCCTTCGTTGCTTTTATGGTGAGTCTTTTTTTGCCCCGGGCAATTATTCCTTTGCTGAAAAAATGGAACATGGTGGATATTCCAACTGAACGTTCTTCGCATCACCGTCAGACGTTGAGGGGGATGGGTATTGCCGCTGCTGCTGGCACTTGTATCGCTTATATTCTCGCGATTGTTTTCGGCATGATTTCTATTGACCGTTCTGTTGCGCTTTCTGTTTTGGTGGGAATGCTTGGCTCAGTAATTCTTGGTTGGCTCGAAGATTATCGAGGCGTTCCTATTCTTTGGCGTTTTGGTATTCAACTTGCTATCGGCGTGGTCGTGACATCTTTGCTGACCTATTCTTTGCATACATCGTGGGTGTGGGTTCCTCTAGCGGTTTTGGCCATTGCCGCTTATATCAACGTTGCAAACTTTATGGACGGCTTGAACGGTATTTCTGGGTTGCACGGTTTTATTGTTGGCGGATTTTATGCTTATGCCGGTTGGGTGAATGATCTCAATTGGTTGTTTATTGGTGGCTCTGCTTTATCACTGGCGTATTTAGCATTTTTACCGTGGAATCTTAGAAGTGTTAATAATGTTTTCTTGGGGGATTCTGGTTCTTACTTTTTAGGTGGTTCTATTGCGTCAATGGCTGTTGGCGCTTTTCTCTCTGGAGTGTATTTAGAGTATTTGTTATCTCCTGTTTTGGTGTATTTGGCGGATACGGGTGTGACTCTTTGGCTGCGTATCTATCGTAAAGAGAAGTGGTATTGTCCGCATCGCCAACATGCTTATCAGCGTTTGACCGATGTTGGTTTATCCCATATCCAAAGTGCTTTAGTGGTTTCGTTGTTGACTATTTTTATTTCGGTTCTTGCTATTGTGACGTTGCCGTATGAAACTCAGGAAGCTATTTGGGCCGGTTTACTGACTTTTGTGTTGCTTGGTATGTATTTGTATTCTCCTCAGCTGGTGAAGAAATTTAAAAAAGATAGCCTTGAAAAGAGTCAGGGGCAAGGGTCTGTTGATGGGCAGTAATAGCTCTGTCTGGAAAAACATTTTCTTTTCGGTGAGTAAAATTGTTATTCCAGTAACGATCACAGGTATTATGGTGGGAGCACTTATTCAAGGGCGCTGGGGTTTTCTAGCTTTCTTGGTAGGTAGTCTCATCGTTCAGATATGGTTTAGCATAGATGTTCTTGTTGCTCATCGTGCTGAGCGTGTTTCGATGGCAAATGTGGCACGCCAAATGGTGGTGTGCTACGTCATTAAAGTAATGATTGGTGCAATGTTGCTACTGATTGTTCCTTTGCCACAAGCGATGACGAATGGTTGGATGCTATCTGGCGCTTTGATTACTACATTGGTGTGGTTAGTGATGACAATGAAGAGCATTATGGCAATGCGTATCTTGTATTTTGCTGATCATGATTAAGGTAGATAGTCAGAATAAGTGTGAAGGAAATAAAAAGTGAGTAAAGCGCAGAATCCTTGGTGGCGTGGCGATAAAAAGCTTCGTACTACGGGAGAGCTTGTTGCAGGTGGCGGAATTGCTGGGGCAATCATGACTTTGCTCTATGTCATATTGGGCATTGCTATCTGGAGTTTGGTAGGCTTTGTGCTGGATCACTTTTTAGGAACTCGATGGTTAGTTTTTGCTGGTGCCCTTGTTGGCGCAATCGGAGGGTTCTACCTCGTTTGGTATCACATGACGAACCGTAACTGACCACATCATTGAGTCACACATAATTTTTCAATAACATACTTATATGTACACGGTCATTTTGACCAATACTTTGATGCAAGAAAGGACTTGCCTTGATCGTAAACGGGCTTGTTACCGCCGCGGGATATGTTCCTCCCACGGTTGAAGATACTCATCTTCCCGATATTTTCACGATTGGTTCGTTTGGTTTCGGCAAGCAGATGCTGCTGGTGATACTTTCCGTTGTCATCGTCGCAGCATTTTTTATGCATGCAGGTCGCAAGCGTGCGATGGTTCCCGGACGTGAGCAATTTATCGCAGAGAGCGGTTACCTTTTTATTCGTAACTCTCTAGCAAAAGAACTCATTGGCGCTCACGCATATAAGCCTTTTGTGCCATTGCTCTTTACTGCTTTTTTCTTCATCTTGGTTAATAACCTTTTTGGTTCTATCCCTGGTATTCAGCTACCTCCAATGTCTCACGCTGGCGCAGCGTATGTGATGGCAGGCTTCGCATGGTTTACATGGGTTGGCGTAGGTATCAAACGTAAGGGCTTTGGCACGTTCTTCAAAGATCTCACCATGCCTTCTGGTGTTCCTCCTATCTTGTACATCATTCTTGTACCGATTGAGTTCCTCTCAAATCTTTTGATTCGCCCTGTAACTCACGCCCTTCGTCTTTTTGCGACGATGTTCGGCGGACACATGGCGATTTTGGTTGCTGCATCTTTGACTCAGTACCTCATTGTTGAGGTGGGGGGATTCGGTTCTCTTGCAGCTGTAGGTTCTGGTGCTCTCGGTCTATTCTTCTACTTCCTTGAACTGATGATTCAGTGCATTCAGGCGTACATCTTCACGTTGCTTCTAGCTGTTTATCTACAAGGTTCAGTTTCAGAAGGACACTAAAAAAGTTTTCTCAAGTTCATCTAGAGCTTGAAGGATATAGCATCCCGTAACATGCGGGTAATCACCACATAATCAAAACTCTGCTCGTTGAACAAAACACATAACGGGCACTGTTGAAAGGAAACAACATGGCAATCGCAGGCTCCCTGAGTGTTATCGGCTACGGTCTTGCATCTATCGGTGGCGGTATTGGCGTTGGTCTAATCTTCGCTGCTTACATGACTAGCGTTGCTCGTCAGCCTGAGTCACAGCGCACTCTTCAGCCAATGCTCTTCATGGGCTTCGCTTTGGTTGAAGCACTTGCAGTTTTGGGTCTCATTCTCGCGTTCATTATGTAATAAAGGCTCACGCCTTATTCTCTAATCTATAGAACAGGAATTTTCCCTATGTCATATTTGATGGCTGCTGGAGAGGAGCACAGCGTTAGCCCTCTCTTCCCGAATGTTTGGGAAATGGTCATTGTCTTCATCGGGTTCCTGATCCTCCTCCTCATCGTTACCAAATACGTTATCCCGATGTTCGAAGAGATCTATCAGGAACGTAAAGAGGCTATTGAGGGCGGTCTTGCTAAAGCTGAAAAAGCTCAGGCAGAAGCGGCCGCAGCACGCGAAGAGTACAACCAACAGCTTGAAAGCGCTCGTTTGGAAGCACAGAAGATTCGCGAAGAAGCTCGTACTGAGGGTGAAGCAATTCTTGCTGAGTTCAAAGAACGTGCAACTGTTGAGGCTCAGCGCATTACCGATAATGCACAGAAGACTATCGAAGCTGAACGTGTAGCTGCTCTAGTTTCTCTTCGCTCAGAGGTAGGAACTTTAGCAACATCTTTGGCTGGCAAAATTGTTGGCGAATCCCTTAACGATGATGAGCGATCAGCTCGTGTAGTAGATCGTTTTCTTGCTGACCTTGAAACCGAGCAGCAGAACGCAGGTGTAGCTCGGTAATGGCAGGAGTATCTACTGAATCACTGAAGAAGGTGGAAGCGGTTCTTGCTGCACAGCGTGCAGTAAGTCCTGACTATCTTGCTAAAGAGCTGTTTGCTGTTGTTGACGTCCTAGACGCTGATGGCGGTCTGCGACGAGCACTGACCGACCCTTCTCGTAGCGAACAAGCACGCGAAGGAATCGTTCAGAAAGTATTTCGCGGTAAGGTCTCGGAGCCGGCACTGAACGTTTTTGTAGCGGCTGCAACTGCACGTTGGTCTGCTGAACGTGATTTAGCTGATGCTCTCGAGCATGTGGCTGTTGATGCAACAGCTCAAGCTGCAGAGGTACGCGCAGGCGCCAACGCTTTGGAGACGGTTCTTGATGAACTACTCACTTTCATCAACACTTTGAATTCTTCTGCACCAGCACAGATCGCTCTTAACGACGACCGTGCACTACCAGAAGCAAAGAAAAAACTTGCCCTCACTCTTGCTGGTTCTCCAGCAACAGCTGAAGGCCAGTTGTTGATTGAACGTGTGAGCGTCGCACCTCGCGGAATGACACCTGCACGTTTGGCAGAAAAATTCGTTGAAATTATCGTCAAACGTCAAAAACGCTCGGTTGCACGTGTTGTATCAGCCCGACCTCTAACCGACGCACACATCGAAAAGTTGCGCCGTGGGCTTTCACAAGCCTATGGACAAGAACTGAAGCTAGACATCACCGTTGATCCTCAGGTAATAGGTGGACTCAAGGTTCAAGTTGGAGACGACATTATTGACGGCACCGTCCAGTCACGTCTGAACGAACTCAACCGCTCTATCGTTGCCTAAGACCACGGATTGCATACGCAATAGTGATTTAGCAGATACAGATGGAAGGTGCGGTTCTTCTCACCACGGTGGTTAGAAGAACGTACCAACCGTAAAGCAAGTTTCGGTTTTCACCCACGACCTGTGGGGGAGAACCACACATTAGGAGAGCAGGGACAAAAGATGGCCGATTTGACCATCAACGCCGACGACGTCCGTAACGCGCTAAACGAGTTTGCAGCGTCTTACGAACCCGGCAAAGTAGAACGAGTAGAGGTGGGTCGAGTATCGTCAGCATCTGACGGTATCGCCCGCATTGAGGGTCTTCCCTCCGTCATGGCTAATGAGTTGCTTCGTTTTGAAGACGGCACTCTTGGCTTGGCGCAGAACCTAGACACCCGCGATATTGGTGCTATTATCCTTGGCGATTTCACCGGTATCGAAGAAGGACAAGAAGTACACCGCACCGGTGAAGTTCTTTCCGTACCCGTAGGCGACGCATACCTTGGTCGTGTTGTTGATCCTCTGGGTAACCCCATCGACGACATGGGACCTATCGAAGCTGAAGGTCGCCGTGCGCTAGAACTACAGGCACCTGGTGTTACCCAGCGTAAGTCTGTGCACGAACCATTGCAGACCGGCCTTAAGGCTATTGACGCAATGATTCCTATCGGTCGCGGACAGCGTCAGCTCATCATTGGCGACCGCCAGACCGGTAAGACCGCTATCGCCGTCGATACCATTTTGAACCAGAAAGCTAACTGGGAATCTGGCGATCCTCAAAAGCAGGTTCGTTGTATCTATGTAGCTGTCGGTCAGAAAGCATCGACTATCGCTGCAGTACGTAGCACCCTTGAAGCACGCGGCGCTTTGGAATACACCACCATCGTTGCTTCTCCTGCATCTGATGCAGCAGGCTTCAAGTACCTCGCACCTTACACCGGTTCTGCTATTGGTCAGCACTGGATGTACGGTGGCAAGCACGTTTTGATTATCTTTGACGACTTGTCAAAGCAGGCAGAAGCATACCGTTCTGTTTCCTTGCTTCTACGCCGCCCACCAGGACGTGAAGCATACCCCGGCGACGTCTTCTACTTGCACTCTCGTTTGCTCGAGCGTTGCGCAAAGCTCTCTGACGAGCTAGGCGCTGGTTCGATGACTGGTTTCCCCATCATCGAAACCAAAGCAAATGACGTCTCCGCGTTCATTCCTACGAACGTTATTTCCATTACCGACGGACAGATCTTCTTGCAGTCTGACCTCTTCAACGCAAACCAGCGTCCTGCAGTTGACGTAGGTATCTCGGTTTCTCGTGTGGGTGGTGCCGCACAGACCAAGGCCATGAAGAAAGTCTCCGGTACTCTCAAACTCGACCTTGCACAGTTCCGCGCAATGGAAGCTTTCGCAATGTTCGCTTCTGACTTGGACGATGCGTCCAAACAGCAGCTCACTCGCGGTGCTCGTTTGACGGAGCTTTTGCGTCAGCCTCAGTACACCCCGTACGCGGTTGAAGAGCAGGTTGTTTCTATCTGGGCAGGTACGAACGGATACCTTGATGACGTTGAGGTCTCTGACGTACTCCGTTTTGAGAAAGAGTTCATCGACTACCTCCGTCGTTCCACTGGCGTCTTGACCGCTATTAGCGAGTCCGGAAAGCTTGAAGACGACACTGTAGCTGCATTGAAGAATGCGGTTGCTGAAGTCAAGCGTAACTTTTCCTCTGAAGGTACTAGCCACCTCGTAGACGCTGGTCATGAGGAGCATAAGCCAGTATCTGATGCGGACGTATCTCAGGAAACCATCGGTTAGCGATAATCCTGATGTGGTTGTGCTGTTCTGAGCCTAACAGCGTAGAACAGCACAACTGCTAGGACTGAAAGGAAGCTCTATGGGAGCCCAAATTAGGGTTTACCGCCAGAAGATTAATTCGACCTCGTCGATGAAAAAAATCTTCAAGGCGATGGAGATGATCGCGACCTCTCGTATCAATAAGGCACGTAAGAGCGCAGATGCTGCAAGCCCTTATGCTGCTGCTTTGACAAAGGCTGTTACTGCTATTGCTACTCAGCACCCCATTCAACACCCGTTGTTGACTGATACGTCTGTTAAGCATCGTCGTTCAGCTATTTTGGTGATGACGAGTGACCGTGGCTTAGCTGGATCATACTCTTCATCCGTTTTGAAAAAAGCGGAGGGTCTGATTGAGAAGTTGCGTAGCGAAGGTCGCGAGGTTCAGCTTTACCTTGTTGGCCGTAAAGCAAAATCATATTTTGAATTCCGTGAACGCCCGTATGAGCGTGCATGGGAGGGTAACACCGATAACCCCAACGTCGAAATGGCTATCGAAATGCGTGAAGCTTTGCTTGATGCGTATGAGCGTCCTTTCGAAGAGGGCGGTGTCGATGAATTGCATATCGTGTACACCGAATTTTTGTCGATGGTAACTCAGGAAACAAAGATTCTTCGTCTACTACCGATTGCTGTTAAAGAAGCACGTCGTATGGGTGAAGAAATTGTTCCAGGTGTTCGCCTTGATGAAGAGCAATTTGAACAGGATGCTATGTTCGAGTTTGAACCTAGCCCTCAGGAAGTGCTGGACGCGTTGATGCCTCGTTATGTGGCGTCTCGTCTGTACGCCTGCTTATTGCAAGCTGCTGCTAGCGAACTTGCTTCTCGCCAGCGTGCGATGAAGTCTGCTGGTGATAACGCAGATGAACTTGTCAAGAAGTACACTCGTTTGATGAACAACGCTCGTCAGGCTGAGATTACTAACGAGATTTCTGAGATTGTCGGTGGCGCTGACGCCCTCGCCGCATCTTAACAGAAGACCAACCAATAACTTTCTCTTATTAGGTAAGTGAGAACTATGACCTCCACTGTAAATGAATCGGCAGCTACGCCGACTCAGGGCGCTACTGGCCGCATCGTGCGCGTCATCGGCCCTGTTGTCGACGTTGAGTTTCCTGCCGGTCAGGTACCGGATATTTACAATGCGCTCACCGCTGATTTAACTCTCGGTGGCACTACTACTACGATTACTTTCGAGACCGCTCAGCACTTGGGCGACTCTATCATCCGCGCAATTTCTTTGAAGCAGACCGACGGTTTGGTGCGTGGACAGGCTGTTGTTGACACTGGAGCACCTATTTCTGTTCCTGTGGGCGACGGCGTGAAAGGACACATCTTCAACGTTCTCGGTGACGCTCTTGACGTCGATAACTCCGAGATTAAGGCTGACACTTACTGGCCTATTCACCGTACTGCTCCTGGCTTCGCAGAACTTGAAGGTTCTACCGAAATGCTTGAGACCGGTATTAAGTCCATTGACTTGCTGACCCCTTATATTAAGGGCGGTAAGATTGGTCTGTTCGGTGGTGCGGGCGTTGGTAAGACCGTTTTGATTCAGGAAATGATTACCCGTGTGGCTCGTAACTTCGGTGGTACTTCTGTATTCACCGGTGTAGGTGAGCGTACTCGTGAAGGTAACGACCTCTGGGTTGAAATGGAAGAAGCCGGCGTTCTTAAAGACACCGCGCTTGTATTCGGTCAGATGGATGAGCCTCCGGGAACTCGTCTCCGTGTGGCTTTGACTGGTTTGACCATGGCGGAATACTTCCGTGATGTGAAGAATCAGGACGTTCTGCTCTTCATCGACAACATCTTCCGTTTCACTCAGGCAGGTTCTGAGGTATCCACCCTTCTCGGTCGTATGCCTTCTGCTGTGGGTTACCAGCCTAACCTTGCTGATGAGATGGGCTTGTTGCAGGAGCGTATTACCTCAACTCGTGGTCACTCTATTACCTCTATGCAGGCTATTTATGTTCCTGCGGATGACTACACTGACCCTGCTCCAGCGACAACCTTCGCTCACTTGGATGCAACAACTGAGCTTTCTCGTGAGATTGCTTCTCGTGGTCTGTACCCTGCTATTGACCCGCTTTCCTCAACCTCACGTATTTTGGATCCGCAGTACATCGGTAACGAACACTACGATACTGCTATCCGTGTGAAGGCTATTCTTCAGGAGAACAAGGAACTTCAGGACATCATCGCGATTCTTGGTGTGGACGAACTTTCTGAAGAGCAGAAGGTTGTTGTTTCTCGTGCACGTCGTATTGAGCAGTTCCTCTCTCAGAACACTTACACTGCGAAGCAGTTTACCGGTGTTGAGGGTTCAACTGTTCCTTTGAAGGACACCATTGAGTCCTTCCAGATGATTTGCAACGGCGATGTAGACCACATCCCTGAGCAGGCGTTCTACAACATTGGTGGTATGGACGATGTCTTCCGCCGCTACGAGGAAATCAAGGCACAGACTGGAGCCAAGTAATGACGGCACTAAAAGTCGAGGTTGTATCTCGTGAACACCGTGTGTGGGAGGGCGAGGCGAAATATGTTCGTGCTCGCACTGTCACCGGTGATTTGGGTATCCTTCCGGGGCATATCCCGACGTGTGTTCTTCTTGCTGAAGATGGTGAGCTGTACATTGAGCCGGTTTCTGGTGAGCCGATGACGACCACTCTTCAAGAGGGGTTTTTGACGGTTTCTAATGACCGCGTCACTATTGCTGCTAAGCACGCGAAGGTCTAAATAAACCTCATATGAGAAGAGGTGTTTGTTTCTTCTCCTTCTGTTCAGAAGGGTGAAGAAGCAAACACCTCTTGTTTTTAATGGTGGTGCTCTAACACTGTGAGTCTAAGAGCATGATGAATTTTTATATGGTGTTATATTTTGGGGTTTAGAAGAGTCGGTTTTCTGATTGGTCTACTCCGCGCATGGCGTCGTAGTCGAGGCTGATACAGCGGATACCGCGGTCTTCTGCGAGGGTTCTCGCTTGTGGTTTGATGCGTTGAGCTGCGAATACGCCCTTGACGGGGGCAAGTAGCGGGTCACGATTGAGTAGTTCGAGGTATCGGGTGAGCTGTTCAACACCGTCGATGTCGCCTACACGTTTGAGCTCTACCGCAATGGATGCACCATTGGCGTCTCGTGCCATGATGTCAACAGGGCCGATAGCGGTGGGGTATTCTCTGCGGACGAGAGTATATCCGGCACCGAGGGTTTCGATTTGTTCGGCAAGGAGGCGTTGTAGATCGGATTCTACGCCGTCTTTGACGAGTCCGGGGTCGATGCCGAGGTCGTGGGAGAGTTCTCCGATGACCTCGTAGATTCTGATGAGAAGACGGTCGTCGCTTTTGGCTGCTTGTACCGTCCATAATTGTTGTATTTCGGGGTCTGCCAGTTCGGTGAATTGGCTGCTTTGGGTGAGTTTTTCTCCCTCTAGGACGTGCATATTGACCGGTGGGTTCATCCAGTTCAGGGGCTTATAGGAGCCTCCGTCGGAGTGGATGAGTACCGAGCCGTCATTTTTGAGCATGAGTAGGCGTGTGGCACGGGGGAGGTGGGCACGTAATCTGCCCTCATAATCTACGGAACATTCTGCTATAACAAGTCGCACGCACATAACTCTAACAGTTTGTGCAGGCGCTGGGTGTCGATTCTGTGGGCGTGTATTTGAGTGTGAGCCGGATATGTACGATAGTAGTATTTATGTCCCGCAATTCTTCTCGTCGTCGTAATGGCAATTCTGGCCGTGCTCCTAGTAAGTGGCAGCGTGCCGCTGTTTCTTCTGGCCGTGATATTTCGAGGATTCTTGATCCGTCTCCGACGGTTGAGGTCGCTTCAGATGGTCACTGGTATGTGCAGTATATGCCGGCGGTGAATGCTCGCAAGAATTATATTTGTCCTGAATGTGGGCGAACTATTAGCCCCGGTGTTGCACATTTGGTGGTGTGGCAAGAAAATCATCTTTTTGGTAAGGCTCAGGCTATTGCTGAGCGTCGGCATTGGCATCAGAGGTGTTGGCAGACTCGTCGCCGTTGATATTTTAGGTGTAATCCTGCAATAGGACGGGGTGTGGGGTATGAAGAACGATTCTTCATACCCCACACCCCGTTGTATTGGTGTTATATGGTTTTAGTTTTTGTCTTGTCTTGGTACGAGTATTTCTTGAACGAGGATGAGACAAGACGCCGCAACAGGGATGCCGATGAGTGCACCGAGTACGCTCCAGAGGCTTCCGCCTGCAGCCACTGCAATGATGGCGATACCGCCGGGGACTGCAACAGCTTTAGACATGATGCGCGGTGAGATGAAGTACGCTTCAACTTGTAGGTAGATGAAGTAGCAGATAGCGAATGCTAGAGAGACTTGCCATCCAGCGGTGAGTGAGAATACGGAGACGATAATTCCTGCGGAGACTCCACCAATAAGGGGGATAAAGGCAAGGATGACGACGATGAGTGAGAAAAGCTCAGGGAAAGGAACCCCGACGATGAGCATGACGGTTAGCGCAAAAGTGCCGTTGAGTAAGGCTACGGCTGCTTGCCCGAGAACATAGTTACCAACGGATTCGGTGATTTTGTCGGTGAGTTTGCTGACGGTTTCACGTTTTGAGGCGGGAGTGAGTCGAACAAACCATGCTTTCATCAGGGGTAGTGATGAGAGGAAGTAGAGGCTCAAGAAGAGCACAATAATTGTTCCGGTAAGAATGTTGGCAACGGTTGAGCCAGCGTTGACGAGGGTGTTGAAGAAGGAACTGACAACGTTGGAATCTGAGGTGAGTCCTTGGAATGTTTTTGATACTTCGTTTGTGACCCAGTTACGTATACCAAATTTTTCGTCGATGGAGGTGAAAAATGGTGAGTTGAGGAAGTCTGCGAAGTCGTTGGGGAAAGAATTGACGAATTGGATGGTCTGTCGCGCAATTTTTGGGACGACCCATGAGATGAGTCCGACAACGACGAGGGCGAAGGTGATGACGACGGCGGGTACGGCGGCTGCACGTGGAAGGCCGAGACTTTCTAGCTTGCGTACGGCGGGGTCGAGTCCGAGGGCGATAAAGAGTGCCCCAACAATCCAGCCGGCGAGTGGGCCGATATTGGTGAGGAAGTAGAGTGCTAGTAGTGCTGCACCAACACCGACGGTTAGGAGGAAGCCGACACGAACAGGGTTAGCGATAGCGATAGCGGGCGCTTCGAAGGTGTTGGGTGAAGAGTCGGTTTCTTCTGCCGTGTTTTCGATGGTGTCGATGCTGGTTTCTTCTGTTAACGTTTCGGGTTCTTCTGGTGGTTCAAAGCGTGGGCGAGGTTGTGGGCTAGGTAAGCCTACGCATTTATTTTTGCATTGGTTGAGTTTTTCTTTGAGATGTTTGAAAGTTTTCTCGACTGCAGATTCTTTGGTCATAATTTTTTTATTTTCGTCTTGATATACGGTGTATCTGAGACAACTTTATACCTTATTCCTGAGAGTAGGATTCAGCCGACGGCTAGAAACACTGCTTTATGACGAGAAAAAACGGTAGATTTTAGATAACACAACATTCTTTTATTTGTAGGAGGTAAACTGTGGCTTCTTCTCATGAACCTTTTATTCCGTCGTCGGTACGTCGTGCACCTGACTTATCTCAGTTGGCTCAACAGCCGGCTTCTGCTGAGTCTTCTGCACCTGCTGGTGATACTGCGGTGAGTTACCGGTATGAGGTTACCAGTGGCGAGGATTTTCAGAAGTATGTTCAGATGTCTTCGCAAGGTGCTGTTATTTTTGTGCTGTGGTCTGCACAGTCTGCCGCTTCGGAGCAGACGTTGCGTGCCGTTGAGGAGGTCGTAAACTCTGCTGGCGGTAATTTGTTGTTGGCGTCGGTGGATGTGGGTGCTCACCCTGAGATTGCTCAGGCGTTTCAGGTGCAGAGCGTTCCGGCAGGTGTAGCAATTCTTGCGGGGCGCCCGGCACCTTTGTTTAATACTCCGATTGATACTGCGCAGGCGACAGAGCTGTTGCAACAGGTTCTTCAGATTGCTGCAGAGCACCAGCTTCCAGGTGGTTTCGCTCCTTCTGCGGGTGAGGTTGCCGAGAAGCCTTTACCTCCGTTACATCAAGAGGCATTAGACGCTATTGATCGTGGTGATTATGCTGCTGCTCAGCAAGCGTATCAGCGTGCTTTAGCGGAGAACCCGGGGGATAAGGACGCTAAGCTGGGGCTGTCTCAGGTGAATCTGCTATCGCGGGTGTCTGCCTATGATACGGTGCAGGTGCGTGCTCAGGCGGCGCAAGAGCCGTTGAATGTTGAGGCGGCGTTGGCTGTTGCTGACCTTGATATTTCGGGTGGGCATGTTGAGGACGCGTTTAATCGTCTTATTAACGTGTTTAAACAGGTGGACGCTTCGGCTCAGAACACGGTGCGTGAACGTCTGGTAGAGCTTTTTGATGTGGTTGGTTCTGCTGACCCTCGCGTGGTTAAAGCGCGCACTGCTTTAATGACCGCCCTCTTCTAAAAGAGAGCGCCACACACCGCCTAACCGCTTGCACCGGTACGGTGTTGGGCGCGTAGTATGAGCGACGAATATTTGCTGTGGTTGACAAGAACACCTAGACTGTGAACCACAGCATTTATTATTTTAACTGTTAGATGATGTGCCGAAATAGTATGCGCTCGCAACGAGAGGAACGCTTCGTGACAGATCAGATTCCGTGGAATACACCTTCTCAACCAGACACCGAAGAACACGACTTTTCCCAAGTGAGCGAGCAGATTCCAACACCAGAGCATTCTGCCCCGTCACGCTCCATGGCGTTGAGCTTACGTCATCTGGTCAAAGAATACCGAGATAAGGTGGCTGTAGACGGTATTAATCTGGACATTCCTCGTGGCTCCTTCTTTGGGCTGGTGGGACGTAACGGTGCTGGTAAAACGACCACACTGAACATGGCAACAGGGTTGTTGCGTCCTACCGCTGGAACAGCGCATATTGGCACAATAAACATTTGGGAAGATCCTATTGCCGCTAAAAAGCAGGTGGGTGTTCTTCCTGATGGTGTGCGTCTTTTTGATAAGCTCACCGGTGAACAACTTTTATATTATGCGGGCATGTTACATGGGCTAGACCGTCAGACGGTTAAAGAACGTAGTGCCGACTTGTTGAACGTCCTTGAAATGGGTGATGCTGGTGGGCGTCGCGTATGCGATTATTCTGCTGGTATGACAAAGAAAATTGGGTTAGGGTGCGCGCTGATTCATGCTCCTTCACTTCTGATTCTTGATGAGCCGTTTGAAGCAGTAGACCCTGTTTCGGCGTCGAACATTCAGGATATTTTACGCGGGTACATTCAATCGGGTGGAACGATTGTGCTCTCGTCACATGTGATGGATTTGGTGGGTCGCCTATGCGACCACGTGGCGGTGATGAACGAGGGACGTATCGTTGCTTCTGGCACGTTAGATGATGTGTGCGCCGGCAAGACTTTAGAAGAGCGGTTCATTGAACTAGTTGGTGGACGTGTTGTTTCGGAGGGAATCTCATGGTTAAAGTCCTCCTCAAACTAAAATGGGCAGATTTTCTTGCCTCTTTTAAACGTAATATGTGGGCTATCATTGGCACCATTATTGCGTTGCTCTATGGGTCTGGTCTTCTTGCCTTATGGGCTTTTGCGTCACTGACAGCCGGCACAGAATCACCCCAACAGCAGATATGGGCGCTGTGCTTTGGTGTGGTGTTTAGCCTTATCTGGCTGGTGGTGCCCTTGTTCTTTGCATGGGTTGATAATGCGCTTGACCTCGATAAGCTTGCCCCGTACCCGTTGTCGGCACGAGATATTCAATGGGCGCAACTGTGGGGCAACCTCATAGGTGTTCCCGGCTTTTTAACGGCTCTTGCCACGCTCGTGACTGCTGGTGCTTTCATTCATCAGCCGTTAGTGTTGGTTAGCTATGTTTTGTGTGCTCCGGTGGGGCTACTGTTAATGATGATGATGTCTCGCCTGATTAATATGGTGGGACAGCGCATTTATCAGAATCGTATGCTGCGTAACGTGATGTCGGTAGTTACGGTTATTCTGATGATTTGTTTAGTCCCGTTTCTTATGCTGATTGCTGGTGCTGTGGCATCTATCTGGGATTATCTTCCAACCATTCTTAACATTTTGGCGTGGAGCCCGCTGGGCGTTATATGGGCTGTTCCCGGTGATGTTCTTGACGGCGCATGGTGGATGGCTACTGGCCGTTGTGCTCTAACTGCTGTGTATGTTGCGGCTGGTTGGGTGCTATGGAATAAGTTGCTCACTCATGAGATGGAATATTTGGGTGCTTCAACAGCGAAAACCGGTACACGCACTAAAGAAGCAGGGAATATCGGTATTTTTGCGCATTTTCCAGCCCATACACGTTGGGCTGTTGCTGCTCGCACCATACATTCTTTCTTCACCGATTCTCGTATGAGCGCATATATGGTGATTCCGCCTGCATTCTATGTGCTGATGGCTTTTGGTGAAGCGTTCTCAGCTTCTGCTGGCAGGGATAGCGGCGCTTTTTCTGATATTGGCCCATTGTTTATTGCGTTGATGGTAGGCTCTACGTTCTATTATTTGGTGGCGTATGATGATTCTGCCTTGGCTACACATCTTATTTCTCCACTGAGTGGAAAAGATGACCGCTGGGGCCGTTTCTATGGTTTGAGCATTCTTTTCTTACCGATTCTGCTCTTCTGTTTAACGTTTTTCTTGTGGTATCGTGGCGCTAGTTTTGTGGAGTTTTTCGCTCTTGCTGGTGGTTCGGTTGGTGCTTTTTGTACGGCTGCTGCTATTAGCTCATTATTTGATGTGACGTTGCCGCCGCCGACTCCGCCACCTGGTTCTGGCCCGTTTAAAACACCGCAGAATACGGGCGGTGCTGGTTTGGTTCTGGCACGTTTAGGTGTCTCGTTATTGATTTTTGTGGCGCTGATACCAACCTTTGTGCTGTACGGTGTCTACTTGTTGACGGGGCAGGCAGTGTGGGCATGGTGCACTGGCGCAGTGTCGCTGGTGTATGGTGTGCTGTGCGTGTGGGGTGTGATGCGTGTGAGTGCTCGCCGGTATGAGCGTCATGCTCCTGAGTGTTTTGCTCAGTTGAAGCGGTAACATACTTTTCTTTTGTGTAGTATGTGGTTATTGATGTATTGCTGTTTGTGAGGAGGAGAGATGTCTTCTATTCCTGGAGTTGAAGATCCTTTTGTGCCGGATACGCGTGGTGGCACTGCGTTGTTGGAGCGTGAGCTGACGGAGACTGTTGAGCCGGGTGACCATGAGCGTTTTAGCCATTATGTGCGTAAAGAGAAGATTATGGAGTCTGCTCTGACGGGTAATCCTGTGCGTGCGTTGTGCGGTAAGGTATGGACTCCGGGGCGTGACCCTGAGAAGTTTCCGGTGTGCCCGCAGTGTCAGGAAATTTATGATGGTTTGCGTCCGGGTAAGGATGATGGCGACGGCGAGAATTAGCTGAAGCTGTGAGGTGACCCTATCTAGCTATGTGGCTGGGTAGGGTCATTTTTGTGTGCGCTTTTGTGACGAAGTGTAGGTGCTAAAAATTTTAGTTCAGCTTATAATAAGGCTGGTTAGGTGGAGACGGTGTGTTCTCTGCAAGTTTCACTATATTTCTAGTAAGGAGTTCTTATGGCCGATTCTGCACATGAAGACTGGAAAAAAGACCTCGAAGAAGAGTTTAATGCGAAAACTGATTTTGATATTATTTCTGGGCGCGATAAAGAAAAAATAGATAAAGCTAAAAAGAGTGAATACATAAAAGAAGGCCAGATTGCTAATGCTGAGTTCTTAGGTCTTACTGCTATGCGGAAGTATATCAAGAATAAAGCATATGAATACAGTGTTAGCCAATATGAAGTGTGGAAATTTCTTGAAGGGAAAGTTCATTCCCGTGTCGCATATTATTCTGATGTGAAGTATTTTAAAGTAAAATTCCGAAAAACCTTAAAGGATTATTTTTTGCTGTTTTTGCACCCTTCAGATGTTTTAAAATCCCATGAAGATTCTAGAATTTCTGGCTTAGAAAATAAGGAACAAAGACAGTCGACAATCACGAAGCGTATTTATGTTATAACTCAGGGACTTTTTACACTTGTACTAGCGAGCCCACTTATTTTTTTGTGCTTGTACTCCATCTTATATATTTTATTAGGGTTGTTTAATCAGGAGAGCAAAAAACAGATTTGGGATGAGATGTGCAATGTATTCTTAGGTGGCTTACCCTTATCTGTTTTTGGCGTATTTTCTTTGTACGGATGTGTAATTTTTGACACTAAAGAACCCCTAGGTGATTTAAAATTTTATAGAAAGTGGGCTTTATGGATATTTTTGCGTAGTATTCAAATTTTTATCATTGTAGAGATTTTTTTATTGAGCGTTTCATCTGGTTATACTATTAACTACTTTTATAAGTTTGAACACTTTCGTATTCTTTTCCTTGTTGTTCTTTGGATATATGCTGTAGTTCTTTTTGTTTTATTTATTCAAAATTGGAGCCTTGGCAAGTTTAATTTTATTGAAGGTGTGGGTAAATTTTTAATCTCGTTATTTTTAGCTAATATATTTTCTAGTTTTTGGGAAGAGAAAAATTATTTTTTGAGTCTTGTTTCAATTCCACCTTTTCTTATGTTCTGTATTGTTTTTTTGTGTTGTACTCTATCTTTTTCTTATGTAGTCCATAGGGTTGGTTTATCTTCTGAACTGAATAATAGTGTTTTATTTGAACAATACCAGCAGATAATTATTGCTGCAGAACCTCCACGAAAAGGGAAACGAATCATAACCTCGAGAACCAAGCGGAGAACCAAGCCGCTGAGGTGGAGCCAAAAACTACCGAAAAGAATTTCAGAAAATCATGAGAAAAATAAAGAAATAGCTGAACTGGAGCACAACACAACACACCAACTAAACTCCAGCTCACCCCTGTAAACGCACAGAATCTCACCACCTATGACGAGTTCACGTACACCACAAAACACCCCACCTGCCTTCCCTTGTGATGTACGTGAACTCGTGCGCAAGTAGAGAAAACAAGCCAAGCACACTAAACTCAACAGAGCACCCACGCAGACAAAGCACACGGGCGCCACCACAAACACAGGGGGAGAGAACACCATGAGCGAAAACAACGAACAAGAATCACTATTCGACGCACATAACACACCCAACACCGAACTCTCACCCGCATACCCCAACCGTGCAGCATGGGGCACCGCCACCAAACTACGCGCATGGCAGGCAGAAGCCATGAACAAATACTTCAGCGAAAACCCGCGCGACTTCATGGCAGTAGCAACCCCCGGCGCAGGTAAAACCACCTTCGCGCTCACCGTCGCCAAAGAACTCTTCAACCGCGGAGTCATCAACCGGCTCACCGTCGTCGCCCCCACAGACCACCTCAAAAAACAATGGGCAGACGCCGCCGCAAAAGTACACATCGCCATCGACCCCAACTACAAAAACTCCGACGGCTCACACGGCGAAGAATACCAAGGCGTAGCGCTGACCTACTCGCAAGTAGCGCACAAACCCCTGCTACACCGGGCCCGCACCGAAAACGGGCGCACCCTCGTCATTATGGACGAAATCCACCACGCCGGCGACGCCCTCTCATGGGGAGACGGGCTACGCGAAGCATTCGAACCCGCCACACGCCGGCTCGCCCTCACTGGCACACCCTTCCGCTCCGACGACTCACCCATCCCATTCGTCCGCTACGAAGAAGACCAAGACGGCATACGGCGCTCCGCATCCGACTACTCCTACGGGTACGGCCCAGCACTCAAAGACCACGTCGTGCGCCCCGTCATCTTCATGGCATACTCCGGCAAAATGCAATGGCGCACCTCCGCCGGCGAAGAAATGGCGGCACAACTCGGTGAAGGCTTCACCAAAGACGTCACCGCACAAGCATGGCGCACCGCACTCGACCCGCAAGGGCAATGGATACCCACCGTGCTCACCGCCGCCGACAAACGCCTCACCGAAGTACGCCGAACCGTACCCGACGCCGGCGGACTCGTCATCGCCACAGACCACCAAGACGCACGCGCCTACGCCGAAAAACTCCACGCCATCACCGGCGAAAAACCCACCGTCGTACTCTCCGACGACAAAACCGCATCCGAAAAAATTGACCAATTCTCCGCCGGAAACCAACGCTGGATGGTCGCCGTGCGCATGGTATCCGAAGGCGTCGACGTCCCCCGCCTCGCCGTCGGTGTTTACGCAACATCAACCAGCACCCCGCTCTTCTTCGCACAAGCCGTCGGACGTTTTGTGCGTGCACGCAAACGAGGAGAAACCGCCTCGGTGTTCCTCCCATCAGTACCGCAACTGATGATTCTCGCCAACGAAATGGAAACCGAACGAGACCACGCACTCGACAGAAAAACCGCAAACACACCCGCCGACCCGCTCAACGAAGGACTCGACGACCACCTCATCGACGAAGCCAACCGTGAAGACCGCGCCAGCGAACAACTCACCCGCGGAAAATTTGAGGCACTCGGCTCTGAAGCGTCTTTTCATGGGGTGCTCTACGACGGCGCAGAATACAGCACCGGCGGTGTAGCACTCGGCTCCGAAGAAGAACAAGACTTCCTCGGCATCCCCGGGCTACTAGACGCCGAACAAGTCAGCACGCTACTTCAAGCACGCCAAAAAGAACACGCTGCACGTAAACCACAAGGCAGCACACCCACCGTGGTTGATCACCGGCAGCTCAAGAACCTCAGAAATCAGTTAGCGAAGAATGTTTCTGCCTACGCTATTCGTTCTGGAAAAGCGCACGGGGTGATTCATAACGAGTTGCGTCGCGCATGTGGTGGGCCAGCGGTTGCGCAGGCAACTGCCGACCAAATTAGGGCACGCATCGATAAACTGGCTGACTGGTTTATTGGAAGAAAATAACAACACCCACTATGTGTGGGTATAAGTGTAGAACGCCCATAAAACATTAAAGAAAATACGGTGAGTGTACTACACACCACCCTATGTGGGGTGCAGTACGCTCACCGTAAAAGCCTCTAACGGCAGAAAAAGCGGGGGAGTGCTAGTCTTCTACGACGGTAACGCCCGCGTCCTCTAACTGCTCAACAGCATCAGACAAACCCTGCTCACTCACAGGTGCTGTCAAACCCAGCAGAACACGAGTGTCATAGCCGGCATCAATAGCGTCAAGCGCCGTAGCCTTCACACAAAAATCGGTGGCAATACCCACCACATCAACCTCAGCAATCTCATGCTCTTGAAGCCAATCATCAAGAGAGACCTTCGGAGAATCATCCACCTGCTGAGCCTGAGCATCACGCTCACCAGTCATCACAGTATCCTCCGGTGCAAGAAGCCCCTCAAAACCAGAATAAGCAGCCTCAAACGCACCCTTACGGAAATACCCGTCAATATAATCGGTATCAAGGTTAGGGTGAGTCTGCGCGCCCTCACTATCGGCAACACAATGCACTGGCCACGACACCTGATAATCAGGAGTATCACTAAAATGCTCACCAGGGGAGATATGCCAATCCAAGGTTGCCACAATCGTGCTGTACTTATGATGGTTGTTCTCCACATACTCACTAATGAGAGACGCAACCTCCGCACCAGACTCAGTAGCTAAAGAACCACCCTGACAAAAATCGTTCTGAACATCGACAATAATCAACGCTTTAGACATGGTATAAACCCGTTTCTTTTCTAGACATCTATGCTGTGTGTACATGTTGCCTCACCACATAACCAGCCGGCTACGAGGTGAGGCAACACCATATCAAAAAAAGACAAAACCCTATTTCTGGTCAATAAACTCGGTAGGAATCACCGGATCACCAGCAGAAAGACGATGCGCCGTATATGGAAGCTCCTGAATAGAACGCTGATGACGCTCCGCCGCACGCCGCACACCCTCAGCACCCACAAAACCAGGCAGAAGCTGCCCGTCCTTGACAAACTCGACAAGTAGCTCACGAGACCCCTCAACCTTCAATGGGGTCGGACCAACACCAATCAGCTCCGCCGTAGCAACACCACGAGAATTCAACTGGCGTACAGCAGACTTACGCCCACCATGAGAACCCTTACCCCGAGAAGCCTTAGCAACAGGCTCCATCACACCATCACTATTTTCGCGGGCAACAACCTTATACACCATTGAGGAGGTAGGAGCACCAGAACCGGTCACCAGCTTAGTGCCCACACCATACGAATCAACAGGGGCAGCAGCTAAGGACGCAATAGCGTACTCATCTAAATCACTGGTGACCGTAATCTTCGTGTTTGTATTTCCTAAAGAGTCAAGAAGTTCGCGCACCCAACGCGCCTGAACCACCAAATCGCCAGAATCGAGACGAACACCGCCAAGCTCCTGACCGGCAAGATCAACCGCTAAACGAACAGCTTTCTCCACATCATAGGTATCCACCAAAAGAGTGGTCTTATTACCAAGAGAAGCTAACTGTGCGCGGAATGCTTCCTCTTCACTATCGTGCAAAAGAGTGAAAGAATGAGCGCTCGTACCAATCGTGTGCAAACCGTAGCGTCTGCCTGCCTCAAGGTTAGACGTCCCCTCAAAACCGGCAATGACGGCGGCACGAGCAGCCGCCACCGCCGCCTGTTCGTGGGCGCGTCGGCTACCCATCTCAAGACACGGGCGGTCGTTTGCAGTAACAGACATGCGAGACGCCGCCGAAGCCACCGCAGAATCATAATTCAAAATAGACAGCAGGTACGTCTCTAAAATGCAGGCCTCAGCAAAAGTGCCCTCCACCTGCAACACTGGAGAATGAGGGAAAAACACCTCACCCTCAGCATAACCATAGATGTTTCCGCTAAAACGAAAATTCTCTAAATACGAGAGCGTCTCATCATTGACCACCTGCGCATCCGCTAAATAATCTAGCTCTGCGGTGGTAAAACGAAAATCTGCAAGGCCCTCTAAGAAACGTCCTGTACCAGCAAGAACACCGTAGCGTCTGCCTGCAGGAAGACGGCGAGTAAAGACCTCAAAAACACTATGACGGTGCGCCGTACCAGACTTAAGCGCTGCCTGAAGCATCGTCAATTCATAATGGTCAGTTAATAAAGCTGTTGAAGTAGACACGACACTAACTTTACTGCCTGAAAGAACGTTATATAACCTCCAGCACGAACTTTATGCTAAATACATAAGGTAAAATTGCATGTAAGTAGATTGCTGGACACAAAACAACACCACACTCCACACCACACTGGCCAAAGACAGCTCAACCGATAGGATAGACCAGTAGCTACCGACCACCCATCCACACGAGAGCTCACCCACCCCAGGACGTAAGGAGCAACCATGTCAATTGCCCCACAAGAAGCCCCACACCAAGAGGCCAGCACCCACCAACAACCAGACACCCCCTGGAACGTCATCGTCTGGAACGACCCCGTCAACCTGATGAGCTACGTAACATACGTCTTCAAAGTACACTTCGGCTACAGCACCAACAAAGCCAAAACCCTCATGCTACAAGTACACAACGACGGAAAAGCCATCGTCTACACCGGCACCAAAGAAACCGCCGAAAAACACACCCAAGCACTACACAGCTGGGGACTCTGGGCAACCTTCGAAAGGGCAGAAAACTAACATGGCACAAGGATTCAAAGCCACACCACGCGGATACACCGCACAATTCTCCGCCACCGAAGCAGAACTACTCGGCAAACTCTTCAACGACGTAGCCACCGCACTCACCCCCGACGAACAACCAGACAAAGACCCCCTCGCCGCACTCATCGGTATCACCGAAAACACCGACATCCCCGAAGACCCAGCCGTTGCACGCATGCTCCCCGTCGCATCCGACGACCCAGAAGTAGCCGACGAATACCGACGCTACACCGAACTCTCACTACGCCAACACAAAATAGGCAACCTCAAACTTGCACACATGCAAGTACAACACCAAAACATCACCCTCAACGACGAACACGCACAAGCATGGGCCTCCGCACTCAACGACGTACGCCTCACCCTTGGCGAAAGACTCAACATCCACAGTGAAGAACAAGCCGAGAAAATCGGCGAATACACCAACAACACCGTCGAAACCGTCGAAGAATACATGTCCTTCGTCTACAACTTCATCACATGGCTCCAAGACACCCTCATGGAAGCAATGCTCAGCCAACTACCCGACGAAAACTAACCCACCTCACACCACAGCGTGAGATTTATCCTCTTTCCCACAACATAACACTCAGGAACACCACAACAACACCCACACACAGTATTCTCGAAAACACCATGACCGACCAAAAACACACCACCATACAAACGAGTTGGGGAACGCACATACCAGCAACCTCCACCTCCAACGCACCCATCGGAGTCTTCGACTCCGGAGTCGGCGGACTCACCGTCGCACGTGCAGTAATGGACCAGCTCCCACACGAAAACATCATCTACGTCGGAGACACCGCAAACGGCCCATACGGGCCACTGACCATCGCACAAGTACGCGCCAACGCCCTACGCATCATGGACGAACTCGTAGACTCCGGCGTCAAAATGCTCGTCATCGCCTGCAACACCGCATCAGCAGCCGTACTACGCGACGCACGCGAACGCTACACCAAAAAATACGGGATACCCGTCGTAGAAGTCATCCAACCAGCAGCACGCCGAGCAGTCTCAGCAACACGCAACGGAAAAATAGGCGTTATCGCCACCGAAGCAACCGTCAACTCACGAGCCTACGAAGACACCTTCGCCGTGAGCACCTGCGACATCTACTCCGTACCCTGCCCACGATTCGTCGAATTCGTCGAAAACGGTATCACCTCCGGCGAAGAACTCCTCGCCACCGCACAAAAATACCTCGCACCCCTCAAAGAAGCAGGCGTCGACACCCTCGTGCTAGGATGCACACACTACCCGCTACTGACCGGCGTCATCTCATACATCATGGGGGAGGACGTCACCCTCGTCTCATCCTCAGAAGAATCAGCAAAAGACGTCTACCGTGCACTCGTACAACACGGCATGGAACGAGAAGCAGGGCTGAGCACCTCCCACGAATTCCTTGCCACCGGCGAAACAGAATCCTTCGAAAAACTTGCCCGACGCTTCCTCGGCCCAGAAGTCACCAGCGTTAGACACACAGAATCCATCGCACACCAATACCCCACCGGCTCACTAGCAGTGATGACACCAGAAACCCCGCGTATCAGCGTCTCACCTGCCATCAGCGAGCACAACAAATAAGGTTCATCATCTATGCGTTTGACCGTCATCGGCTGCTCCGGCTCATTCCCTAGCGCCACCTCACCAGCGTCCTGCTACATGATCTCAGCAACAGACCTCAACGGCAAAACCTGGCGAATACTCGTAGACATGGGCAACGGGGCATTAGGCGTCCTCCAACGTCACGTCAAACTCGAAGACATCGACGCAATCCTCATCTCCCACCTCCACCCAGACCACTGCATCGACCTCTCCGGCGTACACGTCGCCGTCAAATGGGACCCCCGCGGATGGAACAAACCACCCATCCCACTCTACGCACCCGAAGGCATCCACGAATACCTCCTCAACACACACGGACTGACCATGGAAACCAGCATGGATACCGAATTCACCTTCCACGAATGGCAAGCAGAACAACCCGTCAACATCGGCCCATTCACCGTCACACCCTATGATGTTGTCCACCCCGTCGTAGCACCCTACGCGCTACGTATCGAATGCGACTCAGACCAAGGGCACACCATCATCGCATACTCTGGAGACACAGACTCCTGCCCCGGACTCGTCAAAGCCGCACACCAAGCAGACCTCTTCCTCTGCGAAGCCGCCTACCAAGAAGGACGAGACGACCACCTACGCGGCATCCACCTCACCGGAAAACGCGCAGCAGAAGCCGCCAAAGAAGCCGGCGCACGCAACCTCCTCCTCACACACCTACCCGTATGGAACGACCCCGAAACCATACGCGCCGAAGCAGAAACCGTATACGACGGCGGAATCGGAATAGCAGAAGCCAGCGCAACCTACGTCGTACACCCCAGACCACAACACATACCAGCACACACCACCACCCTCAAAGTCATCGGAAAACGACTCTAAAAACCGCACACCAACCACCGACAAGAAAAGAGAACAACTCATGACAACACGCAAAGACGGACGCGCACACAACGAACTACGCCCCATCACCATCACCCGCGGATGGTCACAAAACGCAGAAGGCTCAGCCCTCATCGAATGCGGAAACACCCGCGTCCTCTGCACAGCATCCTTCACCGAAGGCGTACCACGCTGGCTCAAAGGACAAGGCAAAGGATGGGTCACCGCAGAATACGCAATGCTGCCACGCGCCACCAACAGCCGTTCCACCCGCGAATCCGTCAAAGGCAAAATTGGTGGACGCACCCACGAAATCTCACGACTGATCGGACGCTCCCTACGCGCCGTCATCGACACCCAAGCACTCGGCGAAAACACCATCGTCCTCGACTGCGACGTACTCCAAGCAGACGGCGGAACACGCACCGCCGCCATCACCGGCGCATACATCGCCCTCGTACAAGCTATCGAATGGGCTAAAAAAGAACGCATTATCAACCGCAACGCACAACCCATCACCGGAAGCGTCTGCGCAACATCCGTCGGCATCATCGACGGAACACCCATGCTTGACCTACCCTACGAAGAAGACGTCCGCGCCGAAACCGACATGAACATCGTCGTCACCGGTGACGGAAAATTCATCGAAGTACAAGGAACAGCAGAAGGCGCGCCCTTCGACAGAGACGAACTTAACGCACTCCTTGACCTAGCATTAGAAGGAACAGCAGAACTCACCCGTATTCAGCGTGAAACACTAGGAGAATAAACATGCCAGCCCGCATCGTCCTCGCCTCACACAACACCGGAAAACTACGCGAACTACGAGAGATTCTGCGCGACAAAATTAGCGGACTCAACGTCGACGAAGACGTCGTCGACGCCTCAACCATAGGTGCTGTTGACGTCGTCGAAGACGGCGTAACCTTCGCAGAAAACTCCCTCAAAAAAGCGCGCGCCGTTGCAGCCGCAACAGGGCTTATCGCCATCGCCGACGACTCCGGACTAAGCGTTGACGTGCTCGGCGGTGCACCCGGTATCTTCTCGGCACGCTGGTGCGGACACCACGGCGACGACACCGCAAACCTCAACCTACTACTTGCCCAACTATCCGATATTGACGACGAACACCGTGGAGCACAATTCTGCTGTGCCGCAAGCGTCGTCACACCCACCGGCGAAGAACACGTCGAACACGGGTACATGCGCGGAACGCTACTACGCGAACCACGCGGAGAAGGAGGCTTCGGATACGACCCCATTCTCGTACCCGAAGACCTCGAAGCACCATACGTGGGGCAAAGCTGCGCAGAAATACCACGCGAGGTCAAAAACTCGATGAGTCACCGCGCTCGCGCATTTGAAGCGCTGATTCCTCACCTGATTGCACTGTTATCTGACGAACACGGTTCAGACGAACAATAGTTCTTCAGATGTTAGCGGCGTAGGAGTAAACGATGACACCACATCACGGGTATCTAGAGCAGGCACAATACCTGCCAGTGGTTCAAGCTGTGATGGCTCAAGCCGGCCTGAATATTTCACAAGATCGGTGGGATATTCGCACCAGCGGCTCCGCCCATATTGTGATTAATATGGGCGGAGAGCTGAGTATTCGCGTGGCAAAAAGTGACCAAGTTGCCCGCCATGTGGCGCGTCGTACAGAAGTGCTTCGCCGTTTACCGCACCATTTTTCTTTTGAAGTTCCTCGCCCCATTACTCGAACCATCACCCGCCAAGGCTTTACCGCAGTAGGATTACGGTGGATTAAAGGCGAACCAAGAAACCCCGGGCCTGCACCAGCAAAATATTTGGCGCAACTCGTCCGCGAAATACACCGTGTTGATTATGAGGGGATGGAACCATACCTTGATTCTGCACACCAGCACTGGGGCGGAGAAGACGGGCTGAGTGCCCTCGAACAGGATGTGCTTCCGCGTCTTCTCAAAACGAACCGTTCAACAGCGCAGAACATTATTCAACAAGTACATGACCTTCCCGAGGTTGAACCCGTACTCATCCATAATGACCTTGCAGGGCATAACATCCTCTGGAACGGGGATAAACTTACTGGCGTCATTGACTGGGACCACGCAACTCTTGCCGACCCCGCCTACGATTACGCGTCCTTAGGGAACTGGTACGGGTGGGACTGCCTCAGCTCATTCTTAGGAGAAGATGAGATTCATCGGGCACAAATTATCTCTCGTCTGGTGGCGTTAGAAGCGGTAGCATACGCCATTCATAACGGTAAAGGTGGCGGTATTATCCGTTTAGCCGTCGAAAGAGCCGACCACTGGTTACAAACGCACCGTCAAAGCCTCATACAACAGAACTAAACATCACAAAACATCAGAACCTACGTACATAGAGCCGTTCACTATGAAAATAGTGGCTTGCCGATGAGACAAACCCACAAACAAGCCACTATCAACTCAAAAATATGAGAACCGTCATCTAGCTCTTCTGCTGAACGGCAGAACCACCCAACTGGGCACACCAACGATTGAGCGCCTCATCTATCACATCAAGCACTTCAAGACGCGACGTAAATTCTGGCGAAAAAATACTTGAACCATAACCGGCGCCCAAAAGCGCGCCCGTAACCGTTGCAGAAGAATCAGACACCAACGGCACACGCACCGCATGAGCAATCGCGTCAAGAGCAGAAACTTCTTCACGATTCTCTGCAACCAAAGCAGACAACACTCCACGACCGAGCACCGCAGAAGAAACCTGCTCATGACGAAACGCCTCATCTAAAAGATGTGTTGGCACATCCTGCTCAGACAAGGCTTTTGCTTGACGTAATGCACAACGAATCTTCTCACCGTTAGAAGGAATCCCACGCTGAGGAAGAGAATCAATCCATTCCAAGACCGAAAGAACCGCCTGCCGAATAGGCTGCTCTACCACCTCACGATAGGCAATGGCATAACGAATCAACAACGTATAGGCAATAGAAGAAACTATTGTTTCGGGGTGCCCGTGGGTAAGAGCCGTAGCCCGTGCACTCAACGAAATAACAGTGCTTTCTTGCTCAAGAGGAAGAAAACCAAAAACAGCAGAAGGCGCTAACGCTCCGGTAGTTTGCTCATCGGGGCAAACATGTTTATCAAGCGTTTGCATCTGACCAGTGTTTAATGAGCGAGAAATAGCGGGGTCAAGAGTGTGAGCTTTTTGTAAAGCTGGGTGGCTATCAATCTCGCGTGGCAAAGATATTGGCGCATCAGACTCGAGGACACGTCCGGTACCGCGATACCACCGCAAATACGCTAACCACAGGCACGCTAACTCATCCGCTGAAGAACCCTCATTATTCCATTCAAGAACTTCTGTAAGAGCATCTAAAGTGAACAGGGTCAGCTGAGTATCTTGAGAAATTGTAAAGCAGGTGATGTGATGCGAGAACAATGAACGTAAAAGCTCATGACGTACAACAGCATCTTCTAAAATGTCATCTGCTGAAGAAGACTCGGGGGAGAGGACCTGCCTGCCAGCATAGTCTCCTAGAGCTGTACCCCATAAAACGCCTCGAAGAGAATCTCGATACGTAGGCGACTCGGGGCTAGGGGCAATAATACCTTCTGCAGAAATCATAACTGCCATTCTAAACTCTAGATAACTCAACAGTGAACTACTTTGAAGAAAAACTTCTGCAGTGTTAAGCGCCAATAGGTAAACTGGGGGATATGCGTATTCTGCACACCTCTGACTGGCATCTTGGACGTTCATTCCACGGGTTCTCCCTAGAAGAACACACCCAAGAACTTCTGAAAGAACTGATAGATACTATCCGCACCGAATCTATCGACGTGCTTCTTATCAGTGGAGATGTCTACGATCAGGCTCAGCCACGTGTGAATACCGTCAAAATGCTGTCGCAAACCCTCGAAACTATTAACGCTTTAGGGTGCGCTATCGTCATTTCTAGCGGTAACCACGACTCCTCTATCCGTTTAGGGTTTGGAACAAAAATTCTTGAACGCTCCGAAGTTTACATGCGCACCAGTATCGACAACATTGACCAGCCGGTCATCATCGAACGTGACAACCAAAAAGTAGCTATCTACGCCATCCCATACCTCGAACCACGAAGCGCCGGCGCACGCTTTGAGGTGGAACCAACCCACGCGCACGTTCTCGAATACGCTAGTAAACAAGCCCAAAAAAATCTACAAAAACAACAAAACATCACGGCCTCTATCATGATGGCGCACTGTTTTGTGACCAGCGCGGAACCCTCAGAATCAGAACGCAACATCCATGTGGGCGGGTTAGGCACCGTAGGCGCTCAAACCTTTGAAGGGTTCAGCTACACCGCGTTAGGGCACCTGCACCGCCCTCAAAAAATTACCGACACCATCCGTTATAGCGGATCATTATTGGCGTACTCCTACTCAGAGGAAAAACATCGTAAAGGGGCGTGGATTCTCGATATTACTGACGACGGGGCACTAAACATCCAAGAACATCACTGGCGCACAACAGTTAACCTGAAAACCCTTCGAGGCGCACTACACGAACTACTCAACAACCCCGAATACAGCGCCTACTATGAGCACTATTGCAGAATCTACATCACCGATACACCCCGCCCCACTGGTGCTCTTGAACAACTACGCCAAAAATATCAGAGTATCGCTGAGCTCCATTTTGAACCAGAACAACGCAGCGAAACAGAACCAAAAACATACCGCGAACGTATCAAAAAAAGTCACGACGTCGTTGCGACTTGCACCGAATTCTTCGAACACGTCCGACAAAATCCACTGACCGAAACAGAAAAAACATACGTCAACGGCATCGTCCAACAAACACAACGCGAACTCGAAGCGAAAGAAGGCTAACGATGAGACTGCATCGACTAGAAATGACCGCCTTTGGGCCGTTTGCGCACACCGTCAGCATCGACTACGAAAAACTTAACGAGAGCGGACTCTTCCTCCTCACAGGGCCCACCGGATCAGGAAAAACCACTATCTTTGACGCTATCTGCTTCGCCCTATACGGAAAAACCTCTAGTGCAAGAGCAGACCTCAAAAGCCACTTCGCCACACCAGAAGCCATTCCCTCCGTCGAACTAGAATGCACCATCAGCAACACTCGACTAAAAATCTGGCGTAGCCCCGAATGGCAAAACCCGCAGAAAAAAACAAAAAACCATCACCGAGTTCACGTCCAACAATTCAACACCACCACACAACAATGGGACACCCTCGCCGAACGAATCAGCGACGCCGCCACCTATATCACCGGACTCATCGGACTCGACGAAAAACAATTCACCCAAATCATGCTCCTACCACAGGGCGAATTTGCGAAGTTTCTCAACGCAAAATCAGCAGAAAGAGAAACCCTCCTCAAAAAACTATTTCCCATCGACACCTTCGAAAAAGTACAAGAACTCCTCAAAGAACAAGCACAACAAGCCAACGAACACACCACACAGATAACGGAACAACTCCGCCACCTTGAGGAACAATTCTTCAACACCTACCAACGCTGCCGTATCGAACACCTCGAAGAAGAACTCAACCACGCTGCACAAAACCTCATAGACGAACTCCCCGAAGAACAACACAACACCTACCTACAACAGCTCAAACAACTCACCCAACAACACACCCCAACCACCCTAAAAGATGACGACACATACACTCTTGACCAACGTCAAGAACACATGGAACAACACCACACCATCATCCAACGTGTACTGCCACTAGTACGCCAACTACACCAAAACATTGCAGAAGAACTAGAACGCAACCACGAACACAAAACCCAGCTCCAACGCCGTATAGAACACCACCACCACTACACCCAGCTACAAGAACAACAACAGCAACTTACCGCGCAAACCAGCCACATCAACGAACAACGCCAAAAAGTACGCCGAGCACAAGAAGCACAACAACTCCTACCGCTCTACCGTCGCTTCATCGAAACCCAACAGCAACAAGAACACAACACCCAACAGCAACAAAAACTTGCCCACCACATACAACAACTCTGCACCGAACACCACCAACACATCCACCACAACCCTCAAAGCATTGAACTGCCCCTCATCACACAACTCTACGAACACCCACTAGAACACAACACCAATCTCAAAGAATATGGTGAACAACTCCCACACCTACTCCAAACACTGCACGAACTCACACGAGAAGAAGAACAACTCAACCACGCCAAAAAACACTACCAACAGCTACTCACACGCCAAAAAACACTGAGCACGGCCCTTGAACAAAACCAACAACAACACGAAAAAACACAACAACGCTACGAAGAACTCAACGAACAATACCAACAACTAGCAGACACCGAAGAAGAACTCATACACGCCCAACAGGAATACACCCACGCACAAAACATCCTTGCCCTATCCCAAGAACACGAAAAAGAACAACAACACCTCAACAAAGAACAAGAACACTACAAAACCTACGAAACACAACGACGAAAAGACGCACAACACCTCGAAAAACTACAACAACTACGCTACAACCAAGCCGCCTATAGCCTCGCAATCAACCTCACACCCAACGAACCCTGCCCCGTCTGCGGATCCTGCGAACACCCCGCACCAGCACACCACAACACCACCGAAGAACTCGTCGAACAACGAGACATCGACCAAGCACAACAACAACTAGAACACTCCACCGAAAACACCAAAAACAGCCACCAAAACGTTCAACGTATCACCCAACACCTAGAAGAACTCACCCGCAACGGCGCACTACCCATCGACCAAGCCCACGAAAACCTCACCGCACACCGTGAACAACAACACCAAGCAGAACAACGCCACCACCAACGCAACACCCTCAAAGAACAACTCAACTCCCTAGAACACCAGCTTCAAGAACTCAAAGAACAAGCCATCCAACACCACACCAGCTACGAAGAACACCAGAAAACTCTCAACGAACAACACCAACACATCACTACCCAAGAAAACACCCTCAAACAACACCACACCAACTACACACTGAACGAAAGAATACAAAACCTCAACAAGCTCAACAGCATTCTCGACGAACTCAAAATCACCCGCGCCCACGCACAAAACATCAGCGAACAACACCAAAAAAATCAGGATGAATGGCACCAGAAACTAGAAGAATCATCCTTCACCAGCATCCAAACAATACAAGACGCCACCATCCCCACCACACAACTACAACAGTGGGAAGAAGACATCACAAACCACGACGCAAACACCCACTACATCACACAAGCGCTCACCCACGAACACATGGTTGCCGTCGCCAACGAACTAGCACAAGGACACCAACCACCAAGCCCCAAAGACCTCGAACACCAACAACACAAAACCAAAAACCTGAGCACCTATAAAGACGTCCTCCTCGGACAAACCCTCACCCTCGAACAAGCCCAAAACACCACCACCGAACTCCTCGAACAATACCGAGAACACCGTGCAACATGCGAAGAACTCACATCTCAAGCACAGATGAAACAAGAACTCGCTAAAATTGCGCACGCAACATCTACCGACAACACCCTCAAAATGCAGCTGACCACCTACATCCTTGCTGCACAACTTGAAGACATCACACAAGCAGCCAGCGAACACCTCCAAGCCATGACACACGGAAGATACCAACTCCAACACAGCGACCACAAAACACAGAGCAAATCTGGTCTAGGATTAGCCGTATACGACCACTGGCACGATAGACAACGCTCACCCGAAACGCTCTCAGGAGGAGAAACCTTCATGGCATCACTCTCCCTCGCACTCGGACTAGCAGACGTCGTACAACACCGACACGGAGGAATAGAAATAGACACCCTCTTCGTCGACGAAGGATTTGGTACCTTAGACGAAGACACTCTCAACAACGTCATGGAAACACTCGACGGACTACGCGAACAAGGACGCGTCATCGGACTCATCTCACACGTGAACGAACTCAAAACCCGAATACCTGAACACATCACCTTGGTCAGCTCACCAGAAGGGTCAGATATTGTCACCCAAATATCCTAAACAGACCGAAACACCGAGCTACACCAGAACACTACGCATACGACACTCCGTACGCTACTTACAAAACCGCCTCATCTACCTGACATCGATTGTCGGCAAAAAATTTATTATCTTCTCACTTTTTAGCCGACTACCCACCTACATGGTGGCGCTCGCAGTGCTCATTAGCATGGGAACACGCACCAGCGAAATCACACTTGGCGCGTATTCTGCGGGGCTCATCACGATGAGCTCAGCGGTGATGCAAAGAACCTATAGGCGTATAGCTCAACGTCTTGGGTACCGTTCAGTAGTGTGCATTACGGCAACATTGAACATTCCGGCGGTAGCGTTTTTGATGGTGCAAACGGTGCAATTTGCTCCCAACCGTGCCAGCGGATCCATACCTATCTTCTTGATAGCTTCTGCATTGGCAGGAGCAACCACCATACCGATAAGTGCCGCTATGCGTAGTTATTGGAGTGAACGTTATACGGCAACTCAAGACCGCCGACTCCTGAACTCTGCTATTGCTTTAGAATCTATCCTTGACGTGATTGCGTTGCCTCTGGCTGCGGCAAGTGTGGGTGCTATCGCTATTTTTTCGGGGGCGTTATCCTCGCTATATGCTGTTATCTTCATTGACGTCTTCGCAATTTTCTTTATCTTGTGGTTTCCGAAAGCTATCGTAACGCTCAAATTTTCGCACCCCTCCATTGAGACGATACCTATTCCCATCCGTAACCCGCCTCCTTTTGGTGTTTTGCCGATGCTTGGTATCGCCTGCATTGGTACAGCAATCGGCTCGACACAGACCGCGTTGGTGATTCGCGGTCTACATTCTGACACCCTCGAATTTGTGGGGTTTTATATTGGCATGATGGGAACTGCTGGCGCTTGTACCTGCGTTATTTTGACGGTTCTACGGTTACGTTTAGGCACATGGCAGGGCTGGCTCTTAGACGCTCATCTACTGTTATTGGTGGGTTTGATTCTGTCTATCCCACAATCTCAATTCTGGATTACTGTTGTTCTTGCCATCTACGGTGGACTACTTGGCGCATCACTGATGTGTATGGAGTCGATTATGACTGCTATTGCGGCGCGTGCCAACGTGGGCTTAGCCTTATCTGCCATACAAACCACTTATATTGGTGGGCTTGCTTTAGGGTATGTGTGGGCGGCAACCGTGGGTGAGAGTTTAGGGCAACAATCAGCGATGCTTATTCCGCTATTTGCTGCTGTTCTTTTTGCGCTCTTATCTCACGTATATGGTGCCAAATGGAGAGCAACCTACGAAGAACGTCTTCCACTCTTAGAAGATTTTGACCCTCCGTCGTCGACAACCTCATAAGGCTCTTCCCCTTAAAATATGGGTGTGCCCCTGCTGAGCTTTTCTGTTCGGCAGGGGCACACCCATGTTTCTTGTACTAGGAGATAGAGAAACTGCTCTAGATAATAAAGGCTTCTTCGCTTTCTTGAACGAGCGCTAACACACGTTTTTTAAAGACTCCGCTGGTAAGAGCATTGACGTGGTTACGTCCGTCTAAGATGAGCTGTTCATAGGGAACGTGGGCTTCGGTCAGAGCCTCAGTAAGCCACGAATAATCACCGGCTACGCTATCTTCACTGCCGCGCACCAGCAGAATAGGGCAGAGCGGGTGTAAAAGTGTTGGGTCAAAATCAAAAGCTAACGGCAAACATGCAAAATGTTTGAGTGATGATTCTCGTATGAGCGAATGATTAATGACGGCGGGGAATGTTGGATTAATATTTTCTTGCTCTAAGGAACCTAAAAGATATTGTGCGATGAGCGGTAGATGATCGTGCTGAGGTAGCCCACCAATACTTGTAGAGAGCACGTTATGACCTGCGTAGGAGCTAGCTTCCCATGCGATACGGGCACCAGCGCTAAACCCTACAAGGTGGGCAGGGGCGTCAAGCTCGTCAATAAATTGTGCCACGGCGTGAGCTGCTGATACGAAGAATCCGTGTTCTTCAGGTAATGGAATATCACCCGTATAGGTTAGTGATGGGTCTGGGTTTTTGAGGTCTTCATTGCGGTGATACGGCAAATCAACGATGATGCAAGGATACCCTTCAGCGGTGAACCGTTTGACCCATCCGGTGCGCACCCATAATTGTTCTCCGGTTGCGGCGAAGCCGTGTAAAAAGATGATAGGGGAACGTTCTGGGCTGTTTTGTGCAGCAGGGAATATCCGATACGAAAGAGGAGGAAAAATAGTCACCAGTCCACTGTAGTGTGCAGTGTGACTGGTGACCAAAGAAAATGAGGAAGATAACGTTTTGCCCTCGTACACCCCATCCCTCTATCAGGGTGTACGAGGGCAGAAAACAAGCACCTATTGTTGAGGTGAAGATTTCTCTTTCTCAAGTTTTTGAGCGAGCGCCTGATAATCTAAACCGTTTTGGGATAGGCGAATCGCTTTCCCCTCAGCAATAAATTTCTCTTTTGTCTCAATAATTTTGATGGCTTGAGTATTATCGCGTGGGCGAAGCTGAACGAATTCTTCTGCCGAAATACCGGCACGTAGTTCGCGCATACGCTCAATTTCTGCGTCAATTTCTGCGCCGAGAAGTAGCACATTGTTCATAATCCAGATGAATAGGAGCATGACGATGACAGCGCCGATTAGACCATAGGTGGCGTTATATTTGCCGAAGTTTGATACATAGAACGAGAACCCTAAGCCGGCGATACCCATTGAGACCAGTGCGAAGGCTGCACCAGCCGAGAAGATTCGTAGTTTGGGTTGTTTGACGTTGGGCGTGCCGTGGTAGAGCAATGCTACGAGTGCAACGGCGAGGCAGAGGATAATAGGCCAACGGAACCAGAGCCATACACTGGTGAATGCGGTGAGGTCTAGACCGGGGACGCTATCTGAGATGAAGGTGAGGACTCCACCACTCATGAGCAGCACCATGAGCATGAGAACAAGCATGAAGACGAGAATCGCGGTGACTAATAGGTTTTGAGGTCGAAGTTTCCAGATGGGTCGGCCTTCAACGACACCATAAAGCCTATTGAGTGCACGCCCAAAAGCGCCGATGTATCCGGAAGCTGTCCAGAGCGCACCGACAACACCGGTAATAAGCGCTAAACCAGCAGCACTTGATGAGGTGAGCTGAGAAATGGGTTCTTCGACGATAGAAAGAACTTCTGCTGGGGCAATATCACTAATGAAATTGATAATTGCGTGCGTGGTTTCTTGGCCACGTCCGAAAACGCCGAGGAGAGAAACTACTGCTAATAGAGCAGGGAAGATGGAAAGCACCGCATGGTAGGTGAGTGCTGCTGCCATATCGGTACAACCGTCAGTACCAAACTTGTTAAAGGCACGTTTGATGACGTACCCCCAGTTAAATTTGGTGACTTCTTTGACGGTGTAGCGTTTATGAACTTTTTCTGGTGCGGGGGCTTCTTGAGCGCGAGTGATTGTTTGTTCCTCTAAAGACATCCGAACTCCTAGTCGATGCGAATGAGTTGCTACGTAAGCTTAACATGTTTGTTCAGTGTGCTTCTAGAACTCTTGGGCTTTAGCTGTTAGCTTCCCTCAAAAATACTGGGATACTGTATTTTTATGTTGATAAGGGTTATGACAAGTGACAATAGAGTAGAAGGCGTGCAAAAAATCTTTGCACGCCTTCTACTCTGATATACATGAATCGTCTGTATCTTGTGGGTGTTAGTACGAGAGTCCTAGAACCTTTGAGGTGTGTTCTAGTACTTCGTCGGCAAGTTCTGGTGTTTCGTTGAGTCGAACGCCGAAAGCTGGAATCAGTTCACGGATACGAGACTCCCATGCTGGGAACTGTTCTTTAAAGCATCGTTGTAGGAGGTTCAACATGATGGGAACAGCTGTAGATGCTCCGGGAGAAGCACCAAGAAGCGCAGCAAGAGAGCCGTCGTGAGCAGAAATGAGTTCTGTACCAAATTGGAGGATGCCGCCTTTAGCGCTGTCACGTTTCATGACTTGTACACGCTGACCTGCTTGAATTAGTTCCCATTCGTCGGCTTGAGCTAACGGATAGTATTCGTGTAATGCGTCAATACGGCTTGACTGATTCTTTGCAAGTTCCCCTACAAGGTATTTTACGAGAGAGAGGTTATCGAGCCCTGCACGAACCATCGGGTAGAGGTTATCGGGGCGTACCGATAACGGAAGATCTAAGAACGATCCTTGTTTTAAAAAGTTTGTGCTAAAACCGGCGTAAGGCCCAAAGAGTAGGGAACGTTGCCCGCGAACATAGCGGGTGTCAAGGTGAGGCACCGACATGGGTGGGGCTCCGACAGAAGCTTGACCGTACACTTTGGCGCAATGTTCTGTTGCGGTGGCTTCGTTGGTGTTTCTTAAGAATAGGCCAGATACGGGGAACCCTCCGTAGCCTTTTCCTTCTGGGATACCAGATTTTTGGAGGAGTTTTAATGCTCCACCGCCAGCACCTAAGAACACAAAACGAGTATTAACCACAAGATGTTCTTCGGAGTTCAAACGGTTTTTGACCGTAATGTTCCATTGTCCGTTGGTGTCTTGGACGAGTTGAGTGACGTGGTGACCGTATCGTACGCTCACTCCCTGTGAGGTGAGGTAGTTGGTGAGCTGTTCGGTCAAGTACCCAAAATCGACGTCTGTTCCTTCGGGGGACCAGTTTGCTGCTACTTTTTGTTCAGCATGACGTCCTTGCATGGTCAGTGGCGCCCACTGGTGTATTTCTTGGTGGTCTGTAGAGAACTGCATTCTCTCAAAGAGTTTTTCGCGACGGAACGCCTCAAAACGTGCCTTGAGGTAGGCGCTGTGCTCTTCACCAAAGACTAAAGACATGTGCGGTACAGAGTTGATGAAGGAGGCGTCTGTGAGTTTTCCTTCTGCGACGAGCGAGGCCCATAGTTGTCGAGAAGTGTAAAACTGTTCGTTGATGCCTAATGCTTTTGCCGTAGAGACGGTACCATCTGCACCTGCTGGTGCGTAATTGAGTTCGCATAGTGCAGCATGTCCGGTGCCAGCATTATTCCACGGGCTAGAAGATTCTTGACCTACGCGGTCTAGACGCTCAAACATGATGATGTTCCATGATGGCTCTAATTCTTTGAGCAACACACCAAGGGTTGCGCTCATAATGCCACCACCGACGAGTACGACGTCAGTCGATTCTGTTGTAGCCACGGTTATTACTCCCAAGAGATGATAAGTCAATACGAGGTAAGTCTTCTTTGACTTACCACAAAGATTTTTGCGGTATCTGGTGATGCGCAAAAACCTCTGAGTTTTAGACTAACTTATTCGGCGCCTTCAACGGTGAACCCTTTTGCTTGCAACCTGAAAAAGACGCGATAATTTTTTAGGAGTGAGCCTTTGCTAAAGCAAAATTTGCGATGCCTGTGGCACTGAGCGGGTAATAATCGACGCGTGGGCCAAGCGCTACCGAAGAAATAGGGTATGCGATAGGGATTGCCGGCATTAATAATGCGATGTGCAGATTAATTTCTTGGTATGCGATACGGCGTTCGTCGATGTCGTTGATTTGGTCTGCTGCTCTCATCGCACTGAGAATTTGTGTATAGGTTATTTTTTCTCGCGGTAATTCTGCCAGTGAAGTGGTATCTGGTGCAGGGGCGTCGTCTTTTTCTGTTGTTGGAGCTTCTGTATCGTCTTTGGGTTGTTCGTCAGTTGGTGCGTCGAGTTTGTGGTTTTCGGGTGCTGATTCTTCGAGGATTTCTAATTCGCCGTCTTCGACATAGGTGGCTTCACTTTGTTCGGCTGAGTGCACGATTTCTGAGGTGGGTGCTAGGACCCTTGAGATGAAGGCGTTTGGGTCGCGGTAGGAGCCTACGAACCCTGTTAATGCTAGGGCACGTTCTGTGCTTTGCTTGCTGATAATGTCGAGGTAGCCTTCATTCCACGGCACGGGCATTGGTTTGATGTTGAGCCCGATAGAGACGAGGTTTGCTGCCAAAGACGCATAAATAGCTTCGGGGGATTCCATCGTCGCTAAAGAAACACCTGTGGGGTAGTAGAAGGTGAGTTCTTCGCCGTTGTATCCGCTTGCTTCGAGTTGTTCTTTGGCGCGGTTTTTATCGTAGTTATAGTAGGCGCGTGTGTCATCATTTTTCATCATGAATAGCGCTGGTAGGAAGTCGTTTGCGACGTTTGTTCCTTGAGGGAAATTATTGCGCACGACATCGTGACGGTCGAGGGCGTGAGCTATGGCCTGACGCATGAGCGCCTTGCTCAGAAGGGGGTGATCCGTGTTAATGCTGATATAGCAGATGGCGTAGGGGTCTCGTGGTTGGATGAGGTTGCCAGAGCGTGCTAGCGGAACATAGTTGTCGATGGCTACGAGGTCGTAGGCATCAATATCGCCGTTGCGTAGAGCATAGTAGCGTTTATCAGAATCGGAGATGGTGCTGATGATGAGCCGTTCAATAACAGGTGCTGCTCCCCAATAGGTGGGGGAAGCTTCGAGGGTTGCTGTTGAGCCGTCCCATTCTTTGAGGGTGTATGCGCCTGTTCCTACGGGTAGTTTTTTGAAATGGTATTCGTCATTGAGTGAGGCGGGGGAGGCAATGCCAAATGCTGGTTGGGTGAGCGCCTTAATAAAAGATGTTGAGGGGCGTGAAAGTGTGAAGATGATTTTTTCGTCGATGGCTTTGCAGTCTGTGACTAGAGGTGTTCTTTGGTCTGGTGCGGTGACTCCACTAAAAAGTTGCAGGTAGTCAGTGCGAGAATATGCGGTGGTGTCGGCTGCTGCGTGGACCCATCGTTGATAGTTTTTGATAACGGATTCTGCGTTAAAGGGAGACCCGTCATGGAAAGTGACGTTATCTCGTAGCGTGAAAGTGTATGTGAGCCTGTCTGAGGAGAGTTCCCATTGGGTTGCTAGAGAAGCTTCGGGTAGGCCGGTGTCGACGTTTGCTCTGAGGAGGGGCTCAAGAACTTGTGCTGAGATGCGTGCCGTTTCAAGTGTTCCGCTGGTGGCGACATCTAGTGATGGTGTGGGTGCTGCGTTTGCGAATCGAAGAGTGACCGGTTGGTGTTTGGTCGGTGTGGGTGAAGCGCTTGCATCGTGGGTGTGTGGTGTTGTGGTGTCTTTCTGCTCTTGTGCAGAGCAGGCGCTAAATGCTGTTGCGGTAGCAAAGAGTGACCCGTAGCGGAAAAGTTCGCGGCGGTTGAGACCAGAAGACACAGAAACACACTTCCCTTGTGAGCGTTAAGGTCGACGAAAGAGCTGTATTGACCTGTAGATATAGATAAAGCCCAGTATATACCGGGCTTTATCTTTTCTATGATGTTATGCAGTGCGCAAGGAGGGACTTGAACCCTCACGCCCGAAGGCACAGGAACCTAAATCCTGCGTGTCTGCCAATTTCACCACTCGCGCATGTTCAGCTGAGCGAACTCTAGAAATAGTACACGATATATTTTGGCTGTGCAAATCGGCAGAGAAAATAATGCAGAATTTTTGAGATGAGGGTGCTGGAATACGCGTTAGCTGGGGTCAATGCCGAGGTCGCGGCGCAGTTTTGCAACGTGTCCTTTAGCTCTCACATTGTATTGAGCGAGGCTGATGTTTCCGTTTTCGTCGATGACGAAGGTGCTTCGAATGAGCCCAATATAGGTTTTTCCATAGTTCTTTTTCTCGCCCCATGCACCATAAGACTCCGCTACAGTGTGGTCCTCATCTGATAGGAGTTCGAAGTTGAGTTCTTGTTTTTGGGTGAAGTTCTGGAGTACTTGAGGAGAATCGGGGGATACTCCGAGTACAACGTATCCGTGGCTTTGTAGTGAGGCGATGTTGTCACGAAAGTCGCAGGCTTGGTTGGTGCAGCCGGGAGTATTTGCTTTGGGGTAGAAATAGAGCACGACTTTTTGTCCGGAGAATTGTTCTAAGGAGACGGTTTCTCCGTTGCTGTTTTTGAGTGAGAATGCTGGTGCTGGTGTTCCAATGTCGAGGCGTTCTGTCATGATTGAATGCTCCTACTATTTATAGGGGGTGGGTGTTGTTTAGGGGTCTATCTTATCGGGTGGCAGATGTTTTGCACTAGGTGCGTGTTGGCGATTGTTTAGGGTGGGGGAGTCACTAAAACCAAACCTGTGTCCAATATGTGAAACACTTAGGTGTGATGTTCTCATCTCTTGAGGCTCTACGGTTTTTCTCGGTGTTCTGAGAGCGTTCTCAAAAACCTGAGGTTTGCTTGACGAAACTATGTGCACGGGCTGTGTATAAGGTCTGAATGTGATTATTCTTTGCTTGCCAAAGTATAGATTCCGTCAAAATATGTAAAGACTTTACCTATACTAGATACATGCCTGATATTGGTAATTGGTCAATTAATCGTTTGTTATCTACGTCCGCTCGCATGCTTGAACATAGCTGGAATAACCACCTACGCGAGTTGGGATTAACTCACGCCGGAGTTACCGCTCTTGGTGTCATTGCTCGTGAAGGAAAAACTTCACAAGTTCGTATCGCCTCCATCGTTGGGGTGCAAGCTCAAACCATGGGAAAGACTCTATCCCGTCTAGAATCTCACCACTATGTTTTTAGAGTGCGCAACGCCAACGATCGCCGCAGTTATCTTTTAGATATCACTGACGCAGGACGAGACGTGCTTGCACGCGCTGAAAAAATTGATAAGAATCTCGCCTCCTTGGGCGCATTAGCTAACCCCGAATTTCGTGAGATGCTCGTCGATATTGTACGTAAACTCTCGGAAGAAGAAGGTAACGACATCGTTCTTCACGGTGCGCAAGAAGAGCACCGCGCTGCTGTTGGACTTGCCGACTTCACCGGAGACATTGAACCTGTACAACCTGAAGGGGAAGCTCCTGTCGAGGTGTCTCAAGTTGTTGGCCCAACAACTGCGGTGCTTGATATTGTTACCCCTGAACTTCTTGACGCTGCTCGTGCTCAACGAGAACAATAAACCCCACAACTGTGTTTTGTGCAACATTGAGGGTGTAGGGTTTGCTATATCTTCATCATGTCGGATATAGTTTATTCGTTGCTTCGGCAACGAGAATGCGCCTCTAGCTCAATTGGCAGAGCAATTGACTCTTAATCAATGGGTTGTGGGTTCAAGTCCCACGGGGCGCACCACATAATATTGAGGGTCTGACTCGAACGAGTCAGACCCTCAATGCTTTAACACTGACTCGCCCGATACTCGGTGTGCCGTATATCTCTTGTCTGAAAATTTGCGTCTTCCTCCTCACCGAGGTATAGTTTTTATTCGTTGCTTCGGCAACAAGAATGCGCCTCTAGCTCAATTGGCAGAGCAATTGACTCTTAATCAATGGGTTGTGGGTTCAAGTCCCACGGGGCGCACCACACGAAAAGGGTGGTTACCAACAAAAACGGTAACCACCCTTTTCTACATCTGTAGAGCGTATCAACACGCAGAAAACATCAAAAAATATTAGTCCTCAAGCCACGACTCACTCAGAAAATTCTGAAAATCAAGAATGTCACTAGACTGCTCTAATACACCCGAACCATTCTCTAAAACAATCTCAATACTCTGAGGAATCGTCAAAATAAAAGACGTACCCGTCGTAGACTCCAAACCAAAAGTATCTTCATTCAAACTATAGGCACGAATCGCGTTCGTATTATCAATAGAGGTAGGAGTCCCCGCCGGTGAAGCCTGCGGCAAAAGTACGGGAGCCACAATGACCTCTCGCGGAGTATCACGATACCCAATAATGAAATACTCTTGAGAATCCTGCTGCTGAATAGCAATATCAGGATTGCGATACAACGCATGACCTGTAGCAAAAATAAGGTTATAAGCACCATAGTTGATAATCTGCTCATCAAATACTGGGTGCAAAGCTGCCGTAATGAACTCGCTAGAAAGCGTATGTGTGGTCATGAACCCCAGTCTAGGGTAAACGCCCCTCTAACGCGACTATTAAAACATTATTGATGTTTTGCACGTCATATTTAACATAAGGTCACGCTCGTTAAAAGACGACATAAACCGCACATAACCCGCCCAAAAAGACGAAAGACCTCACAATAACGTGTCGGATGATGAGATGTCTTTGACTTTTACCGCCCATCACGACAAATATTATAGCTATGCAAATGCAACGCAGTTCACAACACATTATTAGCCTTCTAGTCGTCAGATAGGGCGCGCTAGCCTAGGCAAAACTTTGTTGTGTTCCATGCATGCGTACCCTTCGCTCCACTCAGGCGGAGGGTTTTTTCGTATCAGGAAAACACCAAAACCTCCTACGAACATGATCGGCAGACACACCCGTCAACGACCATGAAAAGCATCACCACCACTAAAACGTCAAAGGGCAAAAGAAAATGACCACGGGTCCATCGATGACACCAGCTGTACTCGCTCAAAACGTTGGCAAACACAACGACAGCACCGCAACCGAAACCCACACCGAACGCATGACCGGTTCACAAGCGATCATCCGCAGCCTCGAAAAACTCGGCGTAACCGACATCTTCGGCCTACCCGGAGGAGCCATCCTCCCCACCTACGACCCACTCTTTGACTCCACCCAAATTCGCCACATCCTCGTACGCCACGAACAAGGCGCAGGACACGCAGCCCAAGGATACGCACTATCCACCGGAAAAGTAGGAGTCTGCCTCGCCACCTCAGGCCCCGGAGCCACCAACCTCCTCACACCCATCGCCGACGCAAACATGGACTCCGTACCCATCGTCGCCATCACCGGACAAGTCTCAAGCTCCGTCATCGGCACCGACGCCTTCCAAGAAGCAGACATCGTCGGCATGACCATGCCCATCACCAAACACAGCTTTATGGTCCGTGACCCCCAAGAAATCCCACGCTGTATCGCCACCGCCTTCCACATCGCCTCCACCGGACGCCCCGGCCCCGTGCTCGTAGACATCACCAAAGACGCACAACAAGGCATGATGGACTTCTCATGGCCACCCACCATCGAAATCCGCGGATACACACCCGTCACCCGCGGACACTCCAAACAAATCCGTGAAGCAGCAAAACTGCTCGCACAAGCACAACGCCCCGTACTCTACGTCGGCGGGGGAATGGTACGCGCCAACGCACCAGAAGAACTAAAACGCCTCGCACAAAACACCCACGCACCCGTCGTCACCACACTCACCGCACGCGGCGCATACCCCGACTCCGACCCACAAAACCTCGGAATGCCCGGTATGCACGGCACCGTACCAGCAGTCACCGCACTCCAAAAAGCTGACGTACTGCTCTCACTCGGAGCACGCTTCGACGACCGCGTCACCGGCGTCCTCTCATCCTTCGCACCCGAAGCGAAAGTCATTCACATCGACATCGACCCCGCCGAAATCTCAAAAATTCGTTACGCAGACGTACCCATCGTAGGAGACCTCGCACAAGTACTACCCGAACTCAACAGCCTCCTCGAAACCGACTACGCAACAGAACTCAGCCCACTCGAACCATGGTGGCAAACCCTCAACGCCCTCAAAGAAAACTACCCGCTGGGATACACCACCACCGACGACGGACTCGGCTCACCCCAATACGCCATCGAACGCATCTCAGCGCTGAGCGGCCCCGACGCCTACTATGTTGCCGGCGTTGGACAACACCAAATGTGGAGCGCCCACTTCCTCAAACACGAAAAACCACGCCACTTCATCAACTCGGCAGGACTCGGCACCATGGGCTACTCCGTGCCCGCCGCCATGGGCGTACAAGTCGCACACCCCGACGCAATCGTCTGGTCCATCGACGGAGACGGCTGCTTCCAAATGACCAACCAAGAACTAGCCACCTGCGCACAAAACAACATCCCCATCAAAGTTGCCATCATCAACAACTCCTCACTGGGCATGGTACGCCAATGGCAAAACCTCTTCTACGACGGACGCTACTCACACACCCACCTCAACACAGGAGCCGGCACCGTACGCATCCCAGACTTCGTCAAACTAGCAGAAGCCTACGGTTGCGTCGGACTACGCTGCGAATCAGACGCCGACGTTGACGCAACCATCCAACAAGCACTAGCTATCAACGACCGCCCCGTCGTCGTAGACTTTACCGTCAGCCCCGACGCCATGGTCTGGCCCATGGTGCCCACCGGAGTCTCCAACGACCTCATCCAAATCGCCAAAGACACCTCACCCATCTTTGAAAGAGAGGACTAAGCCATGAGTCGCCACACTTTCTCCGTCTTAGTCGAAGACAAACCCGGCGTGCTGGCACGAGTCTCCGGACTCTTCGCCCGAAGAATGTTCAACATTGAGTCCCTCGCCGTCGGTAATACAGAAGTTCCCGGCATCTCACGTATTACCATTGTGGTAGACGCCGAAGGAAACCTATTAGAGCAAGTGACCAAACAGCTCAATAAACTCATTCACGTCCTCAAAATTGTTGAACTCACACCAGAAACCTCAGTGCAACGAGACCACATCATGGTCAAAGTTAAAGCTGACGCACAAACACGTCTGCAAGTCACCCAAGCAGCAGACCTCTTCCGCGCCCAAGTGGTTGACGTCTCTACAGAGTCCGTCATCATCGAAGCAACCGGATCCGCCGAAAAGCTCAGCGCCCTACTCGACGTGCTAGAACCCTTCGGAATCCGAGAAATTATCCGAGCCGGAACACTCGGACTCGCACGTGGGCCACGTTCCATGAGCGAAAAAGCCCTCAGAAGCTAAACCGCTCACCACCACAGGGGCACCCCAACACGGGCACACCCCGACACAAATTTTTAGATATGACTGCTCAACACCAGAACAGTCACCACACACTAACACCAAGGAGAACACCTCTCATGGCAGCAAAAATCTTCTACAACGATGACGCAGACCTATCCATCATCCAAGGACGCTCCGTCGCCATCATCGGCTACGGCTCCCAAGGCCAAGCACACGCACAAAACCTGCGCGACTCCGGCGTCGACGTACGCATCGGCCTAGCAGAAGGCTCCAAATCACGAGCCAAAGCAGAAGCAGAAGGCTTCACCGTCATGACCGTTGCAGAAGCAACCGCAGACGCAGACGTCATCATGATCCTCACCCCAGACCAAGTACAAGCACAGGTCTACACCCAAGACATCGAACCCAACCTTGAAGAAGGCGACGCACTCTTCTTCGCACACGGATTCAACATCCGATTCGGCTACATCCAAGCACCACAAGGCGTCGACGTCGCCATGGTCGCACCCAAAGGCCCCGGCCACACCGTACGCCGCGAATACGAAACCGGACGTGGCGTACCAGCACTCGTAGCCGTTGAAGTCAACGCATCCGGAACCGCCCAAGAACTAGCACTATCCTACGCAAAAGGCCTCGGCGCAACCCGTGCAGGCGTCATCGAAACCACCTTCACCGAAGAAACCGAAACCGACCTCTTCGGCGAACAAGCAGTACTCTGCGGCGGCGTATCACAACTGATCCAATACGGTTTTGAAACCCTCACCGAAGCCGGATACCAACCAGAAATCGCCTACTTTGAGGTCTGCCACGAACTCAAACTCATCGTTGACCTCATCAACGAAGGCGGAATCACCAAACAACGCTGGTCCTGCTCCGACACCGCAGAATACGGCGACTACGTCTCCGGCCCACGCGTCGTCACACCAGAAACCAAAGAACACATGAAAGCAGTGCTCAACGACATCCAAAACGGAACCTTCGCACAACGCTTCATGGACGACCAAGCCAACGGCGCACAAGAATTCCTCGAACTACGTGCCAAAGGCGAAGCTCACCCCATCGAAGCAACCGGACGTGAACTACGCAAACTCTTCTCATGGAACAAAGTCCAAGACGACTACACCGACGGAAGCACCCAACGCTAACACACCATAAACACCCCAAAAAGTAGAGCCGATGAGAGCCACCGCCCTCATCGGCTCTACTCATGGTCTTGGCAACATCCCACGTAACGGCTAAGACACAGTAGCACCATCAAGAAACTCAACGGTAAGATAGTCTACTAACCGGCGCTGTTGGCCGTCAGGGTGAACTGACAGCACCGCCTCCACAACAAAATGAGCGCAAAAGCTCACCAACATACCATGAGCGTTACCGCCGTATCGGGTGAACGGTACCGCCCCTTCAAGACTGCCTTGAATACCCCTTAAGGAACATTTTCGTGACTCATAAACCCGTCGTTCTCATCGCAGAAGAACTCTCCCCAGCAACCATCGAAGCACTCGGCCCCGACTTCGACATCCGAACCGTCGATGGAACCAACCGCCCTGAACTACTCAAAGCACTAGCCGACGTTGACTCCATCCTCATCCGCTCAGCAACCCACGTCGACGCCGAAGCCATCGCCGCCGGAAAACACCTCAAAGTGATTGCACGCGCCGGAGTAGGACTCGACAACGTCGACATCAAAGCAGCAACAGCCGCCGGCGTAATGGTCGTCAACGCACCCACCTCAAACGTCATCTCCGCCGCAGAACTCACCGTCGGACACATCCTCGGACTAGCACGTAACATCGCACCAGCATCTGCCTCCATGAAAGAAGGCCAATGGAAGCGCTCGCAATATGCTGGTGTAGAACTTTACGAAAAGACTATTGGCATTATTGGTTTGGGACGTATCGGCAGTCTCGTTGCAGAACGTCTTAAAGGTTTTGGTACCGAATTAATCGCGTACGATCCGTTTGTGACCTCTTCTCGTGCAGCAACCATGGGTGTTGAACTCGTTGAGCTAGATGAACTATTAGAGCGTGCTGACTTTTTGACGATTCACATGCCACGTACACCAGAGACTATGGGCATGATTAATGAGCAGTCTTTTAAGAAGATGAAGAACACCGCCTACGTCATTAACGTTGCTCGTGGTGGGCTTATTGATGAGGCTGCGTTAGATACTGCGTTGCGTTCTGGCCAGATTGCTGGTGCCGCTATTGACGTGTTCGTGAAAGAACCTGCAAAGAACGTTCCGTTTATTGAGCTGCCGAACGTGGTGTGTACTCCGCATTTGGGTGCGTCTACTGCGGAGGCTCAAGAAAAAGCTGGTGTGTCGGTGGCTCGTTCGGTGCGTCTTGCTCTTGAAGGTGACCTTGTGCCTGACGCTGTTAACGTTGCCGGTGGCGCTATCGATAAGGATGTGCGCCCAGGTGTGCCTTTGGCTGAGAAGCTTGGGCGTATTGTGACGGCGCTTAGCAGTGGTGAGGCGATGACTCATGTTGAGGTTAAGGTTGCTGGAGAAATTGCTACAAAAGATGTGACTTCGTTGAAGCTTTCGGCGTTGAAGGGTGTCTTCACTGATGTTGTTTCGGAGAAGGTGTCTTATGTGAATGCGCCGATGATTGCTCAACAACGTGGTATTGAGGTGGAGCTTACTACTACTGAGGAGACAGAATACTTCCGTAATGAGACGATTCTTTCGGCGGTACTTGCATCAGGTAGCACTGTTAAAGTTTCGGGTACGGTTACTGGTCCTAAACTTGTTGAGAAGCTGACAAATATTGGTGGCTATGACCTTGAGATTCCGATTACGGATTATATGCTCATCCTTGAGTATGAAGATCGCCCGGGCATGATTGCTGCGATGGGTACGCTTTTGGGTACGGCGTCAATCAATATTGCTGGTATGCAGGTCTCTCGCGGGGATAAGGGCGATCAGGCGGTGGCTGTGTTGGCGCTTGATTCTGCTCCTAGTGCAGAAGTGGTCAATAGCATTAAGAATATTGTGAATGCTTCACGTGCTGCGTGTGTGAACCTTGCACAATAGCTAAGCGTTAGCAGTAGAAGGGGTGGGCACCATTTTGGGTGTTCACCCCTTCTTTGTGTTGGTGGTGCTGTTGTATATTGATGTGAATTATGGGCTATTTATGGATAAAGACTGTGAAAAGTTCCGTTTTATCTGTAGCGCCATATAAAGTAATGGGTATGAGTTCAACCCCGTATTACATCACCACTGCTATTGCTTACCCGAATGGTGACCCTCATATTGGTCACGCATACGAACATATTGCCACTGACGCCATGGCGCGTTTTAAACGTCTTGACGGTTATGACGTCCGTTTTTTGACTGGTACTGATGAGCACGGTCAGAAGATGCAGACTACTGCAGCTAAGCTTGGTATGAGCGCTAAAGAGCTTGCTGATCAGAACGCTATTCGTTTCCGTGCGATGGACGATATGATGGGCGTTTCGTATGACCGTTATATTCGTACTACTGACGCAGACCATTATGAGGCTTCACAGGCTATTTGGAAGCGTATGGAAGCAAATGGCGATATTTATCTTGATAAATATGCTGGCTGGTATTCTGTGCGTGATGAAGCCTATTATGCGGAGGACGAGACGGAGCTTCGTGACGGTCAGCGTTATGCGAAGACGACTGGCACTGAGGTGGAGTGGACGGAAGAAGAGTCGTATTTCTTCCGATTGTCTAAGTATCAGGATCGTTTGCTTGAACTATATGAGAATGAAGGTTTTATTTATCCTGAGACTCGTCGTAATGAGCTAGCAAGCTTTATTCGTGGGGGATTGAACGATCTTTCTATTTCTCGCACAACTTTTGACTGGGGTGTTCCTGTCCCCGGTAATGATCGACATGTGATGTATGTGTGGGTTGACGCTCTCACCAACTATTTGACAGGTGTAGGCTTCCCCGACGTTGATAGCGAGATGTTCACAAAGTATTGGCCTGCTAACGTTCACATGATTGGTAAGGACATTTCTCGTTTCCACGCTATTTATTGGCCTGCTTTCTTGTGGTCTGCTGGTATTGAGCTACCACAGCGTGTCTTTGCGCACGGGTTCTTGCTCGTTGATGGTGAGAAAATGTCGAAGTCTGTTGGTAACGTGGTTGGCCCTGCTGATTTGGTGAAGACGTTTGGTCTTGACCCGTTCCGTTTCTTCTTGTTGCGTGAGGTGTCTTTCGGTCAGGACGGCTCGTATTCTCCTGAGGCTATTAAGAACCGTATTAACGCTGATTTGGCGAATGATTTAGGAAACTTGGCGCAGCGTTCTTTGTCGATGATTGCAAAGAATTGTGGCGGTTGTGTTCCTGAATTTGGTGAGTTCTCGGATACTGACCAGAAGATGCTTGATGATGCTGCTGCTTTATATGAGAGTGTGCGTGCTGATTTTGAGGAGCAGGCTTTCCACCGTGCGTTGGAGAGTATCTGGAAAGTTGTTGCTGATTGTAACCGTTATTTCACTGCTGAAGAGCCGTGGAAGTTGAAGAAGACTGACCCGCAACGCATGAACACTGTTTTGTATGTGACAGCTGAGACGTTGCGTCGTGTGGCGTTGTTGGTTCAGCCGGTGATGCCAGAGTCGATGTCTAAAATGCTTGACCTTTTGGGTGTTGCCGAGTCGGAGCGTACTTTTAGTTTCTTTGATCAGGTGCTGGTTGCTGGTGCTCAGTTGCCGAAGCCTTCTCCTGTGTTCCCTCGTTATGAGGACGATAAAGAGTAAAGTGCTGGCAATAGAAAGCTCGTAGAAAGTATGGTGTCTCTCATGTTCTAGAACATGAGAGACACCATACTTTTAATATGTGGGGTTTAGGCGCTAAACCATTTGAGTTCGGTGACTACAGCTTGAATTTGTCGGGCTAATGCGAGATAGCCCCAGCCGTTGAGGTGAATACCGTCGGTGGCGTAGAGGGAGCGGGGGAGTCTGCCTTGTTGGTAGTCGTCGGCGTCTTCTTTGCTGTTCCACACCCCAGAGCCGTTCAAGTCGCCGTAGCGTAGCCATGGTTGTTGGGTGACTTCTCGTAGGTATTCTTGGGGGTTGATGAATGCGTTACCGTAGGTTTGACGTCCCCACTCGTTGTATGCGCGAACTGCTTTGGCGCGCCCTGAGTCGGGGCCGTCTCCATCTACCGCGAAATGCCCGAGAATGATGGTGCGTTCTGGTGCCATATCAACAGCGATTTGGGTGTGCTCTTTGATGCGGTCGAGTTCGGTGATGTTGTTGCGTCCTATTTGCACAAGGTGGTGCGATGAATAAGAAATCATCTGCTGATAAGAGGAAAATACTGAGGCTTTAGCTACTGTTGCGGGTGCGTAGCGTGGTTCTCCGGCGATGGTGCGTGTGAACGTATATGAGCCGGGTGCGCCTTTGATGGCTTGTAATGTGCCGGGGATGTCTTGAACATAGCCGGGGTAGTAGGAGGCGTCATTCCATTCGATGGCGGTAGATTCTGTTTGTTGTACGGTGACAGAACCTTCTGCGGGGATGAGGTCTTCAGGGAATTTGAGTGTCATGGTGAACCGTGGTGCACCTCGACGCGCCAGAATGTTGGTGGAGGTTTCGGAGCCTTGACCAAAGTTGAGGACGGGTACTTGAAGGTATCGGGTGAGTAGGGTGCTCAGGCGCACATCGTAACCGGCAACAACACCTTCTGTGGCTCGTGCCCCCTCAATAGAGGAGCTACCCCATAACGCTAAGGAGGGGCCTGCAATAGCCGGATAGATGAACTTCTCAGGGAAGTTGTGTGCCGTAGGTGCAGCTTGTGCGGGTGCAACACTGCGGGCTGTGAGAACAGTTGCCCCAGCGACAGCGCCACCTAGTGCGCCCATACGGAACAAACCTCGACGAGAGGACGAAAAATCTGGTGTATTGTGCATAGGTATTGCCTAAAGCACCCTTTCTATGGGTGTGAGTAGTATGTTTCGGAATGAGTTTGTCACTATACTAAGATAGTAAAAATTTTTGAGAGTGAGTGAGCGTGTCCCAAAACCCTAAGACTTCACAACGAAGCCTTATCATCCTGTCTACTATTGTACTAACGGTTTTAACTGGTTGTACACCGCCACCACAAAATTTTGAAGAACTGAAATATACTCCAGCTCAAGAAGAACACCTCAACGAACTTAAAGAGTGGATTTTCCCTCCTCACGAAGCAGAACAGGCACGCCGTAAATTTACGGCACGATGCGTGCAAGCACGTGGCGGAGTGTACGAAGAACCAGCACGAGAATACCAACTTAAAATATCTTTTGCTGGGGGACTGACAGCACAAGAAATTAGCGAACGTGGCTACCGTCCAAGCTCACAAGAATTAGCGCAAGCACACTATGATACGGCTGGTAAAGCGGCGTTCTTTGGGGATGCTCAAAATGGTACGGTTAGCACCGATTTTATGGACTATCACAGTGGGGATATTCCTCGTGACGGGTGCATGGCGCAAAGCTACCAGTATATTTATGGCACCGTTCAAGATGGCATGAATGTTGCCTTATTAGCACCTACTTTTGCGCAGACTATTCGTGATGATGTCCATCAGGATAAGGACTATCAAAAACTGGTGGAACAGTGGTCTGCGTGCATGGAAAAAGCTGGGTATGCTGATTTGCATACGGTAGAGGCTGCAGAAGATGTAGCGTCTTCTAGTACTGAGCAGCAACAAAAAGATATTGCGCAAGCTGACGCCCGATGCCGTACCGATATTAGTTATGATCAGAAAACTCATGATATTGAGAACGGGTATTATGAGGCGGTGTATCAGCGTCTTAAGCAGGTGTCTTCTCAGATTAAAAAGATTCACCAGCGAGCGTTAGAGAATGTTGCTCATGACCGTGAGAATCCTCAGAATTCTTCTCCGATTGAACAGCCTTCTCCAACACCAAGTAGCAGCATGACAGATACTACGGCACAGCCTGATACTGCCTCAGCGGGTGCTTCTGCTACTGCACACGGTTAGTGGCTCTTGCAAGGGGCGTGTAACCTCACGACATGCAACGCAATATCTCACCGATAGAGATAAGAGAACCCATAAACCTGATAAAAACCCCTAGACTTGAGACTATGCAGTACATATCGACGCGAGATACCACCCGAACTCCTGCCCGTTTTACCGATATTCTTCTTAGCGGGCTAGCACCTGATGGTGGGCTTTACCTACCCACCGAATACCCACAGCTTGATGATGCCACCTTGACCCGTTGGCGTACCGTCCTTAACACCGAAGGGTATGCGGCACTTGCTGCTGAGGTGCTTCTACTGTTTGTGGACGATATTCCTGCCAAGGATCTTCGTGCCATCACAGCCCGCGCCTACACGTACCCTAAGTTTTCTGATGAGCAGATTGTTCCTGTCTCTACGTTAGAAGACGGTATTTTCTTGGGGCATTTGTCTCAGGGGCCAACGGCGGCGTTTAAAGATATAGCAATGCAACTTTTGGGTGAGCTTTTTGAATATGAGCTTGCACGCCGTGGCGAACGCATGAGCATTGTGGGTGCAACCTCGGGGGATACGGGTTCTTCTGCCGAGTATGCGATGCGTGGTCGTGAGAACATTAACGTTTTTATGCTGACTCCTGCTGGACGTATGACAGAGTTTCAGCAGGCTCAAATGTTTGGTCTTGATGAGCCGAACATTTTTAATATTGCGCTCGATGGTGTTTTTGATGATTGTCAGGATATTGTCAAAGCAATTTCTGCTGACGCGCCGTTCAAAGAGAAGTACCGTATTGGTGCGGTCAATTCGATTAACTGGGCTCGTCTTCTGGCTCAGATTGTGTACTACGTTTCGTGTTGGATTCGCCTTACCGACCAGAACACTGAGCGTGTTTCGTTCTGCGTACCAACCGGTAATTTTGGTGATATTTGTGCCGGTCATATTGCCCGTCAGATGGGGCTACCTATTGACCGTCTTATCGTTGCAACCAACGAGAATGACGTATTAGACGAGTTTTTCCGTACGGGGCAGTACCGTGTGCGTTCTTCGGCTGATACGTATAAGACCTCTAGCCCGTCGATGGATATTTCTCGGGCATCGAACTTTGAGCGTTTTATCTTTGATGTGTTGGGCCGTGATTCGGCAAGGGTTGGGGAGTTATTTGGTACGGCTGTTGCTTCTGGCGGGTTCTGCCTTGCTGATGATGAGGCGTTCTCTGAGGTGAGTGGCCGTTATGGTTTCCTTTCTGGGAAGTCTACTCATGAGGATCGTATTGCGGTGATTCGTGATTGTTATGAACGCTACGGTGTGCTGCTTGACCCGCATACGGCAGACGGTGTGAAGGTTGCTCGCGGGCTTCGTGAGCAGGTGTCTACTCCGATTGTGTGCCTTGAGACGGCGTTGCCGGTGAAGTTTGCTGAGACGATTTATGAGGCGACTGGTACGGAGCCGGAGGTTCCTGAACGTTTTTCCTCTATTCTTGAGGCTGAGCGTCGTGTGAAGGATATGCCGTGTAGTGTTCAGACGGTGCAGGAGTATATTGTGCAGTGTCTTGGTGCTGATTTTTAGGGTGTAGTTTTTTACTTCGTGTGGGTGCGCCGGTTCGTGCTGTTTCATATTATGAAACGTTGGGTGGGTATTCTGCCATGCTACGAACCGGCGTACTACTTTAAGTAGTATGACTGAACAACGCACCCTCAACCTTGCGATTATTCCGGGCGACGGTATCGGCCCAGAAATTGTGGCACAAGCAGAACGCGTCCTTGACGCTGTTGCTACACGAGACGGTTTTACCCTCACCAAAACTACGTATTCTTTAGGTGCAGAGCATTGGCTTGCCACCGGCGAAACTCTCACTGACGAGATGTTGACGCAACTAGGTGGGCATGATGCGATTCTTTTTGGTGCGGTAGGTGCCGACCCTCGTTCTGCTCAGGTGCCTTCTGGGCTGATTGAACGTGAGATTCTCCTAAAATTACGGTTTTCGTTTGACCATTTTATTAATCTGCGCCCTTCACGACTATTTGCGGGTGTGAGCTCTCCTTTAGCTGACCCTGGTGACATTGATTTTGTGGTGGTACGTGAAGGCACTGAAGGCCCGTATGTGGGTAATGGTGGTGTGATTCGTGCTGGTACGGATGCTGAGATTGCAACCGAAGTGTCGGTGAACACGGCGTATGGTGTGCAACGGCTAATGCGTTATGCCTTTGAACTGGCGGCACGGCGTGAACGCAAGAAGCTGACGCTGGTGCATAAGAATAATGTGCTGGTGCATGCTGGCGGTTTATACACTCGCACTTTAGAACAGTTGAGTGCCGAATACCCGCAGGTGAGCGTGGATTATTGCCATGTGGATGCGGCAACTATCTTTTTGACAACTGACCCGTCACGTTTTGATGTGATAGTAACCGATAACCTTTTTGGTGATATTTTGACTGATCAGGCTGGTGCTATTACCGGTGGTATTGGGTATGCGGCGTGCGGAAATATTAATGCTTCGGGGCAGTACCCGTCCATGTTTGAGCCGGTGCATGGTTCTGCACCAGATATTGCGGGGCAGAATGTTGCGAACCCTACGGCAACGATTCTTGCTGCTGCCATGTTGTTACGCCATGTTGGGTTAGAGGATTCTGCGGTGCGTATTGAACAGGCAGTGGAGCATGACTTGGCAGAACATACTGGTCAGGCCCGTGGCACGGATGTGATTGGTGCAGATATTGTGACGGCTTTAGAGAAAATCTAGTGTTGAGTAGGTGCGGTGTGCTTTGATAGAGAGAACACACCGCATGTGAGGCACTTCGCACAGGGCGTCCTCCGCTTGTGAACGTGAAGAACCTACAACCCCTCACACGAGCAGACTAACTGCCGGTGTGGCATGAAGAATAATTTGAGAGAAGAGAAACGACGATGTCTTTAACTTTTAGTATTGAACCCAACCCTTCACCAGCTACCGAAGCTGACCGCGAAAAAGTCTTCGCTAACCCTGGTTTTGGTGACTTTTTCTCTGACCACATGGTCAGCATTGACTGGAAAGGCACATACGCTGACGGCGGCGAGTGGTCTAACGCGCGGGTGAGCGCGTACGCACCGTTGAGCCTTGACCCTGCTTCTTGCGTGTTGCATTATGGGCAAGAAATTTTTGAGGGCGTTAAAGCGTACCGTCATGCCGATGGTTCTATTTGGACGTTCCGCCCGCAAGTTAACGCTCAACGTTTGCAGCGTTCTGCTCGTCGCCTTGCCATGCCAGAACTACCCGAAGAGCTTTTTGTAGAGTCTTTGAAACAGCTGGTGAGCATTGACCGTGAGTGGGTTCCTCGCGGTGAGGGTGAGGCGTTTTATTTGCGCCCATTCATGATTTCTACCGAGGCGTATTTGGGTGTTCGCCCTGCCCATGAGGTGAAGTATTTGGTGATTGGTTCTCCGGTGGGCAACTATTTTGGTACGGTTGCGCCGGTAGATATTTGGTTGTCCACCCAGTATGCGCGTGCTGGTGTGGGTGGTACGGGTGCCGCTAAGTGTGGCGGTAACTATGCTGCGTCGTTGATTGCTCAACTTGAGGGTGAACAGCATGGTTGCAAGCAGGTCATTTTTAAAGATCCTCACCGTGATGACGCGATTGAGGAGCTGGGTGGCATGAACGTGTTCTTTGTTTTTGGTGATGAAAATAAGCTGGTGACCCCTGAGCTGACAGGCACCATTCTTGAGGGTGTGACTCGTCAGTCGATTATTCAGTTGGCGAAAGACCGTGGCATGACGGTGGAGGAGCGTAAGTTTACTCTTGATCAGTGGCGTGAGGGTGTTGCTTCTGGCGCTATTTCTGAGATTTTTGCGTGTGGTACTGCTGCGGTGATTTCTCCTGTGGGTGCGTTGAAGTCTGCTGATGGTGTGATTGCTGCCCCTGGTGATGGTGCTGCTGGTGAGGTGACGTTGAGTTTGCGTCAGGAGCTGGTGGGTATTCAGACTGGTGTGGTTGAGGACCGTCATGGTTGGTTAACACGTTTGGTATAACACCCAAAAATAGTAATAGCACCCTTCTGCTGGGGGAGGGTGCTGTGTGAGGTTTGTGGTGTGTTCTTGTGACTGAAGGGGTGGCAAGGGCACACCACATTTTTATGCGTCATATTGGTGAAAATATGTGGTGTTTTTGCTGGTGGTGGGCGATAATTATTTCTAGTTCATAATTTTGATAATAAATACATCTGTAGCATTGGTTTGTCTGGACTAGTGCTTGGAAAGAAGTAACTACGAGGGACATCCATATGAGTAAAGAATCGAACCAACCTCAAAGTGAGGAAAAACTGGAAACACTGTCTAAACTTACTAAAGTTGTTTATTCTTTTATGTCCGGTCTAACTGGTCTATTATCTTCTGGTCTTATTGTTTTTGTGTTCTTGGGTCTACAACCTCGTGAATATCCCTATTGTCTTTTACTTTTATTGGGCATAATAACAATTTTCTGTGGTGGTATTCAATGGTGTTTTCTTTCCAAAGAACCTCCTCAACAGTTTATCCAACAGTTATGTAGATACGTTTCTCCTATAGTCCTATGTATTATTTCGGTTGGTGTTTGTTTGGTAGTCTGGGCAAATACTAGCGGAATAAAGGAATGGCAGGAACTAACTCCTAATATTATTACTGGTGTTGCAGGTATTGTTGGTGGTACTTTTGCACTTTTAACGCTTATTGTGAACTATAAAACTAATGAGAAAAAACATAAAAATGACTTAAAGATAGAGAATGATAAACGTGACTATGAGACTATTAAAGCCTTGAATGAGCGTTTACATAATATTCTTGAAAACAGAAATAGCAAAGAGGAGAAAGTACGCGCATCGAGTTATTTTCAGTTAGCTGGACTGCATAAAGATTGGGAATTACTCGGGAAGAACTCCGAAATTATCAAGAAGCAACGGGCTACTCAGCAGAAGTACATTCTGAAACTTATTTTCGGCGCCTCACTCAAGGAAAAAAAACACGAGAATAATAACAGACAAGGTTCACTTCAATACCCTTTTCGTTCTAAAGATAAGGTTTCTCGTTCTTTTCTCGAAATCAGAAATTTGAATTCAGTGATTGTTGATATTTTTCCAAAGAGAACTGAAGATTCTAAAAGTATCAAAGGCGAAAACGATGATTTGGCTAGTTTAGATTTATTCGACTTTAAATATATGAATTTTTCTAAATTAGATTTTTCTGAACGTTCTTTAAAAAATATTGATTTTTCAGGAGCTGATTTTTCAGGAGCTATTTTAACTGGAACTGATTTAAGTGGCTCGTCCTATGAGAGCGCTAATCTAAGAGGGATAAAAGCTGATAAGGATACTAAATTTTAAATGGGGATTAACATGAAAAATTTTAAAAACGCAATTCTTGCTGAATCTGAACTTATTGAAGTTGATTTAACCGATGCTGATTTAACCGATGCTGATTTAACCGATGCTGATTTGACCGATTCTAATTTAACTCGTGCTAATTTAACTCGTGCTAATTTAACTCGTGCTAATTTAACTCGCGTAGATTTAACGAGCGTTACACTGGTAGATACAAATTTTGATTGTGCCGAGATAGCGGGAATAAATATTGGCGATGAGGACAGTGGCAGACACTATGCTTCAGTGCTAAACCTAGATAAAGCACGTTGGTATGGGGCGCCTGTGTGTGAAATGGTTGATAATAATAAATCTTTTTTTATAGTGGTTAAAAGTTTATCTAAGAAGAGCTTGTCTCAGCTTCTCAAGAAAAAAATAAAGTGGAATGATCTGGATTTACATGGAAGAGATTTTTCTAGTGAAATCAACAAAGACTTAAGTGGTTTATATCTAGTTAACTTAAGTGCAGAAAAAGCTAAATTAAACGGATTTGATTTATCTGACACTAAGATGTCTAATGCTAAAATGTCTGGTATTTATTTATCTGACGCAATATTGATTAAATCAGATTTAACTGGCGCAGATTTAACTGAAGCAAATCTAACTAACGTGGAATTACGTCAAGCAAGGTTGGTGAAAGCAGATTTAACTGGCGCAGATTTAACTGGTGCAGATTTAACTGAAGCGGATTTAACTGAGACAAACTTGTCAAAGGCAATTTTGAAAGATGTGGTAGCAAAAGATATAAATCTGACTTCGGCAGATCTTACTAAAGTCGATTTAACTACTGTGATACTAACAGATGCAGTTTTAACTGGGACAGTTTTAAATGGTGCAGACCTTCAACGTGCAGACCTTCAGAATATAAACCTTCAAGGTGCAAACCTTCAAGGTACAAACCTTCAGCATGCAAAACTTCAGGACACAAACCTTCAAGGTGCAAACCTTAAGCGTGCGGACCTTCAGGATGCAAACCTTCAAGGTGCAAACCTTAAGCGTGCGGATCTTCAGGGGGTAAACCTTCAGGACGCAGACCTTGAGGGTGCAAACCTTCAGGATGCAAACCTTCAGGAGGTAAACCTTCAGAGAGTAAAACTTCAAGGTGCAGACCTTCAGGGTGCAGACCTTCAGAGGGTAAACCTTCAGAGGGCAAACCTTCGGAGGGTAAATCGTCAGGGGGTAAACCTTCAGAGGGTAAACCTTCAGGACGCAAACCTTCAGGGTGCAGACCTTCAGAGGGTAAACCTTCAGAGGGTAAACCTTCAGTATGCAAACCTTCAGTATGCAAACCTTCAGGACGCAAACCTTCAGGACGCAAACCTTCAGGACGCAAACCTTCAGCGCGCAGACCTTCAAGGTGCAAACCTTCAGCGCGCAAACCTTCAGCGCGCAAACCTTCAGCGCGCAAACCTTCAGCGCGCAAACCTTCAGCGCGCAAACCTTCAGAACGCAAACCTTCAGAACGCAAACCTTCAGAACGCAGACCTCCAAGATGCAGACCTCCAAGACGCAAACCTTCAGAACGCAAACCTTCAGAACGCAAACCTTTATGAGGTAAAAGAACTTACCGCTGAGCAGCTTGCGCAAGCTCGTAACATCGAATCTATCAAAACACGAGAACCGATTTGGTTTACTAGAAGTGAATACGAAGAACCTGGCGACGAAGACGTAGACCTCGAAAACCTCATTCAAGAAGCCTTAGAAATCCAAAAACAACATAAAAATAGTCAGCCTGATACTTAGAAAATAAAACCATGTTAGAAAAAGTTCGTAAAACAATAAAAGAAAAGTACGAAAACTTTAAAGGTAAGATTAAAACTTTTAAAGAGGATATTATTCTGTGGATAAAAAAATCTTTTAGTAAGATAAAGCTGTCTTATATTTTCTATGCGTTGCCATCCTTAATTAGTGGGATTCTTATAGGAGAAATATGGTTATTCTCCAGCAGGGGTGGAGAAAATCAAACATCACGGTATGACGGGCAATTTTGGTTTAGTGACATTCGTGTCGTATGTCTTGGTGTTATAGGTTTTGCTCTACAATTATTCTTTATAAGTCAGAAAGAAAAACTAAACTATATTGGTAAAATTATTTGCTATATAGTTCCTCTATTTGCCTTTATTATTTCTATCGGTGTTTGGGTGCTCATTTGGGCAACTTATGGTGGCGATGAACAGTGGCGTGATGTGCGCTCAGAGATTATCACTGGATTTACGGGTCTTGTTGCCGCGGTAGGTGTTCTCGCAACGGTTTCAGTCAATTATAAAAATCATGAAGAAAACCGTATCTCTCAAGCAGAAAATGTAGAAAAACAGCTTGAAGAGCAGCGTAAGTTGCGAGAACAACAATATGTAACAGAACAAGAGCGGCGCGATGGCGAGACGATTAAAGATCTTAATGAGCGTTTGCATGAAATTCTCAAAAATAGGCATGATCGCGATGATGATGTACGCGCTTCGAGCTACTTTCAACTAGCGGGGCTGTACAAAGACTGGGGGCTACTGGGTGAGAACTCTGCAATTATTGAGGCTCAGCGGAAGGTTCAGCAGAAGAATATTTTGAAGCTTATTTTTGGTACCGCACCTCACGAAAACGCCGAAACTAAAAAATATGTTCAGAAGAATAGTGCTCAATTCCAGTCTTCTTTTCTTCCTAAGAAGGTAAAAGAGCATGTTAAACGTTCTTTTCTTGAGATAACGACTTTGAATTCTGTTATTGCTGATATTTTTCCGAATATTTATGACAAGGATAAGGAGTCTTTTGAGCCTTTTGATTTGCAGTATGCTAATCTGTCAGGGCTGACTTTTAGTGAAGTATTCTTTCCTCAGCGGTCTAATCTATCTAATGCGCATTTGACCGGTGCAATCCTTCAACAAACAAACTTTGAGGGTGTAAGCCTCTCGAATGTAAACCTTAAGGGTGCAAATCTTGAATCTGCAAACCTATGCGGCGCAAACCTAGACCGCGCAATCTTTAAGGACGCAAACCTTAAGGATGCAGATCTTCAAGGTGCCCACCTTTGGTACGCAGTTTTTCACAATGCTATCCTTCGCGGTGCAATCTTCGAAGAGGCATCCTTACAATATACAGATTTTGAGTGCGCGAAACTTCAGGATGCAAACCTTTATAAAGCTATAGCGCTTACTTCTCAGCAGCTTGCTCAGGCTGATGGTATTGAATCTATTGAAATCCGCAGGGATCTCGCTGGGCTTGGTCATGGCGAAGAAGACCAAGACCTCAAAAACCTCATTCAAGAAGCCTTAGAAATTCAAAAACAAAAGAAAAATATTTAGAACTAATACCTACAGGAAAATTCTAATATGAATGCTAAAACTTCTAGAAAAAATAGCCATAGAAGTAGAAAAAAATTCTTCTCGTTATCTAATATTTTTTATCTGCTTCTATCTTATGTTAGTGGAATGCTTATAGGAGGAATATGGGTATTCTCTAGTAGGCGTGGAGAAGGTCAAGATCCATGGTCTAACTGGCAGTTTTGGTCTAGTGATGATAGCATTTGGTGGCTTGCTGGTATGGGGTCTATCGTGCAGCTATCGTTGATTTTCTTCATTAAAGACCGAATTAATTATTATATTGGAAAAATTATTTACTATATAATTCCTCTATTCACCTTTATTATTTCTATCGGTATTTGGGTGCTTATTTGGGCAACCGCTGACGGCAACGAACATTGGCGTGACGTGCGCCAAGGGATTATTACTGTATTTGCTGGTCTTATCGGTGTTATCGGTGCTTTTGCAACACTCGCTGTAAACTACGAAAACCATGAACAAAACCGGAACATCACCACTGTTAAAGACCTCAATGAGCGTTTGCATGAAATTCTCAAAAACAGGCATAATAGTGAAGACAATAATGCGCGCGCTTCAAGCTACTTTCAACTAGCAGGATTATATAAAGACTGGGGACTGCTGGGGAAAAATTCGGAGATTATTGATGCTCAGCGGAAGATTCAGCAGAAGAATATTCTTAAGCTAATTTTTGGTACTGTTCCACAGGGAGAACAAGAACAAAAGAAGAATACTCGTTCTTTTCTTGAAAGAACGACTTTGAACTCTGTTATTGCTGATATTTTCCCGAAGGTCAGCGACACCGATGAAGACAAGAAATCTTTTGAACCTTTTGATTTACAGTATGCGGATTTGTCGAGGCTGAATTTTGGTAGTGTGTTTTTTCCTGAGGAGTCTAATTTATCTCATGCGGATTTAATTGTCGCAGATCTTCAGGGTGCAGACCTTCAGTACGCAAAACTTCAGGTCACAGATCTTCAGTACGCAAAACTTCAGAACGCAAACCTTCAGAACGCAAAACTTCAGAACGCAAAACTTCAGAACGCAAACCTTCAGAATGCAAAACTTCAGAACGCAAACCTCTGGGGTGCAAACCTTCAGGAGGTAAACCTCTGGGCTGCAAACCTTCAGAACGCAAAACTTCAGGTCACAGATCTTCAGTATGCAAACCTTCAGAATGCAAAACTTCAGAACGCAAACCTTCAGAACGCAAACCTTCAGAATGCAAAACTTCAGAACGCAAACCTCTGTGGTGCAAACCTTTGGCTCTCAGACCTTCAGAACGCAAACCTTCAGAACGCAAACCTTCAGGACGCAAACCTTCAGGACGCAAACCTTCAGAATGCAAAACTTCAGAACGCAAACCTTTACAATGTAAAAAATCTTACTGCTGAACAGCTTGCACAAGCGCAGAATATCAAATCTATCGAAACACGAAAATGGGATTTGTTGACTGGTGAATACAGCGAAGAAGACCAAGACCTCAAAAACCTCATTCAAGAAGCCTTAGAAATCCAAAAACAACGTAAAAATAGTCAGCCTGATACGTAGAAAATAAAACCATGGTAGAAAAAATTCGTAAAACAATAAAAGAAAAGTACGAAAACTTCAAAGAGAACCCTGTTCTGTGGATAAAAAAGGCTTTTAGTAAGATAAAGCTGTCTTATATTTTCTATGCGTTTCTATCCTCGATTAGTGGAATTCTTATAGGGGGAATATGGGTATTCTCCAGCAGGGGTGGAGAAAATCAAAAACCGTGGTCTGACTGGCAGTTTTGGTTTAGTGACATTCGGATTATATGTCTTGGTGTTATAGGATGTACTCTACAATTATTCTTTATAAGGCAAAAAGAAAAACTAAACTATATTGGTAAAATTATTTACTACATAGTTCCTCTATTCACCTTTATTATTTCTATCGGTATTTGGACTCTTATCTGGTCAAAATATGATGGAACGTGGTCAAATATCCAGCAAGGAATTATTACTGTATTTGCTGGTCTTATCGGTGCTATCGGTGTTTTTGTAACAGTCGCCGTAAACTACGAAAACCATGAACAAAACCGCAACATCCAATCTGAGATAGAACGTAAACGACGCAAAGCTGAACAAAAAATAGAGAACGCTCGGCGCGATAACGAGACGATTAAAGATCTTAATGAGTGCTTGCATGAGATTCTAAAAAATAGGCATAGCACCGATGAGAATGTGCGCACTTCAAGCTACTTCCAGTTAGCAGGGCTATATAAAGACTGGGGGCTACTGGGGAAGAACTCTGTAATTATTGAGGCTCAGCGGAAGGTTCAGCAGAAAAATATTTTGAAACTGATTTTTGGTACCGCACCTGACGAAAATGCCGAAACTAAAAAATGTGCTCAGAAGAATAGTGCTCAAGTCCAGTCTTCTTTTCTTCCTAAGAAGGTAAAAGAGCATGCTAAACGTTCTTTTCTTGAGATAAGGACTTTGAATTCTGTTATTGCTGATATTTTTCCGAAGGTCAGTGATACTGATGAGTATAAAGAGTCTTTTGAGCCTTTTGATTTGCAGTATGCTGATTTGTCGGGGTTGAACTTTAAGAGTGTGTTTTTTCCTGTGGGGTCTAATTTATCTCATGCGGATTTGACCGGCGCAGAACTTCAGGACGCACACCTTCAGGGCGCAAAACTTAGGGGAGCACATCTTCAGGACGCAGAACTTCAGAGCGCAAAACTTAGGGGAGCACATCTTCAGGGCGCAAACCTTCAGAACGCAGAACTTCAGGGCGCAGAACTCCAGGGCGCAAAACTTCAGCGCACAAACCTTCAGAACGCAGAACTTCAGGGCACAAACCTTCAGAACGCAGAACTTCAGGGCGCACATCTTCAGGGCGCACATCTTCAGGGCGCACATCTTCAGGGCGCAAACCTTCAGCGTGCAGAACTTCAGGGCGCAAACCTTCAGGACGTACACCTTCAAGGTAGAAACCTTCAGCGTGCAGAACTTCAGGACGCAAACCTTCAAGGTAGAAACCTTCAGGACGCAAACCTTCAGGACGCAGAACTTCAGGGCGCACATCTTCAGGGCGCACATCTTCAGGGCGCACATCTTCAGGGCGCAAACCTTCAGCGCGCAAACCTTCAGAACGCAAACCTTCAGAACGCAAACCTTCAGAACGCAAACCTTCAGGAAGCAAACCTTTGGTCCGCAGACCTTTGGTTCGCACATCTTCAGGGCGCATACCTTCAGAACGCATACCTTCAGGACGCATACCTTCAGGACGCATACCTTCAGGACGCAAACCTTCAGGACGCACACCTTGAGGATGCACACCTTGAGGATGCACACCTTCAGCGCGCATACCTTCAGGACGCACACCTTCAGGACGCACACCTTGAGGATGCACACCTTGAGGATGCACACCTTCAGCGCGCATACCTTCAAGACGCAAACCTTCAGGACGCAAACCTTCAGAATGCACACCTTCAAGATGCAAACCTTAGGGGCGCAAAACTTTTCGGAGCAGACCTTCAGAACGCACGCCTTTATAAGGTAAAAGAACTTACCGCTGAGCAACTGGCGAAAGCTCAGAACATCGAATCTATCCAAACGAGAGATTGGCAGTTTGGTCCGTCTGACCATAGCAAAGAAGACCAAGACCTCAAAAACCTCATCCAAAAAGCCCTAAAAATTCAAAAAGATATAGAAGAATAATCCTCCTCAAAACTCGTAGCACTATGCGCACACGCCCCAAACGCGGTAGCCTATAAACTATGCGCATTGCTCGATACACCAAAGAAGACCAACTACACTTCGGCGTCGTAGAAGGCGCCGAAGGAGAAGAAACCATCACCGAACTCCTCGGAGACCCGTTCTACCGCGGAATCGAACGCTCTAACACCAGCTACCCGCTTCAAGACGTTCGCCTACTCTCACCCATCATTCCGCGTTCCAAAATCATCGGTGCCGCCCGAAACTGGCACGACCACGCCACCGAACTCGGCAACAACACCCCCACCAGCCCGCAATTCTTCCTCAAACCCAATACTTCCGTCATTGGCCCTTCAGACCCCATCACCTTGCCAGAATGGTCCGAAGACGTCTCCTACGAAGGGGAACTAGCCATCATCATTGGGCGTATCGCCAAATCTGTAACCCCAGAACGTGTACGTGACGTCATCTTCGGGTACACCGTCGCTAACGACCTCACCGCCCGCGACGTACAACAAACCGACCTGCAATGGGCGCGCGCCAAAGGATTCGACGGCTCCTGCCCACTCGGCCCATGGATCGAAACCGACCTCGACCCAGACGCACTCTCCATCAAAACGTGGATTGACGGAGACCTCAAACAAGACGGCACCACCGCAGACATGATTTTCTCAGCCACCGAACTCGTCTGTGCAGCATCTGAAATGTTCACGCTCCTACCCGGCGACGTCATCCTCAGTGGAACACCCGAAGGAGTTGGCACCTTGCACGAAGGAAACGAAATTGAGATTGAAGTCGAAGGTATCGGCTCACTGATTAACATCGTTCGCCGCTAACACACACTGTTCGCGGTATATTCACCATCTTGTATCGACTAAGAAAGAACTGTAAAAACACCCCATGACAGATATGACCGTCAAACTCAACAACCCCGCCGAAACCCGCGTACGATTCTGCCCCTCACCAACAGGCACACCCCACGTCGGTATGGTGCGCACCGCATTATTCAACTGGGCGTACGCACGCCACACCGGCGGTAAACTCATCTTCCGTATCGAAGACACCGACGCTGCACGCGACTCCGAAGAATCCTTCAACCAAGTACTCGAATCCTTGCACTGGCTCGGAATCGAATGGGACGAAGGTGTTGGTGTCGGTGGCCCGCACGCACCCTACCGTCAGTCAGAACGTGGAGAAATCTACCAAGACGTCATCAAAAAACTTGTAGATGGCGGATACGTTTATGAAGATTTCTCCACTCCAGAAGAAGTAGAAGAACGTCGCCGTGCACGCGGTGAAGACCCAAAACTTGGGTACGACAACTTTGACCGCAACCTCACTGAAGAACAAAAAGAGCAATACCGTGCCGAAGGGCGCCAGCCTGTTCTGCGTTTGCGTATGCCCGATGAAGACATCACCTTCAATGACCTCGTACGTGGCGAAATCACGTTCAAAGCCGGCACCGTACCCGACTATGTGGTGGTTCGAGCCAACGGCAAACCGCTTTACACCCTCGTTAACCCTGTTGATGACGCTCTTATGGGTATTACCCATGTGCTTCGTGGCGAAGACTTGCTTTCTTCCACGCCACGTCAGATTGCGCTTTATCGTGCGCTCGTGCAGGTTGGTGTGGCACAGTTTATCCCTGAATTTGGGCACCTTCCATACGTGATGGGTCAAGGCAATAAGAAACTCTCTAAACGAGACCCAGAATCAAACCTGTTCTTGCTACGCGATAGCGGCTTCATCAAAGAAGGCCTACTCAACTATCTTGCCCTGCTTGGCTGGTCACTCTCACACGATGAAGACATTTTCACTATTGATCAGCTCGTAGAACACTTCGACGTTAAAGATGTTCTCGCTAACCCGGCACGTTTTGACGTGAAAAAAGCTGAGTCCATTAACGGTACGCATATTCGCCGTCTCGATGCCGAAGACTTCTGCCACCGACTCGTCCCATACCTACATGCGGGGGGAGTGCTACCTGTTGAAACGTTTGCAGAGCTTTCAGCAGAACAGCAGAACATTTTGACCGAAGCTGCACCACTGGTTCAAGAGCGTATGCAGCTGCTCGGTGAAGCACCCGGTATGCTCGGGTTCTTGTTCATTGCTGATGAGCAGGTCACTATTGCTGAGGACGCTCGTAAACAGCTCAAAGAGTCTGCCCCCACCGTGTTGCAGGCTGCGCTAGATGTGCTCGAACCTCTCGAAGATTTTACCGCGGAGAACATTCAGCAGGTGCTTCGTGAAGCCATTGTTGAGGGCCTTGAGATTAAGCCTCGTTTGGCGTTTGGTCCGTTGCGTACCGCCATTTCGGGTGCGCGTGTTAGCCCACCATTGTTTGAGTCAATGGTGATTCTTGGTAAAGAATCTTCGTTGAATCGTTTGCGTGCTTTACACACAGACCTCAGCGCATAAAAACGCAACCGCACCTATTGCACGGCGCACTGAATGTGTGCGGGCAATAGGGGAGCGCGCCCTCATGCCAATACTGGTGTGAGGGCGCTCCTGCTATGGAAGGGGTGTACCCTTTCAACGCTAAAATGTGACACATGTCTATGTTCTTTAATTTGCGTGAGTAGAAAAACTCGTATAGAGTTATTACTCGTTGCGAAGATGAGTTCATCTGAGTAGTACATAATGGGATATGGTGTAATTGGCAACACTACGGTTTCTGGTACCGTCATTCTAGGTTCGAGTCCTGGTATCCCAGCGATATTTTCTTCCCTCGTGGAAGAAAATATTTTCGGCCCCATCGTATAGCGGCCTAGTACTCCGCCCTCTCACGGCGGCAACACCGGTTCAAATCCGGTTGGGGTCACAGGCTAAAACCCTCCAATGTTCTCATTGGAGGGTTTTTCTATATCCCAAAACAGCACTCTTCAAAACACCTATCACCCTGTGATGCAGTTCATGATGGTTTGAGTTGTAGCAAACACAAAACACCTAGTAGACTACACAGGTAGGTCACAGACCATACGGCCCCATCGTATAGCGGCCTAGTACTCCGCCCTCTCACGGCGGCAACACCGGTTCAAATCCGGTTGGGGTCACAGGCTAAAACCCTCCAACCCTATGGTTGGAGGGTTTTTCTTATATGTTTTAACAAACAAAAAACCTCCACCCAAGAACCACAGCAGAACACCCAACAGCCGGTAAGATAAAGCTGTGGAAAAAACAAACACAACACCTCGCACCGCACCAAACATCACAGCAGAACTCGACGCCATGCGCCGAGCACGAGACACACTCGAAAACATCACGCTGCCACTAGAAACCACCGAAATCGACGAACACCGTGCACTACTGAAAAAAACACGCACCCAACTCGACGACTACGTACTACCACGCCTCGCCACACTCGACGCACCACTAACCGTCGTCGTAGGCGGCTCCACTGGCGCCGGCAAATCAACACTAGTTAACACCCTCCTCGGGCAACCCATCACACGCTCCGGCGCAATACGCCCCACCACACGCCAACCCGTCCTCATCCACCGCGAAGAAGACGCCCCAGCACTCACACCCGAGCGCATCCTGCCACACCTCGAACGCATCCAAACCCACGACGGAAAACTCGTCGGCGCAGACCCAACACTCACCGACCAAATCTACACCGTCCAAACAGAGAACATACCCGCCGGTATCGCCCTCATTGACGCACCCGACGTAGACTCCGTCAGCGAAGACAACCGCCGACTCGCAAAACAACTGCTCTCCGCCGCAGACCTCTGGCTCTTCGTCACCACCGCAAACCGCTACGCCGACGCCGTACCCTGGGAACTACTCACCGAAGCCGCCGCACGCGACATCACCATCGCGGTCGTACTCAACCGTGTACCAGAAGGCGCAGAACAAGAAATTGAAGAAGACCTCCGCCACATGCTACAACGTGCCGGAATTACCCCAGCACACCTACTAACCGTCAACGAACAAGAACGCGACGAACAGGGCATGCTCTCACGCATGAGCATCACCCCACTGATTTACTGGCTCAGCGAACTCGGCGCAAACTCCGAAGAACGCACCCGCATCGCACAACAAACCCTCGAAGGAGCGATACGAACAGCCGCCACCCGTATCGAAGCCCTCGCACACGCCCAAGAACAACAACACGACACCGCTCAACGACTTACCTACGCAGTTGAAGACTCCTATATTCAAGCCGTCAAAAACGTTATCGAATCAACACAAGACGGCGCGCTCCTACGCGGAGAAGTACTCTCACGCTGGCAAGACTTCGTTGGCACCGGAGAATTCTTCCGCAACATCGAAACCAGTATCGGACGACTGCGCGATAGAGTCTCAGGCTTCTTCAGAGGAAAACCCAGCCAAGCCATCGTCGTTGAACAAGCACTCGAAGTCGGCTTGCACTCAGTGATCGTAGAACAGAGCGCACAAGCGGCAGAAAACGTGCAACGCCGCTGGAACGAAGAACGCGCAGGGCGAGCACTCCTTGCCGGAGAAGACCTCGGAAAACTCCCTGAAGACCTCCCCGCAACTGTTGCCGAAGAAATCCGCCAATGGCAACAAGACATCATGAAAATGATGACAGAAGAAGGCGCAGGCAAACGGCAACGCGCCCGCTTCCTCTCCCTTGGAATCAACGCCGCAGCCGTTATTCTCATGGTTGCTGTCTTCTCTATGACCGGCGGGCTGACCGGAATTGAGGCCGGTATTGCCGGCGGTTCTGGTGTGGTTGGAACTAAACTCCTTGAAGCAGTCTTCGGAGAAGACGCCGTACGACGTATGGCTCAAGGGGCACGTAAAAACCTCGAACTACGTATCCAAAAAATCTTCTCAGAACACGCCACCACCTTCATTCAAAAAATTGATGAGAACCACCTTGGAGCACCCACCGACGAAGTGCAGGAAGCCGCACACACTGTTGCGCAGGTTGCTCAAGAACTCAAAAGGGGACGCTAAACGATGCCCGCAACACGAGAAAACCACATGACCACACTCTCCGCTAGAGTTGACGCACTCAACCATGCTGTAGAACAAGGCGCCGGAAGGGTCGCCCCCGAAACGCTTACCTACGCCCAAGACGTTCTCGACCGCACTAAACGCCGCCGAGAACTCTCCTCAGAACACACCGTCATTGGGTTCTTTGGGGCAACAGGTTCGGGAAAGTCATCCCTTTTCAATGCCGTCATTGGTGAAGATATTGCCCTTAGCGCGGCACGACGACCCACCACCTCCACCGCGCAAGCAGCTATCTGGGGTGAAGAAGGCAGCGAACAACTACTGAACTGGCTAGAAGTAGAACACCGCGTTGTGATGGACACCCACCCCGAACATGCTGTTCAAGCACTCAACCAAGCCGATATTCCGCTATCGCACGGGCTGTGGAATAAAGTGCGCTCTGCCATCGGTAAAAGTGCCACCGAAAAACGCTCTGGCGGGCTCATCCTCCTTGACCTACCAGACTTTGACTCCGTCGAAAAAGCGAACCGCCGTATCGTGGAACGTATGGCAGGGTGCGTGGACGTGCTTGTCTGGGTTTTTGATCCACAAAAATATGCTGACGCCGTCATTCACCACGAGTTCATTGCACCCATGGCAGAACACGGTGCGGTCATGATGGCTGTGATGAACCAGTCCGATAAGCTACATGCTGAAGAAATACCTGCTGTTCTTGACTCTCTTGAACGTTTGCTTGCAGAAGACGGGCTGAGTCGTTCACTCTTGAGCAAACCCTTGGCGGTCTCGGCACGAACCGGTTGTGGTATCGAATCGTTACGCGGGGCGCTTGGGCGAGTTGCCGCCGAAAAATCAGCGGCTCTAGAACGTATTGACGCAGACCTCGATACCGTCCACCAAAAACTTGGTGAATACGACGGCGGAGGATACCCCGACGGTGTGACCGGCACCGGTGTGCGTCTGCTAGATCATGCGCTCTATGAGGCTAGTGGTGCACCTGCTGTTGTGAAAGTTGCTGAAAAATCTTATCGACTGCACGCAAGCGCACATACCGGTTGGATTGCAACCCGTTGGATGCTCAAATTCAAACCAGACCCTCTCAAACGACTCAACTTGCATCGTGCTGGTGAAGAGAAAACGCTCACCCGTTCATCGTTGCCACCGATGAATGAGACGCAAAAGTCAGTGATGAGTTCGGGGATTCGCCGTTTTGCAGATAGTGTTTCGGAAGGGGTTGGGCAGCCGTGGAGTCATAGTATTCGTGAAGCGGCTCGTTCCCGTCAAGAAGAACTTCCTCAAGCGCTTGAACGGTGTATTGCCACTACTGACTATCAGGCTCAGAAAAAACAGTGGTGGTGGCATCTGCTGAACATGGTGCAGTGGCTTGCGCTCTTTAGTGCGGTTGCTGGTCTGCTGTGGCTTACCGTTTTAGCGTGTGCCGGATATTTTCAGCTACGCTTACCAGCCCCACCCTATGTGGAAGGGTTCCCGTTCCCGCTCCCCACATTATTGGTGTTGACCGGTGTTGGTTTGGGTTTGTGTGTTGGGTTATTGGGGCGTTTCTTCTCGTGGATAGGGCAGAAGTTCTATGCGCGAAAAGTGTCTCGTCAGATTGCTGGTAACATTGCCCATGTCTCTGAAGAGTACATTGTTGATCCTGTACGTTCGGAGGTCAGCAGACATGCCTTGTTCTGTGAATCTTTAGAGCAGGGGCAACGCTAAAAAATATTGAGGAGCCGTCGTGCCTGAACAAGAGATAACGTTACCGAAGGAGCTTTCTATCCGCTTATATGAAGAGCGTGATGAGCTTTCTTGGGTGCGTTGTCGTCTCCTTTCCTTTTTAGATTGCAGTTATTTTGACGACGTACACCGCTACCGTGAACTCTACGAAAACCCTGCTGTCTGTGTGGTTGCTACTTGTGGTGAACACGTTGTGGGATTTTTAGATATTGAGTATGAAGAAGTTGCTGGGCAAGTGTGTAGCACCGAGGGGGAGCGTGGCGGTGTGATGTGGCATCTTGGTGTTTTGCCAGAATACCGGCAGATGGGTGTTGCCACGAAAATGTTTGAGTTTGCGTGTGGACGTTTACGTGCTGCCGGTGTTTTTCGTATTCAAGCGTGGACTCAAGATGATGTGCCTGCGAATTCTTGGTATCGTGCTCAAGGATTTGAGCAATTTACCGCGCATTTGAATGTGTTTGCGCGGGGTCTTATGAGCAAGGGACAGATGAGTGACTTGCTACCTGGTATTGAAGATTCGTGGAAGTATCTTCCGCATATTCGTTCGCTGAACTTTGAGGCCCCTTGTGAGGCGCGTGAAGAGTTAGAGCGGCTTAGCTACCGTATCCATGAGGTGCGTGGCTATGAATTGAATCTACAACCTGAGACCTCGTCGAATATGTAGAGGTGTGCTAAAACTTTTTGATAACGCTACGGCACCCCTGTTGGTGTGTATTTTCCTTTGTGAAAGTTTCTTGGAAGATACGCCCTTGGGGTGCCGTAGTTTTTTGTCTCGTAGTGTTTTAGGAGGCGTTGCGTAGCGCGTCGGTTAGCTGTGCTGCTGCTTGGCAGACAACTTCTGCGTGGAGTCGCCCCGGCTGACGGGTGAGACGTTCAATAGGGCCAGAGATAGAGATAGCGGCGATGACTTTACCGGTTGGCCCGTGTACAGGTGCCGAAACTGAGGCTGTGCCGCGTTCTCTTTCTCCTACGGATTGTGCCCAGCCGCGTCTGCGAACTGCCGCTAACATGGTGGCTGTAAAGCGTGCGTTGCGTAGGCCTTCAAGAAGTCGAGAGTGCTCTTCCCATGCGGTGAGTATTTGTGCGGCGGAGCCTGCTTTCATGGAAAGTTGTGTTCCTACGGGGATGGTGTCGCGTAGTCCGATGGGGCGTTCTGCTGAGGCGACGCATACACGCCAGTCTCCTTGACGGCGGTACACTTGAGAACTTTCGCCGGTAACGTTTCTGAGGTTGTTGAGGATAGGGCCGGCGGCACTGATGAGGCGGTCTTCGCCGGAGGCGGAGGAGAGCTCGCCAATACGTGGGCCGAGGGCGAATCGTCCTTGGGAGTCTCGTGAGACGAGTCGGTGGTGGACGAGTGCTACTGCTAGGCGGTGTGCGGTGGGGCGGGCGAGCGCGGTTGCTTCAACGAGTTGGGAGAGGGATGCAGGGCCAGATTCGAGTCGGTTGAGGATGGCTGCTGCTTTGTCGAGAACTCCTACCCCTGAGGATGTTTTGAGTTCTGGTGTTGTGTCGTTGGTCATGGATTCCTCCAAGTGTGTAGCGTGGGGACGCTCGATGGGCTTCATGAGTAGAGGTTACATAATCAGCACCATGATAGATATTTATGCATGTGTAGGTAAAATTATTACATTCTCAATATGTGATATGCAAGTTCATTTTATGGAAAGTTCCACTCTTTCTCGACAAAATATAAACAACATCACCACAGCACAAGGAAAAACCATGAAAGAAAGCACCCCAGACGCCCACATACACACACCCCGCACCCTCGCAGAAAAAGTATGGCAAGCCCACACCGTCGTCACCGGAGACAACGGAAAACCAGACCTACTCTACATCGACCTCCACCTCGTCCACGAAGTCACCTCACCCCAAGCATTCGAAGGCCTACGACTCGAACAACGCCCCCTACGGAGACTCGACCTCACCATCGCCACCGAAGACCACAACACCCCCACCGAAAACATCTTCACCACCATCGCCGACCTCACCTCACGCACCCAAATCGAAACACTCCGCAAAAACGCCCAAGAATTCGGCGTACGCATCCACTCGCTCGGAGACATCGAACAAGGCATCGTCCACGTCGTCGGCCCCCAACTCGGACTCACCATGCCCGGAATGACCATCGTCTGCGGTGACTCCCACACCTCCACCCACGGAGCATTCGGCGCACTCGCCTTCGGTATCGGCACCTCAGAAGTCGAACACGTCATGGCAACACAAACACTGCCACTAGCACCCTTCAAAACCATGGCCATCAACGTCGAAGGCACCCTCAAACCAGGAGTCACCGCCAAAGACATCATCCTCGCCGTCATCGCCGAAATCGGCACCGGCGGAGGACAAGGCTACGTCCTCGAATACCGCGGCTCCGCCATCCGCTCACTCTCGATGGAAGGGCGCATGACCATGTGCAACATGTCCATCGAAGCCGGAGCACGCGCCGGAATGGTCGCCCCCGACGAAACCACCTTCGAATACGTCAAAGGACGCGAACACGCCCCCACCGGAAAAAACTGGGAAGAAGCGCTCGCCTACTGGAAAACCCTACCCACCGACGAAGGCGCCGTTTTTGACCGGGAAATCTTCATCAACGCAGACGAACTAGAACCCTTCGTCACCTGGGGAACCAACCCTGGGCAAGGTGTACCACTATCACACAACGTGCCACACCCCGAAGACTTCGCAGAAGAAAACGACAAAGTGGCCGCAGCGAAAGCCCTCGAATATATGGGACTCACCGCAGGCACCCCCATGAAAGACATCCTCGTAGACGTCGTCTTCCTCGGCTCCTGCACCAACTCCCGCATCGAAGACCTACGCGCCGCAGCAGACATTATCAACGGACAAAAAATTGCCCCCGGTGTACGCATGATGGTCGTCCCCGGCTCCCAAAAAGTACGTGCACAAGCAGAAGCCGAAGGCCTCGACAAAATCTTCCAAAACTTCGGTGCAGACTGGCGTTTTGCCGGATGCTCCATGTGCCTCGGCATGAACCCCGACCAACTCGCACCAGGGGAGCGCTGCGCCTCCACTTCCAACCGAAACTTTGAAGGACGCCAAGGCAAAGGTGGGCGCACCCACCTCGTCTCACCACTAGTCGCAGCAGCCACCGCCATCCGCGGCACACTCAGCTGCCCCAGCGACCTCTAACCCCAACACCACACAACAAAGCCGCCCAACACACAAGGAACACAACACCGATGGAACCCATCATCAAACACACCGGAATCGGAGTACCACTACACGCCTCCAACGTAGACACCGACCAAATCATCCCCGCCGTCTACCTCAAACGCGTCACCAAAACAGGATTCGACGACGCACTCTTTGCCAACTGGCGCAAAGACGAAAACTTCATCCTCAACCAAGAACCCTACAAGAACGGCAGCGTACTAGTTGCAGGCCCCGACTTCGGCACCGGATCCTCCCGCGAACACGCCGTATGGGCACTCAAAGACTATGGGTTCAAAGTCGTCATCTCCGCACGCTTTGCCGACATCTTCCGCGGAAACTCCGGAAAACAAGGACTGGTCGCCGCCCAAGTACGTCAAGACGACGTTGAACTTATCTGGAAAACCCTCGATAACGAACCCGGTGCAGAAATTACCGTAGACCTTGAAACCAAAACCATTACTTGCGGGGCACTGACCGTACCCTTCCACATCGACGACTACGTCCGTTGGCGTCTCATGGAAGGGCTCGACGATATCGGGCTCACACTCCAACACGAGGACGCCATCACCGAATACGAAAAAAACCGTCCAGCATGGCTACCTAAAACCCAATAAAATGGGTAACACCATTTTGTGCCAACATAAAAGGGGACAACCTTTACCCTCTTAATAAAGTTCACAGTGTACCGAATAGCACCCAAAACCCCTAAAAACCCGTGAAAAAATGTCATGAGAACCGCTTTTTGATATTGAACACTCAAACTAAACACAAAGACAGGGCTCTCATGACTTATTGTTAAGTAAAGTTCACTGTAGTTTTATGTGGACGACTCTTCACACGAGAGTCCAAAAACATAGGCACAGCACCAAGCTATGCCGGATCGCTCGCACATAAAGAACATCCGGTTCTTACTTATACGATTGGAAGCATATGATCAGCGCACTGCGAATTGAAGGTGGAACCCCACTAGTAGGTGAAGTGAAAGTACGCGGAGCTAAAAACCTCGTACCTAAAGCAATGGTTGCTGCTCTCTTAGGCAGCTCACCTTCTCTATTGCGCAATGTTCCAGAAATCAAAGACGTCAAGGTCGTTACCGACCTCGTAGAACTACACGGCGTCACCGTCGAACACAACCGCGAAACCGGTGAACTAACACTCGACCCAAGCAACGTCTCCCGCGCCGAAAACGCAGACATCCACGCGCACGCAGGAGACTCCCGCATCCCCATCCTGCTCTGCGGACCACTACTACACACCCTCGGCGAAGCCTTCATCCCAGACCTTGGCGGCTGCCGTATCGGCGACCGCCCCGTAGACTTCCACTTCAAAGTACTTCAAGACTTCGGCGCAAAAATCGATAAGCAAGAAAACGGCATTTCGATTAAAGCCCCTAAAGACGGTCTCAAAGGTAACACCATCAAACTCGACTACCCTTCTGTAGGCACCACCGAGCAAGTTCTGCTCACCGCTGTCCTCGCACAAGGTAAAACCGAGCTTAAAAATGCTGCCGTTGAGCCAGAAATCATGGACCTCATCGCCGTCCTACAAAAAATGGGTGCTGTCATCACCGTCGAAACAGACCGACAAATCATCATCGAAGGCACCGACCGTCTCGAAGGCTACACGCACGACGCACTACCAGACCGCAACGAAGCAGCATCATGGGCATCCGCCGCTCTTGCAACCGGTGGAGACATCTTCGTCCGTGGCGCACACCAAAAAGACATGAGCACCTACCTCAACGTCTTCCGCAAAATGGGTGGTGGCCTCGACATCCGCACCGACGGTATCCGCTTCTACCACCCCGGTACTGAGCTCAACCCGCTCTTCCTCGAAACCAACGTTCACCCCGGCTTCATGACAGACTGGCAACAGCCTCTCGTCGTTGCGATGACCCAAGCACAAGGCGTCTCCGTACTTCACGAAACCGTCTACGAAAACCGTTTCGGCTTCACCGACGCACTCATCAAGATGGGTGCAACCGTACAAGTTCACCGCGACTGCCTTGGACCTACCGAATGCCGTTTCGGAAATAAGAACTTCCGTCACTCCGCAATCATCACCGGAAAATCAAAACTTCGTGGTGCAGACATCAACGTCCCAGACCTCCGCGGTGGCTTCTCTCACGTTATTGCTGCACTTGCTGCAGAAGGCACCTCAAACGTCACCGGAGTATCTGTTATCTCCCGCGGTTACGAACACTTTGGTGACAAGCTCACCGCCCTTGGCGCAAAATTTGAGGTTATCGACTAAGATGGCAGGTTCACAGCCGCGGCAAGCATTGACAGGACTTAAACCCACTCCTTCTGGTGACGCACTATACCGCGTACTAGGACACAGTGCACGAGTGCTCTACCACTGCTTAATGGGACTGAAAATTGAGGGAATTGAAAAACTCCCACGAGACCGCGGATACCTCGTCGTCTCTAACCACCTTTCAGAAGTAGACCCCATTACGATTGCCTACCCTGTGTTCCTCACCGGAACTTTACCCAGATTCCTCGCAAAAGAATCACTCTTTAGAGCACCCGTCATCGGCTGGATTCTTCGCAAACTTGCTCACATCCCCGTGGCACGAGGATCCATCGACGCGCGTAAATCATTAGAGACCGCGCAAAACGTGCTCGAATCTGGGGGAGCGGTGGTCATCTACCCTGAAGGAACTCTCTCCGAAGACCCCCAAGGGTGGATGATTGCAGCACGAACCGGCGCCGCACGACTCGCCTTCGCAACAGGAGTTCCGGTTTACCCCATTGCCCATTGGGGAGACCAAGAATTTCTATCCCCAACAGGTAAGTTCCGCCCTTTCCCTCGTAAAAAAGTGCAGGTCAAAATTGGTGACCCTATCGACTTCTCTGACCTTCAAGGAAGCAGCCCTGCAGCGGCACCCACTAGGGAAGACCTCACTATCGCTACAGACCGTATGGTCTCAGCCATTACCGCACTGCTAGAAGACATACGAGGCGAAAAAGAGCCTGAAGGGCGATGGAACCCCATCACCAGACGGCGCGAACTACCCGGAGAAAAACATTAGGAGAACCATGAGTGTTGCCCCAGCTACCACAGCCCAAAACACCAATAGCATCCACAAAATTGCTGTTCTTGGTGCCGGTAGCTGGGGCACCGCTTTTGCTAAAATCACCGCAGACACCGCACGTGAAAAGAACAACGGAATACGAACCATCCTCTGGGGCCGAAACCCCGAACGTATGGAACAATGCCGTACTACACGGATGAACACCGCATACTTCCCACAACTCGTATTGCCGGAGAACCTAGAGTACACCTCCAACATCTTGGAAGCCTTAGCCGGCGCCGACATCATTGTGCTAGCAATACCAGCACAATCATTGCGTGAACAGCTCAAAAACTTCATCACACACATCCCTCCACATGCGATTCTGATATCACTTGCTAAAGGGTTAGAACAAAACACTGGGCTAAGAATGTCCGAAGTGATTGTTCAAGTTCTTGAAGAAGCTGGAGACCCGCACGCCATCGAACGCGTAGCTGTGCTCTCAGGCCCCAACCTCGCCCGAGAAATTGTTGCAGAACAACCAACAGCTTCTGTTATCGCCGCACACCACGAAACTACCGCGGCGCTACTGGCTGAACTATGCAACTGCTCATATTTTCGCCCCTACACAGGAACCGATATTATTGGTGTAGAAATAGGCGGAATTGTCAAAAACATTATCGCCTTATGCGTGGGAATCTGCGAAGGAAAAGACTACGGAGATAACTCCAAAGCATCAGTGATGACCCGTGGCCTTGCTGAGACTACCCGCTTAGCAGTAGCACTCGGCGCAGACCCCCAAACCTTGAGCGGACTAGCCGGCATGGGCGACCTCATCGCAACCTGTTCCTCTTCTCTCTCACGAAACCACACCGCCGGGCGACTACTGGCTGAGGGAGTACGACCAGAACAACTCAATGAAGTGATGACGCAAACTGCAGAATCCATCAAATCGGCTGCAGCCGTCGTCGAACTTGCCCATCAACACCACGTTGAAATGCCTATCTGTGAAGCTGTCGTGGCAGTATTGAACGGCACCCTGACCGTTGAAACTCTTGCCCCACGACTCCTTGGCAGAACCCTCAAGCACGAAAACCATACACAACGCTAGAATAAGTGTTGTTATTTTTCCCCGACACACCTAAAAGAGACTTTGAGAGAGTTACATGTCTAATAGCACCATCACCAAACCCACCGTTGCAGTACTTGCCGGTGGAACATCTTCAGAACATTCCGTGTCTCTTGTGAGCGCATCGGGTGTACTCAACGCCATCGATACTCAAACCTACGATGTTGTCGTTATCGGCATCACCGAAGAAGGCCGCTGGTATTTAAGCTCCCCTGAAGAAATCAACAAACTCGTAAACGAAGCGGCACAAGAAACAGCTCGAACAGGCAAAGAAGTCAAAGCGTACTTCCGCGGTTCACAAGAACAAGTCTTCCTACCCCTCGGTGAAGGCGACTCAAAGCTTCGTCTATGCTCAGAAGGCGCCACAGAATTTCGTCTAGGCCCTAGCATCGACGTCGTATTCCCCGTCCTGCACGGACCCTTTGGCGAAGACGGAACGGTGCAAGGTCTCCTCGAAAGTGCAGGCCTCAAATACGTTGGATGTGGTGTTGCATCTTCTGCTATCGGTATGGATAAGCACTTCATGAAAGTTGCGTTTGAATCTGCTGGACTGGATGTTGGACCCTACGTTGTAGTAACACACCGCCAATGGGCAATGAACCCCAAACAGGCTCGACAAGAGATTAACAAACTCGGATACCCCGTGTTCGTCAAACCAGCGCGTGCTGGTTCCTCCTACGGAATTAGTAAAGTTGACCGTGAAGCAGACCTAGACGCCGCTATTGCCGAAGCACAAAAACACGACCCCAAAATTATTATTGAAGCAGGTATTGACGGTCGAGAACTCGAATGTGCCGTACTTGAAGTATCTTCTGCAGAACAGCCCATCAGCTCATGCGTCGGAGAAATCGTCAAAGAAGGTCAAACCTTCTACGACAGCACAGAAAAATACGATCCTAAAAGTAAAACCAAAACAGTGTGCCCTGCCGAACTAGATGAAGACGCTCAAACACGTCTTCGTGCTCTAGCAGTTCAAGCCTTCCTCTCCTTAGATTGCGAAGGTCTTGCTCGTGCAGACTTCTTCTACACTCAAGAAGGAAAACTCATCATCAACGAAGTGAACACAATGCCCGGTTTTACCCCTATTAGCATGTACAAAATCATGTGGGAAAAAACTGGACTCAAATACACAGAACTCGTAGATCGTCTCATCAAATTAGCACTTGAACGCGAACTCGGTCTACGCTAAAAATAAAGCGTGCCACGATAACAGCTAATACGCTACTGATCAGGAGTTTGGCGAACACAAAAAGTTCGCCAAACTCCTGATAACGTTTAAGATTCTAAACGAAGCTCATCGCTAAGATTCGTACACGCCTTAGTTTGGGGGAGTTGCTTGACCGCAGAACTAAGGTGAACTAATAACGTTGAAGAAGAAATTTTGTCGGCGTCAAAAGTGATACGTATAGCAGGTGAACGCCCGAAAGTTGTAGCATCCCACGTTCCAGTTGCCTGCTGAACCGACTGCTGAGCCTGTTCTTGCTCTTCTGCAGGTTTAAGAATCCAATCCACGCCATTGACAGATACACAAGGATCTGACACCGGCTCTTGTACGCTCACACCACATTTGAGGACAACAACACTGGGATCGCCCCACGCTGTTGTTGCTTGAGCAGTCGTCTCACGTTGAGAAAAACCACCAATTTCTTGAGGCATCGCCACCATCGCATAGGCACAACGTGGGTTGGCTGCATCTTCTGCAGGAGTAAGGTACACCGCACCAGCACCGCACCCACTGAGCGGCATCGTCGCTAAACAGAGTGCAGAGGTGATACGAACAGAGGTTTTCTTCAAGATACTCACGTTCTCATTCTATCGTTGTGCTCAAGAAAATACCTCTTCACACTACTCGCGTACCCTCCCCGACACCTGATAGTGTGGGTAAAAGCTTGAGAACTTATCAAGAGAGTGAAGGAGGTTCACATGTCTAAACAACACAATATTGTGATGATCAGCGTCGGTACTTTATGCGCATTAGCTATGTCTTTTATGACGTTCCCAGCAGACGCCCAAGACGCTTTACCTCCTACTGTTGAACCCTCTGCATCCCCCACAGAGCTACCACTGATTCCACTCAACCCGCCTATAATACATAATCCCACCGAAGAACCCACCACACCTGTCAGCGAACAACCTGCACCACCGGTAATCACCGAACCGACAACAACACCATCTGCACCTTCTGATGGCGACGACTTTCCTTTCCCCGAAACTTCATCACCAGCACCTGAAACCACTCAACCGAGTGAACCAACAGAACCTAACCAGCCTCAAGAACCACCAACACCTGAAACCACTCAACCGAGTGAACCAACAGAACCCAGCCAGCCTCAAGAACCACCAACACCACAAAATCCTGATGATGGAATCGGCTCAGGCGCAAACATTACCCCTGCACCGCCCCAAACCTCAGAACCAACAGCCACACCCTCACCAGCTGAAACAACAACACCCGAGCACAACGATCTGCCAACTCGTGGACAAGAAGAGAACACCACCCCAGACCCCTCACAAGAACAGGTCATACCTCATACCGAGGAAGCCACCCAACAGCTTCACCAATACGAGACTATTACACCCGAACTTCCTAACAACACACCTCACAACGAGCTACTTGAAGAAGCTACTCAAGGCAGAACCTTCTCTATGCAAGAACAGCTCAATAGCTTAGGAACACCACTAGAACCGTCGTTTTCGGCAGAAACAAACTCCACCGGAAAAAACGTGCCGAATTCTTCCCCTAATGACCGAAAAAACGCTCAACCTAGCACCGCAGAATGGGTGAAAGACTACCTCAATAACAACCATAAAACTGCTTATACCGAAAAGAACGCTCAACGTTTAGGCGTATTCGGCACTGAATCTGCAGAACATAGCTCAAATACGGTGACTGCTTCAAGTGCACGCACCCGCGGTAAAGCCATCATCGAAGGGTACACACCCACCGTCCTATTCTCTCTTTTTGGGCTTGGCGGAATCTTCTACGTCATCCGTCAATTTATGCGTGAATCAACATCTAAAGACTTATGAACCTTACCTCGCACGTCAAAGACTTTAACGAAGAACAACTCTTAGACATGTTCTTACCCATCTTTGAAGAACACAACCAACGTGTTGCACAAAGACTCGAAAAGGTTCACAAACCGAACCCCTGTATTCTTGGTGCAGGAGATGACAGCGCCATCTTCTCTTTTAACCAGGGGCTAACCGTGATGAGTGTTGATACTCAAACAGAGAATCAAGACTTTCGCACCCAATGGGTGAGTGGCCACCAAAGTAGCGGATACGATGTCGGCTGGAAACTCGCCACCCAAAACATTGCAGATATTGTGGCCATGCGTGCAGTACCTCAAACGCTATTGATAAGTCTTAGCCTTCCACCACAGACGCCTTGCCAATGGTTACAAGACTGCGCACATGGAATTGTCGATGCTTTATCTCATCACGAAGCTGAAGAATGCACAATCTCTGGGGGAGACCTTGGCGCATCAACAGAAATATCTATTACCGTCACCGCGGTAGGACGGTGCCTAGGCGAACCGGTACGACGCAATAACGCACGTCCTGCCGACATTATCGCCGTTGCTGGTGAACTTGGCACTGCCACTGCGGGGCTTGCTCTCCTTGATAGTCCCGAATTTTTAGGGGTTAATAACCCTGCATTATTAGACCTTGTATATACCCAAAAACGTCCCAGCACGCCTCTAACACTTGGGTTATCTGCAGAAACTGCTCATTCCATGATGGACATTTCAGATGGGCTTATCCGTGACGGGCAACGTATCGCCAAAGCGTCAAAAGTCTCGATGGATTTCTCTCTTGACCTTCTAGAAAAAGACCTGAAGAAGCTTCTCCCTGCCGCCCAGTGGCTCTGCCAACATACTCAAAAATACGCAACGTACACCCCCGAGCATCTGGCGAAGCAATGGGTTCTATACGGGGGAGAAAATCACTCTATGCTGGCAACTTTTTCATCGTTAGAAAAGCTCCCTCAAGGTTTTAGAGCCGTTGGCACATGCACTATTGCCACCTCCACGCCACAAATTTTTATTAATCACGAACCTGCAACAGAATACGGGTGGGATCACTTCTCATAACCTTGCACCTTATGGAAAATAAAGATTATGGTTCTGCCTGATACGTTTCTATAATGTCTCTTAGATAACGCACCATCCACACTTGAGGAAGAGTCAATGAGCGCGATGAAGAACACTCTCAACGTCATGTCTGTGTGGCCTCAATGGTGTCAAGAATCTACGCAAATATTGAGCAGATACTGCCAACAACTCAACGACATTAATTTCTTCCCCGTTCCTGATAGCGATACTGGTTCTAACCTACTAGCTACCTGCCGTACTCTTTGCGAACATCTACACAACGGATGCGACCCCACGCACGCCACACAAGAAACCTTACGGACAAGCCGTGGCAACTCCGGAACATTACTCTCAGCATGGTTCAACGCTCTAACCCGCTCACTAGGAAACGACGGAGAACTCACACCCGAAGCGTTGCATCTTGGATTATTTATCGCTCAAGAACACGCCCACGCCACCATGATAGAACCTGCCGAAGCAACTATGCTCACGGTCATGTCGGATATTGCGCGGGCACCTATTGCAACCTCGCATATTGAAGAACACGTGTTCTTCCTCGCCGAATGCGCCTATCAGAGCGCCGCCTCAACCCGCCACGTGCACGGTAGTGCAGATGCTGGGGCAGTCGGACTGTTCTTGGTTATCAACGCGCTCAGTAGCGTGTTAAACGGAAAAAGCATCGACGAGACAACGACGAACGAACTGTTCCAAATACCTGCCGAACTACTCGGTGAGCCGGATACACCGTCTGATGAACTGCGCGAACTCCTTTGCGAAATAGTGTTACCCCTCGAAAAAATGATGTTTTTGCGTTCACAATTAGAAGTATCTGGTCAGAGTCTGGCTATCGCTATGATTGATCAAACAGAGCACATCCCTCATTGGCGTATCCACATTCACGTGAAAGACCCACAACAGGTGAAAGAACTGCTCGAACAATACGGCACCGTTGAGAACCTCGAAATTCTAGCACTATGACTAAAACACCCAACGAACAGCAAGAACTCACCCAAAAAATTCACCAAAAATACCACCAAGAAGCACGCCTAGAGAACACAAAACTTAGCGTCTACCTCGGAAAAATTCTTGCCGCGCAATTATCAAAACACCTCGGCGTTCACACCGTTGAAGAACTGCTCAACTACCACCCCAAAAAATACCTCCCACGAGGCAAACTCACGCCCTTCTCAGAACTAGAATACGAACAAGACGTCACCCTCATGGCACAAGTGGTTGACGTCCGTACTCGATCCATGCGCTCTCGCCGAGGTTCTATCACCGAAATTATTATTAGTGACCAACTCTCTGACGAAGAAGACCATAACGACGAAGCGCCCCTTGGCACCGTCTACAGTTACCGAACCCAAAAACCCAGCCATCCGCTACTCACAGGTTCTGCCAGCGGATACTCTGATAGCTACGGTACGTTACCCTCACCAGCACACCAACTACACGGATACGCTCACCCCAGTAACGCCCACCGTATGACCCTCACCTTCTTCAACGCGTGGTCTGCAGCACGCGATATGAAAACAGGAGACCACGTCCTCTTCTCTGGAAAAGTAGGTGCCTACAAAGGAGAACTGACCCTCACCAACCCCCACTATGCTGTGATCAGCGAATATCATCGTGCTACCGGAGACAACGTCTCATCACACGCCTACACTCAAGCACACGCACCCATTCCCGTCTACCGCGCAAACGCTAAATTTCCAACCGATAGAATCAGCGCCGCTATCGCAGAACTCCTTGACCACGCGCCATTATCTGAACTAGAAGACCCACTCCCACCAGAAACACGACACAAACGAAAAATACCCACACTGGCATGGACATACCGTGCTCTACATACCCCCGATAGTGACGACACCTGGAAACAAGCCCAACATTCCTTACGCTATCGAGAAGCTTTCATCCTCCAAAGCGCACTAGCTCGTATCCGCGCTCAACGCGCAGAACACACCACCGACTCGTGGCCATACCTCAAAAACGGGTACGCACAACGTCTTCTCGAACTCTTGCCATACCAACTAACAGACGGGCAAAAAAAAGTAGGAGAAGAAATACGTCAAGACCTCAGCCAACGCACCCCCATGAATCGCCTGCTACAAGGCGACGTCGGCTCCGGAAAAACCGTTGTTGCACTACGGGCCATGCTCCAAGTCATAGACTCCGGCGGACAAGCCGCAATGCTTGCCCCCACAGAAGTCCTTGCCGAACAACACTACCAATCTGTGTGCGAAATCCTACGCCCGCTCACCAGCCACAACAACGATAAACCACCTGTTCACGTGCGTCTGCTCAAAGCGTCCATGCCTGCCGCCGAGAAAAAACAGGTTCTTCTTGACATCGCATCTGGTGCAGCGGACATCGTCATTGGAACGCACGCCCTGCTGAGCACTGACGTACATTTTGCACGATTAGGTTTAGCTGTCGTTGACGAACAACACCGTTTCGGTGTCGAACAACGTGATAGCTTACGCAACGCAGACGGAGAACTACCACACCGTTTAGTCATGACAGCAACACCCATTCCGAGAACCGTTGCCATGACAGTTTTTGGCGACCTCGATATTTCTGTACTCGACCAACTACCAGCAGGACGCCAAAAAATTAAAAGTGTTGTTGTTCCTCTTACAGAACATCCACGCTGGGAAAAACGCCTCTGGGAGCGCGCTCGCGAAGAAATTGATGCTGGACATCAGGTATACGTTGTTGTTCCTAAAATTGGTGAGGATACCCCTGATGATGAGGCATCTTCTGGTGCTGAACATCTTTTCTCGACAGATCAGGGTAGTTCTCAGAAGAAACTTCATTCTGCGATAGAGGTTCTCGAGAAACTTTCTCATATGCCGGTACTTTCTGGTGTGCGTATCGATATGCTGCATGGGCGCTTGGATACTCAGACAAAAGCTCATGTGATGCAGAGCTTTAGTGACGGCGATATTCAGCTTCTAGTGTGTACTACTGTTGTTGAAGTTGGTGTTAACGTCCCGAATGCGACGCTGATGATTATTTTGGATGCGGATCGTTTTGGTATTTCCGGTTTACATCAGCTTCGTGGACGTATTGGGCGTGGACAGCTTCCGGGAACGTGTCTTTTGGTCACGGAGCAAGAGCAGGGGAGCCCGTCACGAGATCGTTTAGATGCGGTAGCTTCTACAACAGACGGTTTTGAGCTTTCAAAGATTGACTTACGTCAGCGTCGTGAAGGCGATATTCTTGGTGCCGCCCAATCGGGCAAAAAGAGTACCCTCAAATTGTTAAGAGCTATTGATGACGCCGACATTATTGAAAAAGCTCGTGAAGATGCTCGTTCACTCATTGAAGAAGACCCTACGCTAGGTAAACATCCTGATGTTGCTCGATGGATTGAACGTTTTGTGGGTGCTGAACATGAACAATTCCTCTCACGAGGATAACTCAAGAGGGTTTTATATGATGGTTGATGTACGTCTACGGTTTAAGTTATGGAGGGCAGAAGAGCATGAGCAGAATTATTGCTGGTCAATGCGGTAGTTTGACGTTGGCACACGTACCAGGGAATAAGACGCGTCCGACAACAGACCGTGTGAAAGAGTCTTTATTTTCTCGTTTAGAGGGGTACGAAGTTTTATCGCAGGGGCGTGTACTTGATTTATTTGGTGGCTCTGGTGCTTTAGGGTGTGAATCCCTAAGTCGTGGTGCTCGCCATGTAGATTTTGTAGATTCGTCTTCAACGGCTCTTGCGACGATTCGTGAAAATGTGGCGCGCGTTTCTCAAGGGTTGAGTTCTGCTGCGTCCACCATGATTTATACATCGGATGCCCAACATTTTTTGGAGCGTTATCAGGGGGAGCCGTGGGATGTTGTTTTTGTGGATCCGCCTTATGAGATGCCTAATGAGCAGGTGCACACACTTTTATCTCTCATCAAAGAGCATCTAAGTGATGATGCGGTTGTTGTGGTTGAGCGTTCTTCACGTATGGAGCCGGTAGAGGTTCCTGCTGGGTTAGAGGAGTTCCGCCAGAAAAAATATGGTGAGACTATTCTGTACTACGTGCAATTAGTATCGTAGAGAGTTTTCTCGATACTGTTCATGGGTGCTCTCACTGTTAGGCTATAGGGTATGCAACTAGTTATTTGTCCCGGCTCTTACGACCCTATTCATAACGGGCATGTTGATGTGATTACTCGTGCCGCTAAAATCTATGGCAACGTGATTGTTGCTGTTGCCCGTAACTCTGCGAAGTCGTATCTTTTTAGCGATGAGGAGCGTGTGGCGCTGGTTCAAGAGACTTTTGGTTTTTTGGACGGCGTGAGTGTGGAGTTGATGCCTTCTATGCTCCTTGCTGATTATGCGAAGTCTCGTGGCGCGCATTTAATCGTTAAAGGTGTCCGTAATTCTTTAGATTGGCAGTATGAGTCTCAGATGGCTGTGATGAATCGTCATCTAAGTGGTGTGGAGACAAGTTTTTTGGTCTCGGATTCGCGGTATTCTCAGCTGTCGTCGACGCTTGTTCGTGATGTTGCCCGTTATGGGGGACAGCTTGATTCTTTTGTGCCTGTGCCGGTGCAGCGTGCTTTAACACAGAAAATATCACAAGAAAAGTGAGCTTAACAGCACATTAATGGTGCTTGAATAGAATCTGTGAAGCTGGAATAGTTGCTATGTAGCCGAACTGCAACTAGAGTTTGTAGTTGGTCAAAACTTATCATAAGGGAGTTCGTCATTTCACGAAAAGATTCATCGCCCCTGAAGGTTTCTGTTCGGAACCTGAGTCATCAACCTGGGACCATGGAAACCCTCGATAAAGTGATACCAGCGCCAAAGGATTTTGGCAATGCTCTGATCGGAGCGGAAGAAGGTTCGGACATTGAGCTCAATCTCCGACTAGAATCCGTTGTAGATGGTATTCTGGTTAGTGGCACTGCAACCGCCGACATGAGCGGTGACTGCAGTTTATGCCTTGATCCGGTTTCTGAAACCGTGTCAGCAGATATTCAAGAGCTCTTCGTCTTTGAGAAGGCACCCGCTGGTGGCCCAGAAGATGAAGAAGATGAGCAGTACACGGTAGAGGGCGATTATATCGACCTTGAACCGGCTCTACGGGACGCAGTCATTTTACAACTGCCGTTCCAGCCCCTTTGTAAGGACTCTTGTCAGGGATTGTGTTCCGAATGCGGAATCCGCCTGGAAGAAGAGCCGGGGCATCACCATGAGGTGCTTGATCCGCGCTGGAGTGCTTTAACAGGCATGTTCAACGAGGATAAATAAACTTAATAACCGTATTTTCTAGAGAAGAGAGATAGCTGTGGCTGTTCCCAAGCGGAAAATGTCCCGTGCTAACACCCGCGCACGCCGTTCCCAGTGGAAGGCGTCCGTACCTCAGCTGGTTAAGACCGTTGAAAACGGTCGCGTAACCTATTCTTTGCCTCACCAGGCAAAGCTAGTTACTGACTCTGCAGGTAACGCCTTGTTCTACGAGTACAAGGGTCGCAAGGTAGCTGACGCGTAAAGTTAGTATGAATAACTCTGATTCATCAGAATTGTTGAAACGTCTCGGTCTCAATATTGATACCGAGACGTTTCAGCAAGCACTCGTACACCGTTCCTACTCTTTTGAGAACCCTGGAACACCCCACAACGAAAGACTAGAGTTCCTTGGCGACTCCGTCCTTTCACTGGCTATTGCCGAAGATGTTTATCGTCGTTTCCCCAACGAACCCGAAGGGGAACTTGTACGCCGACACCATGTTGTTGTCTCATCGTGGGCACTAGCAAAAGTTGCACGAACCCTGAACCTCGGGTCTTACCTCTGGTTAGGAAAAGGCGAAGAAAAAACTGGCGGAGCAGATAAAGACTCCATTCTCGCCGACACCCTCGAAGCCATCTTTGGAATATGCTATATCACCCTCGGTCGTGACCGTGCCCGCGACCTCGTCCTTGAACTCATCGCACCCATGCTCGATGACCAAGAAATTCTTGACGCCGGACGAGACTGGAAAACCGAACTTCAAGAAATTGTACAATCCCAAAAACTCGGGGATATCCGCTACGAAGTGTCTGTATCTGGTCCAGAACACGCACCCGAATATACTGCTACCGTTCATATTGGTGGCACCACCTACGATCAAGGTGTCGCAAGCTCCAAAAAAGAATCAGAACGTCTAGCTGCACAAAAAACCTGTAAAGAACTACGACCAAACTAGCAGGATGCCTGAACTACCCGAAGTTGAAGTCGTACGTCGTGGAATGCTCACACACGCCCTCGGCAAACGTATTACAGACGTCCGTATTCATGACACCCGCTCTATTCGCCGTAGTGAGCATACCGTTGAAGAATTTACGGGCACGCTCAAAGACACCATCATTACTGACGTCGTACGACGCGGAAAATACCTCTGGATTATCCTCGAAAACGCTGATGGTATCCGTCTTCAAACAGCTCTTGTCATACATCTAGGTATGAGCGGTCAAGTCCTTTTTAAAACCTCAAAGTTCCCGCCAGAAAAACACCTCAAAATCACGGTAACTCTAGGGAATCAAGACCATCACTCCATAGCAGAACCTGCTACTGAACAGCTACGTTTTGTGGATCAAAGAATTTTTGGTGGAATGTATCTTGATACGCTCGTACCCGTATCGGATACACAACAACACCCTGTATCCGCATCCAGCGCAAGCACATTATCGTTACCGTATATTCCGCGAAGTCTGAACCATATTGCACGAGATCCTTTAGACACGAATTTTGATATTGACGAGCTGCGACAGAAAATGCTCAAAACATCTACCGCCATCAAACGTCTACTACTGGACCAATCAACTATTTCAGGAGTTGGCAATATTTACGCTGACGAAGCGCTATGGCGAGCGCGTCTTCACTACGCGAAACCAGCGAAAACTATGAGCATGGCAAAGACCCGAGAACTCGTTCACTCAATACAAGAGGTCTTCTCACAGGCTTTAGAAGCTGGAGGAACCAGTTTTGACGCCCTCTATGTCAACGTTAATGGGGAATCTGGGTATTTTGATCGTTCTTTAAACGCTTATGGGCGTGAAGGTCAGCTGTGCTACCGGTGCCAAGAAAATGGGGTAGAGAGCACCATCATTCGTGAGGTGATGATGAAACGGAGCTGTTATCGTTGCCCGAGATGCCAACGTGCCCCGCGTCAAAAGAAAACTTCATCGTAGAGAAGTGCCCTGAAGCAGATACGCTTCAGGGCACTTTTTAGTGTCGGTATCGGTCTTGATAGAACTGCGCTAACCGTTCGTATCCTTCTTCTAACGATACTTTGGGTGCCCAATCGAGGAGTTTTTGGGTTCGCCGTTGGTCAAACCAATGAGCAGTTGATAACTGTTCTGCTAAGAAACGTGTCATGGGTGGTTCGTCTTCTCCAGGGTATTTTTCCCATACTTTCTCGATGATGCTACCGAGGGCGCGGGCTAATGTTGCTGGTACAGAGCGCTTGGGTGGTTCAATACCCACGGCCGTGCACATGTGGTGGATGATTTCTGCTACCGGTCGCGGCTGTCCGTTAGTAATCACGAGTGCTTGTCCCTGAATATTCTCTAAGCGTTCATATCCGGTGACGATAGCGTCTACCGCATTGTCAATATAGGTGGTGTCAATGAGTGCTGTACCGTCGTTCAGCAGGGGGAGCCTTCCTGCTGCAGCTCGTTCTAAAACCCGTTCAACAAGTTGTGTATCGGATGGGCCCCACACAATATGTGGTCGTAGCGCTGCCGTGTGGAAGCGTTCACTATTTTCTGCGAGTACGAGGTGTTCGGCAATAGCTTTTGACCGCGCATAATATCCTCTGGTGTGTTCTGGGGCGGCGGCAGTATTATCTGCACCCATAAAAGATACTCCCGTGTGAGCTACGGAGGGCGAAGAAATATACAAAAAACGGGTGATTGGGTGATGTGCCGCGGCTTGAAGAAGGTTCTGTGTGCCTTGAACATTCGTCTGATAAAACTCTTCCCACGTTCCTGTAAAGGATACTTTAGCAGCTAGATGAACCACCCCATCACAACCGTTGATAGCTTCTTCTAAACGGTTCTTATCACTTAAATCGGTGCGTACTTGTGAAAGGTTTTGAGCTAAAGCTTCGGGTAAAAATGTATGAAGTTGCGCATCGCGGCGTTGAACAAGACGTACTTGATATCCGCGTCGTAAAAAGTCGAGGGCAACTTCTCGACCTAACAACCCTGAAGCGCCGGTCACAAGGACACGCTCTTGACGTTCTCTCACCGGCGCAATGTGTGGTAAGGGACGTAAAGAAACCGGTGTTTTTACCACAATATTTTCGCTTTCTCTCCAGAGAGAACCTTCTCTGCCCACTGTGCCAGTAACGTACGGTCAATTTTTGAATTATGACGGATATCGGTTGGGTGCTCTTTCACGGCAAGTACCGCGCAGAGGCTAATTCCGGTTTCCTCAAACACTCGGTTACGAATTTTTTGTGTCAGCTTTACACTGGCAAGACCATTTTTACGGGTCTGTGGGTCTGTCTCCACCACCGCAACAGCTTGAGCGCAACCGGCAGGGCCAACAGGCACGACCGCAGCACGTCGTACGCCCATAATTTTTTCGGCGGCATGCTCAGCAGCTACAGGGGTGAGTATCCCTTGAGCACTCAACATAATGTGTGAGAGTCTTCCTTCAACCCATAGTCTACCGTGTGCATCTAAATGGCCCACATCTCCGGTATGGTGCCAGCCCGGTGTTGCTATTGACTGGTTTTCTGTGATCCACAGTCTGTCGTAGCGGTCTTTGATGTGAGGCGCACGCACAAGAATCTCACCGGTCACACCGGGGTCTTGATGATGTTCTACTCCCGCTATACCGTTTTTGTCTAGCGGAGCTATACTCACCTGTGCACCCGCTATCGGCGTACCAACACAGACACCATTTCCTGTACCGACAACATTCTTGGAGAGGGCGTCGGCATTTGCCTGCTGTATCTGTTCGTAGGATATATCTGTGATGGGTAGAGCCTCTGTCATACCGTAGGGGGTGTGAATACTTGCATGTGGAAGAATCGCATGAACAGCTTCTAAGAGCGAGGTGCTCAATGGGGCACCAGCAGAAAGTACGGTACGTACCTGAGCTAAGGCATGCTTTTCTTGTTCACCTAATGAGGTGGAGGTTCTGACCACATTCATTAATGCGGCAGGGGAGAGAAACACCGTTTGCGCTGAAATTGCCTCTACCGCGTGGGCTAATGCTGAGGCGGTAAGAGTTTTAGGTTGGGTGACGTCCATCGTAGGAGTCACGCTCGTAATGCCAAGGGCTGGTCCTAATAAGGCAAAGGGTGCGAATCCTGCAACAAGTCCCGTATTTTGGTGCAAATGATAAGTGCTCATAATAGCATCTCGCATCGCGCTCAACTGTTGTTGAGTGTAGAGCACTCCCTTAGCTGGCCCTGTTGAACCCGAAGTGTATAGCACTGCTGCATGCTCTTGAGCATCTCGAACGGGGCGAGACCGAACACTAGTATCGGTAAAATCTTCCAGAGTCGCTCTAACACCAAGAACTTTTTTCATCACACCGGTGAGTGGCTCCGCCGAGATTCTGAACCCTGGCCAACCGAAAGCCTTTGCCGCTGCTAACGCTTGAGGAATACCAATCAGATAATCTGGTCTTGCCCCCTTCAGCGCCCGAGTCAGGCCTTTGGTCCCAAGACCAGTATCAGCAACAACAACGATAGCCCCAATTTTCAAACACGCATAAATGCAGGTTGTCAGTAGTGCGCCGGGAGGAATCATCAAATTCACTCGTGACTGAGGTCGAACACCTAAATCTTCAAGCCCATTAGCAACACGTTCTACATTCTGAGCAAGTTCTGCCCACGTATAGTGGCGTGCTATGCGCGTAGAATCTTTAGGGTGCATATCGACAACAGCTAGCGTCTTTTCTTCACGCCGTTGTTCCAGTTGTGCACCCATGGGAACAAAACTTTCAGCATGAACGTGCTCCGCACGGCGTTGAACATGCTGCTGACGTAACGTGTGTTCCTGCACGAAATGTTCATGAAGCCATTCAAAAAATGGGGTAGCAACATCTTGGTCTTCCATCACCAAATGTGAAGAATTCTCATAACAATGAACATCTGCATGCGGCATTCTGTGCATCAAATCTGCCAAATAATGACGTGTAAAGACAGGATCCTGAACACCCCATTGAAAAAATGCGGGTACGTGAAGATGCCGGATACCCTCTGCAATACGTTGCATTATCAGATAGGAGGGGCTTTGAGGTGTTGCCGGTATATCGGCAACAAAATTGCGGATACCCTCACGAAGACTCGACGACGTATAAGGCGAACGGTACGTTGCACGAACCTGCTTAGATAACTGGTTTTGCCCCACCAACGATAACGTCACATCTAAGAACGCGGTACTTTTTTGTGTTCCCCAACGGTGTACACCTGGAGCAAGGGCAACCTGTAATGGTGCTGGAATAACTGAACCTTCTGCATGAAAGACCGCAGTATTGGTTAATAAGATTCCACTCAAAATATTTTGGTGTTCTAAAGCCCACCCCAAAGAGACTAAACCACCCCAATCATGGGCAAGAGTCACTACCGGTTGCGTCGTATCATCTAATCCGATTGTTCTTGTAAAATCTGAGAGGTCTTGCACCCTGTCTTCAAGACGGCGCACCGTGCCGGTACGCTCTGAATAGCCCATATCTAGCTGATCAACAGCAATAACACGCCACCTATTCTCAGGCAGAGCACCGGTTTGAAGGATATCCCTCCAAAGATATGACCATGTGGGATTTCCATGAACGGCAAGAATTGTGCCCACCGGCTCTAAAGAATTCTTCTCCAACGTTGGAAGATTATCCAGATAACTCCAAGAACGTACCTGACCACTATCTACAGGGGCAGTAGAGCACACCTCAAGACGATGCAACCATTGAGGATCAACACCGGGCCATTGTTCGACAGAAGGAAAAAGAGAATGAGTCACGGTAGCAGAACCTTTCATGGAGTTTCTTCACCCCAGCTATGTAGGGAAAGAGGAGCCTCCTCACGGGGGAGAAGGATAGAAAACTATTATTCTTTTTGCGATACAAGAACAGGGCAGAACTACCAGTTAATTTCCATTAACGACGTATTCAACCCAGAACCAACACCCATACATAAAATACGATCCCCAGCACGATAAGTGGGTGCTTCTTGCGCTAACGTCATAGGCAAAGCAGCCGCCGCAACATTGCCCCAATACGGGAACGTCATCGGAATCTTTGCCGAATCAATACCGACAGCCTCAATAATGGCGTTTGTGTGAGCATTAGAAATCTGATGTGTCACATAAGAATCCATATCAGTCCAATCCCACCCATGACGGTGAGCTTCTTCCCATGTTTGAGCAACCAATTCTAAGCCGTGTTTTAACAGTCCAGCTGCGTCAGTGTTCATCCCCTCAGCAGCATTCCCACCGATACAAAGATGACGGTGCTGGGTACCAGCACGAGAAACAGAACCTACCAGTCGATGCCCCTGAGGGTGCAAACTATGGCGACCTAAAACAGCTGCCGCCGCCCCCGAACCAAGAGTTAACGTCGCAAATTGTGCGAGTACGTCCTCACGCGTTGTCTCAGGCTTATCTAAAATCCGTAATGCTGTCTCATGCCACGGTGAAGGATCTTCCCCCGCAACTACCAACGCATAATCAATAGCATGAGCATCAATCATGGTAGCGGCAACCGTCATCGCGTTAACAAACCCTAAACACGCATTAGTCATATCGAACTCTAAGGCGTGTGCCGGAAGCCCTAAACGATCATGAATGCCCACAGCAACGGCCGGTTCAAAATGGTCTCGGGTGACAGAAGCATTAATCATCAAACCAATACGCTCGCTAGAAATACCAGCAGCATCTAACGCCTTCTGCGCCGCAGAAACAGCACCATCTTCAAAGGTCATCTGCGCACCCCATGAACGACGCTCAGAAATACCCGCTAAACGCTCTAACAGCCCCTTCGGCAACTTCAAACGTTGATACGTTTTAGAGAGCTTCTCATCAAAATAGGTTGAGGTAACAACCTCAGAAGGAATCTCATGTTCAATGGATAATAACGCCACATCAGAATGACGGATATCAGAGTTAGCGGTCAATGCGATACTTGCTTTCGTCCACGTTCGGGGTGTATGTCTTAGACTTATCTATGAAAAGAACATCTCATAAACCCACAACAAACACCAGGGGAGAGGAAACCCTTGATGGCAACCTATGAGAACATTCTAGGTGTCAAAAACACCTCTAGTACATATTTAGCTCAAAGGATAATCTCACACTATATGTACTAGTAAAGAATGAAATTTTCTGAACACTACCAACCTCTAGCACCTTGGAGAAAGGAATCCTGTGCGCCTGATCTCTATGACCTTACGCGGATTCAAATCCTTCGCCTCAACCACGGTCTTTAACTTCAACGACGGCATCAACGCCATCATCGGACCTAACGGCTCAGGTAAATCCAACGTCGTAGACGCGCTCCTCTGGGTACTAGGAGAACAAGGCAGCAAAAACCTCCGTGGCTCCGCCATGCAAGACGTCATCTTCGCCGGAACAACACACAAAAGTCCACTCGGACGAGCCAAAGTTACCCTCGTCCTCGACAACTCAGAACACGAACTACCCCTACCACACAGCACTGTCGAAATATCACGAACCCTCTTCCGAGGAGGCGGCTCAGAATACGAAATTAACGGTGCCACCGTACGACTAAGCGACATCCAAGAACTCTTCAACACAGCCTCCATCGCCAAAGGAGAACACTCCATCATCGGGCAAGGACACATTGACAAAGTCCTACAATCCTCAGCTACCGAACGACGAGCCCTCATCGAACAAGCAACCGGAATCCTCACCTACCGTCGCCGAGCAGAAAAAACAGAACGCAAACTCCACGCGATGAAAGTCGACCTCAACCGTCTCGAAGACCTCAACAAAGAACTCACCAACCAGCTCAAACCGCTCGGCGAACAAGCCACTAACGCCCGCACCGCCTATGAAATCCAAGCACAGATACGAGAACTACGCGAAAAACTTCTCGCGCACCAAGCCTTCACACAACACCAAGAACACACCCAACACGAAGAGCTCTACCAAAAAACACACACCCAACACCGAAAACTAACCGAAACCCTCAACACCTGCCACAACAAGAAAACACAACACCACACCCTGCGCACAGAACTAGACCAACACCGCCAAGAACACTACGAGAACCTCCAAGAACTCGAAAAAATCATGGCAGCAGCACAATCCCTCAAAGCGCTCGCACAGGAGAGAAGTCGCGCCACCGAGAAAAATAACTCCCTTGAAAGCTACCAGCAACATCTTCAACGCACCGAAGAATCCATCGCCCACGAAAAAGCAGAAGAACAGCAATTACGCCAACACTGTGAAGAACTGGAACACACCCTACAAGAGCTCACACAACGATACGAACAACAACACCAAAAACTAGAACAGTGCCAAGAACAGATACAACAACAGCAACAACGTCAAAAAGAGCATCAAGAACAGCTCACCCGAAACATTACTGAACGAGCCAGCTTACGCGCTAAATATGAAAGAATCCGCGCCGAACATCAACGCTACCGAGAAGAACTCGACAATGCTCAAACACAGCGCCAAGACTATGCCCAAAAACTTGAACAGCTCACACACACCCTGCAAGAGCACACAAAAACTCTTCAAGATGAGGAAAAACAACAGCAACAGCTCCGTGTAGAACGCGAAGAATACGCTCACAAAAGCGAACAGAGTAGAAACCTTTGCACACAACGCTCCATCACCGTACATACCCTGCAAGCTAGTATTGCCAGCCTTGAACAGCTCCTACAAACACACCACGAGAGCAAACCTGAACATACTGGCAAACCTTTGCACACCCTCATACACATTAAAAGCGGGCAAGAACGAGCAATAGCTCACGCCTTAGGAGCCTACGCACAAAGCTACCTCTACGAAAAACCCACCTACAACACCGCCCACAACACCATCTTTACCCCCAGTTCTCCAACGCCTCCCACAAAAAACCTCAAGGGGCTAACACCTGCCATACAATACGTGACCACAGAAAATACCACCGCACAACACGTACTCCAACAAGCACTAGCTAATATCTACCTCACCGAAGAGTTCACCACAGAAAATCAACAACTGCTAGAAGAACACCCGCACATCACCATCTACGATATTCGTGGGCGACGCTACAGTAACTACAGCTACAACACCGCTGAGCTAGAAGATAATCACCTCGAAATAGCAGCACGGGTTACAACACTCACACAAGAACTCAAAGAAGCAGAAATACTAGAAGAAGAAGCCCAAAAACAACACCGCGCCCACACCCAAAAACTTACTCAACTCAAAGAGCAAGAACACGAGCTTGCACGACGTCTCGGAAACACCCAAAAAACTATTCACCGCTTAGAAACAGAACAGGCTCAGCTCACCACACAACACCAGCACGAACAAGAACAATACCAATACCAGCAGAAAAAACTTGCACGATACCGTGTTGAAGAACAAGAACACGCACAATTACTAGAACAACTCAACCACAACATTGCTGCACTACAAAAACAACAACCTACTGACAACCCGCAACAACTCGAAGAGCAAAACACCCTCAAAGAAGAGCTCGAACACCTCACCCAAGAACGGACCATTGCTCAAAACTCACTCAGCCACACCCAACGGTATCTGCTGCTGAACCGCGAGAAACGCCAAGAGCTAGAAACACACCTCAACACACTTCAAAAACACACCGCACAAGAACAACACCACGAACAACAACGCCTACTCCAACAACAACGAGCGCATACCGTGGCACGATGCGCCCAAAAACTCTTAGAAAAACTCACCCAAGAACGCAACAATCAAGAGCAAAAATACCGTGCTATCACCGAAGAGCTCAAAGCTCTCACCCACACCTGCCAAAACGTTGAAGACCAGTTAGCAGATATTACACACCAACATCAAACGTTGAGCAATACCTTACAAAAACTCACCCTCACACAAGCTCAAAGTAGTATTCGCTATGAAAATCTCAATCAACGTATCGGAGAAGAACTCGGCTGCACCCTTGAAGAACTCATCGAAACCCACCACGACTACCTTGCCCATCATGCACCCGAAACCTCAGAACTTGAGAAGAACCTGCACCAAGAACAACAACGTCTCAAAGCACTAGGAACCGTCAACCCTCTGGCTTTGGAAGAATACCAAGCCTTAGACGAACGTCAACAATACCTGCACACACAAATTACTGATATGAAAAAGTCGAGAGCAGCAATGCGCTCTCTCATTGCAGAGCTAAACCGTCACATGAAAACCGCCTTTGTCGAAGCCTTCGAACAAACAAAAGACGCCTTTGAAAGGATTTTTGCAGAATTATTCCCCGGTGGTGAAGGCACCTTAGCTCTCACCGACGACGAAGACTTACTTAACTGTGGAATAGAGATTCATGCACGCCCTGCCGATAAAAAAGTGCAAAGACTCTCCCTGCTCTCTGGAGGGGAACGGGCGCTAGCCTCTTTGGCATTAGTCACCGCAATTTTTGAGGCTAGACCTGCACCGTTTTACGTTCTTGACGAAGTAGAAGCTGCTTTAGATGACCGTAACCTCTCACGCGTACTACCCGTTTTTGAACGTCTAGGTCAGAAAAGCCAACTGCTCATTATTACGCATAAACCTCGTACCATGGAAATTGCCCAAACCCTCTACGGTATCACCATGTTCCAAGGCATCAGTAATGTGATAAGCCAAGATGCTCAAGCGATTCGCAATGCTTTAGAATCCTAGAGAGTGAAGAGCCGCCGCCTTATACACTTCACATCGTCCTAAATATTTTTAAGGAGAGTAAGATAAAGAACCATGTCTGATTCCTACCAACGTAATAATCATCTTGATACTGGTGCAATTCCTATCACGGCGGCGCACCCTACAGCAGCTCGCCAATATCAAAATCTTTCTGAAACTAGCACTTCTCAGAAACGTTCAAAAACTCCCATCCCGGGGCCTTTGAAAGTTCTTATTCTCGCTGCGTTTGTGATTGCGTTAGGTTTTGGACTCATCGCCCCAGTACTTCCTCGATACGCGGCAAGCTTTGATGTGGGTGTACAAGCAGCTTCTGCTGTGGTGAGCATGTTCGCTGCAACTCGTCTATTATTCGCTCCAGCATCTGGAAAACTTGTTTCTCGTTGGGGGGAGCGGCCCATCTATATGGCGGGTCTTATCATCGTTGCCTTAGGCTCACTGGGCGTTGCCATCTCGTGGAGTTACCCCGTTCTGATGGCATTTCGTGCATTGGGCGGTATCGGCTCTGTCATGTTTACCGTCTCTGCCATGGGACTGCTTGTACGTTATTCTCCTGCTCATCTGCGCGGAAAAATTTCTGGTTACTACGCAACCGCCTTCCTCATCGGTAACATCTTAGGGCCAGTAGTAGGTTCTCTTATGGTCGGACTAGGAATGCGTCTGCCCTTCGTTATCTATGCGGTCGTGCTATTCATCGCCTGTATTCTGGTGTTTTTCTACCTTAAAGAAGCCCAATATGCTGGTTCCATTCCGCCTAAAACACAACCCGAGCTATCCCTCAAAGATGCGTGGAAGTTCACGAACTTTCGTGCTGGTCTAGGCACAAACTTTGCCATCGGGTGGGCGGCGTTAGGTTTGCGGGTGGCGTTAATGCCTCTTGCTGCTGTAGCCCTTTTAACGAGTTACCATCAGGGAGAACATTACGACCCTGATCATGGCGGAATTGTTCTTGCCGGTTTGGCTATGGCATTTTATGCTGGCGGTAACGCCATCACCCAAAATATTTCGGGGCGTTTTTCTGATAAACACGGCCGCCGAAACCTCATTTTCTATGGTCTACTTCTTGCCGGAGTTTCTACGATTTTAGTGGGACTTTCTGGTTCCCCCGTACTCTTTATCATCTTCTCTATCACCACGGGTATCGGCACGGGAGTGCTCGGACCATCGTTACAGGCCGCTGTCGCCGATATCGTCGGTAATGAACGCTCTGGCGGTACAGTCCTTGCAACCTATCAGATGTTCGCCGACCTTGGACAAATTGTCGGGCCACTACTTGCAGGATGGATTGCCGACCATTGGGGATATAACTGGGCATTTGGTATCTCGGGTGCACTATTGCTGGTGATGATGCTTGGATGGTTACCTTGGCGTTCTCCACGTTTCCCGAAAGAACTCGCTGAAACTGGGTACACCGGCCGATAAAAACTGTGAGATACCGTGACAGGGCTATGCCCCTCCCAATATTTTTTATGAAAACTTATGGTGAAGTTTTCCGATGGATGGGGCACATGTGAGAAGCTAGAAGGGTGAACGATACCCTGACTCTTATCTTGTACATAGTCCTCGGTGTTCTTGTCCTCGCCGGTGTTTTAGCGGTATTACTGCGTGGGCCAAAGGCCCCACCAGAAGGCTACGATTCCACACGAGACGTGAACGACCTTGAACCTGCAGACACTAGCGGACAACCTACTATTGACCGTCCGGCACCAGTTGCTGGACGTCTCGTACGGTTACGTGCCCGTCTGGCTCGCTCTAATAACCTCCTTGGAAAAGGTCTTCTTTCTCTTCTTTCACGTGACAAAATTGATCAAGACGTGTGGGATGAAGTAGAAGAAACTTTACTTCTTGCAGATCTAGGAGCTGACGCCGCCGGACGACTCGTTGAAAACCTGCAGCAGCGCGTACGCATTGAAGGTACCGAAAACCCTGCACAGGTCAAGCAGATGCTCAACGAAGAACTGCTAAAGATTGTTGGTGTTGATACTGACCGCTCTCTACAGACCACAGGAGAAAACGGTAAACCCGGTGTAGTTCTTGTGGTGGGAGTCAACGGTGTTGGCAAAACGACCACTGTCGGAAAGCTCTCTCGTGTGATGGTCGCTGAAGAGAAAAAACTCTTATTGGGTGCTGCTGATACCTTCCGTGCAGCGGCTGCCGACCAGCTGCAAACGTGGGGAGATAGAGTTGGCGTCGAGACGATACGTTCTGAAAAAGATGGTGCCGACCCTGCTTCAGTAGCTTATGAAGCAATCCGTGAGGGCGTTTCTCGTGCCGTAGATACCGTGATGATTGATACGGCTGGACGTCTACAAAATAAAGCTGGACTGATGGATCAACTCGGTAAAATTAAACGAGTTGTCGAAAAAGAAGCACCCGTAACGGAGGTGCTACTCGTTATTGATGCAACAACCGGACAAAACGGTATGATGCAAGCAAAAGTCTTCTCCGACGTTGTTGATATCACCGGTATTGTGCTGACTAAATTAGATGGCTCCGCTAAAGGTGGCATCGTGGTCGCTATTCAAGAAGAGCTTGGCGTTCCTGTCAAACTTGTTGGATTGGGCGAAGGCCCCGACGATCTTGCCCCCTTCGACGCACAAGAATTCGTCAACGCACTCTTAGATTAAAACTCGGTTTATCTAAGACAAAGAATCTTCACTACCGTATGAGGTAGTGAAGATTCTTTGCTATCTGGTATAAGTTCTTCACCAGAATATGAATGATGAGAGGGCACATCCTCTCTAAGTGCGTTATCCTTAGAAGTTGATTCAGAAAAATTACGAGGTCCTCCTCGATCTACCCAAATAGCGAAAGTGGTTCACGACTCGTGTTCAATTCACTCTCTGACCGGTTGACAGCAACCTTCAAAAACCTCCGCGGCAAAGGTCGCCTCTCCGAAGCCGATATTGACGCTACCGTACGGGAAATCCGTCGTGCGCTCTTGGACGCTGACGTTGCAGTGCCGGTGGTACGAGAGTTCACCGCTCACGTTAAAGAACGTGCACTGGGTCAAGAAGTCTCTGAAGCGCTTAACCCCAGCCAGCAAATCGTCAAAATTGTTAACGAAGAACTCGTCAACATTTTGGGCGGTCAGACTCGTCGAATCAATATGGCGAAGTCTGGGCCTACCATCATTATGCTTGCCGGTCTTCAAGGTGCTGGTAAAACCACTCTCTCGGGGAAGCTATCTCACTGGCTCAAAAGCCAAGGACACACACCCATGTTGGTGGCTTCTGACCTTCAGCGCCCTAACGCCGTTAACCAGCTAAAAGTTGTTGGTGAACGCGCTGGAGTTCCTGTTTATGCTCCACATCCCGGTGTCACTTCTGAATTTGATGTACCCACTGGCGACCCTGTACAAGTTGCTCGCGATGGTGTGGCAGAGGCCCGCGCAAAATTGCATGACGTGGTCATTGTCGATACCGCAGGTCGTCTCGGCGTCGATGCTGAATTGATGCAACAGGCACGAGACATCCGCAACGCGATTGAACCGGATGAGGTTCTTTTTGTCATTGATGCGATGATTGGTCAAGATGCTGTAAACACCGCACTTGCCTTTAACGAGGGCGTCGACTTTACGGGTGTTGTCCTTTCAAAACTTGATGGTGACGCACGTGGTGGTGCGGCACTTTCTGTTGCATCGGTAACGGGCAAACCCATTATGTTTGCTTCAACTGGTGAGAACCTTGACGAGTTTGAACAGTTCCATCCTGACCGTATGGCATCTCGTATCTTGGATATGGGCGATGTGCTCACTCTCATTGAGCAAGCAGAAGCCAGCTGGGATAAGGCTGAAGCTGACCGCATGGCCCAAAAATTTGCTGACCAAGAGGACTTCACCTTTGAAGACTTCCTCGCTCAGATGCAGCAGATTCGCAAAATGGGTTCTATGAAAAAGCTGTTGATGATGATGCCTGGTGCTGCTCAGATTCGTCAGCAACTCGACGCATTTGACGAACGTGAAATTGATCGTGTTGAGGCAATCGTCCGTTCGATGACCCCGCATGAACGTGTTGCCCCCAAAATTATTAACGGTTCACGACGGGCTCGTATTGCTCGCGGTGCAGGCGTCACTGTTTCTGAAGTCAATCAGCTCATGGAGCGTTTTGCTCAAGCTCAAAAGATGATGAAGAAACTTGCCTCCGGCAATATGGCAGGTCTGCCCGGTGGAATGCAAATGCCTGGAATGGCAGCTGCTGCCGGCGCTGCACGTAAAGCGAATAAGAAGAAGGGCAAGAATGCGAAGAAGGCTCGTTCTGGTAATCCCGCAAAGCGCGAACAGCAATTAGCGGCAGCTCAGAAGAAACAGAGTGCACCTGCTGGTTCTGCCTTTGGAAACACCGGACAAGATTTTGACGCCTCAGAGCTGAACCTTCCTAAAGGTTTTGAGAAGTTCTTAGGTTCAGATAAATAAAGTTTCTTGACCATATGTGAGCTACGGTTACGTAGCTCGTACAGAAGTCTTTAGCGCTCAAAAATCATTGTGTGCGGTTATCAAGCACTAAAGACTTCTGTGCTTTTTCCTGTTGCCTCAACACTACGTATGGCGTGACATCGTACTCTTTGGTTTCTTGGGGTACACCAGAAAAATAAGAATCGTTATTCTTGTGATAAAACAAGAGAGCTTAGGGAGAATCCCTGTAGTGTTATGCCTAAGACATAGATACCGATAAAAACTCACGTGAGGGTTTTTATGGCTAAGGGTCAGGAGAAGATGATGGCTGATACTTATCTTTCTGAAGAAGAACTCATCCAATTTATTGCGACTTTACCGACACGGCGTATGGCTGCTGGCGCGTTAATTCGTAATGAGAAGAATGAGTTTCTTGCTGTACAACCCAATTACCGTGACGGATGGGCTCTTCCTGGCGGCACTATTGAAACGGGAGAAGCCCCTCAACGAGGTTGTTTCCGTGAAGTTCTTGAAGAAGTCGGTTTAGAACTTGAGCCAGGGCGTTTACTGGTCATTTTTCATGGACTGCAAATGGGTGTGTGGGGTGATTCTTCATATTATTTCTATGATGGTGGTGTCATTGACTCTGATACTCCTATCAACGTGCAGTCGGAAGAACTTTTAGGGTACCGTTGGGTGGCATTAGAAGATGCTTCACAATATTTTAAACATTCTTTAGCAGACCGCCTTCGTACCTGTTATGAGGCTTTAGAATCTGGAGAGATGATTGAACTGAGTTCTGAAGATTCGTAGAAGCTATGTTCTCACGGTATCCTTATCAGAAGGTGCTTTAGCCATCACAGGTGTGCGTAGAAAGGACGTGATGATGTCGAACAATTTCCCTGAAAATTCAGAAGAAAACGTGCCTTGGGGACGAGAGAACGCTATATGGGCAGAAATTCATCTCAGCTACTGTGTAGCCCTTGATGGCGAGAGAGAATATGGTATCGACCAAAACGGTCCTATCGACGCCGGAATAACCTATGAAGAACTCACCGAACTCTTCTCCTTAAAATGTGATGAGGTCAAAATTCCTGACGCTGAACAGCTTTCATCACAAGAAATAGAACAACAACGTGAGCAAGATGGCGCCGAGAACACAACAGAAGACGAAGACCTCTTCTATGCTGATGAAGAAATTCTTCAACAACTCACCAATATTCTGGGGGACCTGCCAGAAATCATTGTCTATGAAAAAACTGTTACGGCAGTAGTTGCCCACGTACTGTGTACACCCGATGATTCTGAAAATACTGACGTTCTTCGTGTACTAGTACCTCAACAAGATGGGGTATTCTTACGGGGAGAAACCCTTGAGAACTACGCTCAAAAAATCCAAGAACGTATCGAGGCTGATATGATGAGCATCGTTTTACCTCGAGACCGTGACTATTCCATAGAGCTAACTTCTTTAGGAGAGACCCTAGATATTAACACTTTTGCGGTAGGTACGGCTGCTACTTTTCCAATATCTTCTGAGATTCTTCAAGAACAGATACGTCTGCTCTCAGCAACAGAACAGCTTGAAGTTAAAGACTGCGAATCTGGTTGGTCTATCGTATGGGGAAATTCTTTTCTGATTGCTCAACTGATACGTCAGTTACAGTATCCGGCAATCATGGTAACCTCATCTGCCCATGGGGTACATATGGCGTGTTTTATTCCTGAACAAAAGGAAAACCATGATTGGCATAATCAGCTATGGGATACGTGGATTGAGAAACTGCGTGACGGTTTTAAAATGCCTCTTCCACTCATTGATACGACAGAAGGGCACTTAGTTGACTTCTTCTGGGGGCCGTCGAAAACTATTAACCCTCATCTTCCAGAATCTTTGTATGCGAGGGGTACTTTCTTAGCGGAGATGGTACAACGACTGTCTGGTGTTCTTCCTGATTCTTTTCAAGAACAACGTATCTTAGAGCATCTTGAACAATTCATGTGGGCATACCATGTTGATGAGAATTTTATGCACCGTCTTCACCTATATTTACAAGATTATGGGTCTTTGCTGAGTGCTGAATCAGTGATACAACTTTTATGCGCTCCAGCAGAATTGCAAGAGTTCTTTCGCGAGATATCTGATGCAACATTTTTTAGTGCTCATGAACATCAACATGAGAGAACACCAACGGTAGAGGACTCTCAACAAGCAATTCTGGTGATGGCTGAACCGATGAATGAGTTAGAGACTCAAAAAATAGTTGAGTCTCTTTCTCTTTTGATTCAGGATTCGCCAGCTGAATCTGAATCTTCTTCGGAGCCGGAAGAAGACATCGAAGAAAAAGATGTGTTTGAGATACTTCAACAGAACCCTTGGATACTACGGGCAGATGCTGCTCTGACATTGAGCATTTCAGCAATTCTCGGAATTTTAGCTTATCGTGACAAGAAACATGGGGGCTCTGCACCTCTGAAAATGTTAGCTTCCTTAGCCGGTGCTGGGGTGGGCACAGCGGAACTTCTTTGGGGGCAGAAGTACCTACAGCAGAAAGAATTAGACCGGCAGAAGTCAAAGCAGGATGATGAGGTGTCTCAACCTCAAAAATCTGTTCTCGAAGAACTACGAGAATACGCTCTTGAGGTCGAAAAACAGCGTCAGGAGAAAAAACAGAACCAACTGTCAGGGGCGAAACAATATATTAATAAAAAAATATTCCGTTCCGTACGTTCACGATCGTCGGAGAACTGATGGAACACAGCATTTCTCAGTATGTTCGAAAGAGCATCGATATTGATCCTGATTGGCAACGTCCCACTCCGTCCCAAAGGTCGTTACGCTACGACATCTGGCTGTGCCTTGCTACCTCATTATTGGCTTTTGTGTCGTCTATTAGCTATCAGAGTTTAGGTCTTTTTGGTGATAACCATCAAGAAATTTTGTGGTCTTATATCTTGGCTCAGCTGATGGTGCTACCCTTGACCGTTCGACGACGCTACCCTTTGACGGCCTTTGCTGTTGCAACGTTGATATTCTTTGTTCCACCGTCGTTAACGGTTTCACCACCGATATATTTCACGTTAATTTTTCAAGGAACCTACTTATTCCTGCTATATACGGTGATTGCATGGGGACAAGACCGAAAACTTGTGTGGATGTCTGTCTACATCGTGATTTTCTTGACGATTGTGTGGATTACTATTGCGTGGACTCTTCAGGGCGTTGCACTTTTTAACGTCAACGAGATGGCGCAGAACGGGCCTATCGATACTTCACTTGCCACGTTGCTGACCTTATGCATAAATAATGGGCTGTACTTTGGTTCAGGTATTGCTTTGGGGCGTATCTCATGGATTCGAGCTTACCAAAGTGAAATATTAGAAAATCAGCGTCATGAGCTAGAACAACAAAGCGAACAACTCGCACAAGATAGAGTTGTTCGTGAACGTTTACGTGTAGCACGCGAACTTCATGATTCGGTAGGTCACCATATATCTGTTATTTCACTTCAATCTGGTGCTGCTCGGTGCCTGCTCCATAAATATCCTGATAAAGCCACTGAAGCATTACAGAACGTTGAACAAAGCGCCAGTACAGCCATCACAGAGATGCGCTCTATCGTGCGTCTCCTACGTCATGATGGGGAACATTCACAGGCTGAAGGAAACCTGACCTATAATGAACCGACGCTAGAACAATTGCAACAACTTTTTATCGAAGTTGAAGCCTCGGGGATTCACGTAGAGTATTTAACGTCCGAACATCAGGAAAAGTCTTTAACAAAAATTCCGCAGGGCACACAGAGCTCCATCTACCGGATGATTCAAGAATCTCTAAACAACGTACGTCGTCACTCTCTTGCTCGTACAGTGCACGTCATTGTTCGTTCTGTCGAGGTCAATTATCGAGTGTGGATCGAAATAGAAATCATTGACGATGGATGTTTGAAGAAGGAACATACCGATATACCTTCTTCACGTTATGGGCTACGTGGTATTAAAGAACGCGCTGAAGCCTTAGGTGGCTCAGCAACTTACGGACACCGCACTAATGCTCAGGGTTGGTTCGTGTACATTCGTATACCAGAAAGACATAGTGAGAACACATGAGTGTAGATACTATTCGAGTGCTTTTAGCAGATGATCAAGACCTTGTCCGTAATGGTTTTTCGATGATTCTTTCTGTCGAAGAGAATATTCAGGTGGTGGGGGAGGCTCACAACGGTCAAGAAGCTTTAGACTTGTGCCTTCAGCTCAAACCTGATGTCGTGTTAATGGATGTGCAGATGCCTGTCCTTGACGGTATCAGCGCAACCTCACAGATTGTTCAGCGGACTGATTCAAAAGTCCTTGTTTTGACGACTTTCGATCGTGATGACTATCTTTTTGGGGCGCTTAATGCTGGGGCGAGTGGCTTTTTGCTGAAAACCTGCACTGCAGAAAAACTGATAGAAGCTATTGAACAAGTTCACGGAGGTTTAGCTTTGCTCAGCCCAGAGGTGACTTTACCGGTAATTCAAAAGATTATTGCCGCTGCTGAACCTTCAACATCAAGTACGCGTTCAGGGGCTGTAGCTGGTTCTATTGTGTCGTCACCAGAATGTTCTGCAGAAGACCAATTATGCATTGAGTCTTTGACAACTCGTGAACGGGAAACCCTGAACTATTTAGCAAAAGGTATGACAAATGCAGAGATTGCAGAACAAATGTTTTTAGGGGCCTCCACCGTTAAAACCCATGTGTCTAATATTCTGGCAAAAACTCATTCTCGAGATAGAGTTAACGCGGTTATTTTTGCGTATCGTACCGGTCTCGTGGAGTAATACAACAGTAAATCCCCTCAATAAATCAGTCTGATGGGGGAGTTCTTCCGTGACGGAAGTTTTTAGACTAATAGTGATTAGTCACATCAGATGTGGCTTCTTGTGAAAGCTACTGATGGCACAACGAAAGGTTCACTATGGTCGAATATTTAGGCACTCATATACCGCCTAATGGATCTCTTGAAATTTCTCATGTGAGTAAAAGTTTTGGAGAGAAAAAAGTACTAGAAGACATTAATTTCACCATTAATGCTGGCGTTCTTACCGGTTTCTTGGGAGCGAACGGCTCTGGTAAAACAACAACGATGCGTATCATCATGGGGCTTCTAGAGCCTTCTCAAGGTGAAATTCTTTATCGTGGCGAGAAGATGACCAGCCAGCACCGTAAAACGTTTGGTTATATGCCAGAAGAACGTGGTCTATACCCTAAACAGCCTCTTCTGTCTCAGCTGGTGTACTTGGGACAATTGCACGGAATGGATGTTAGCACGGCAAAGAGCGAAGCTACCGATTACCTTGAATTTATGGGATTAGGAGAGCATCTCAATAGCAAACTTGAATCTCTTTCATTGGGCAATCAACAGCGTGTACAAATTATTGCCTCCATCCTGCATCATCCGCAGGCTTTAATTCTCGATGAGCCATTCTCTGGCCTTGACCCGCAGGGCGTAGAAAATATGGTTCAGCTATTGTATAAAATCGCTCGCTCTGGTGTTCCAGTAATGTTCTCTTCACATCAGCTAGATTTGATCGACAGATTATGTGAAGAAGTTGTGATTTTGCATCAGGGGACTATCCGTGCTGCGGGCGATGCTCAGCAACTGCGTGAAGACACCCCGAAACGTTTTAAGATGCAGGCAACAACAGAGTTGGGCTGGCTTCGAGATTATGAAGGCGTCCATGTGCTTGATTTCCAAGGAACTCAGGCCCTTTTAGAGTTTATACATCCTATTGAACAGGTGCGTCCTGAGTTGCTTCGTCATGCTATAGAACGAGGGATGACGGAGTTTTCGCGTATATTGCCAACATTAGGGGATATCTATCGAGGAGTAACTGAACAATGAATAAGTCCGTTGCGCCGTGGCGCATTGTTATGGTTCGTGAAATAAGCACAAAGCTTCGAGATAAAACTTTTATCATTAGTACGCTTTTTTCTGTCGTGATTATTGTCCTCAGCATGGGTCTTAACATATGGTTAGGGCAGAAAAATAGTCACTACACTGTTGCTGTTACTAGCCAAAAAGCTCAACAATTAGTGGAAAGTTCTACGAAAGTTATTCAGGACCAAGACCCTGACGGTTCTTTAACTGCTCAGCTTTTTGACTCTGAACAGTTAGCTCAGCATGCGGTAGAAGATGATGATGTTGATGCGTACCTCAAAGAGCTTTCCTCTGAACAGGGATGGGAATTGGTCTATAAGGATTCTGCGCAGAATACGTTGACGCGTGTTCTTGAAGATACTGTTTTTACGCAACAAATAGAACAGAATGCTGCTCAAGCCGGTATCTCTTGGCAAGAGTTACAGCAGGGGACCTCGCTGAAAGTTTCCATGCTTAAGGAATCCGATAATCACGGTATTGCTTTGCTGGTTGGCGTTATCTTTGCCATGGTTTTCTATATGTCGTCACTGATTTTTGGTCAGTTGATTGCCATGAGCGTGGTTGAGGAGAAACAGAATCGTATAGTTGAGATTATTGCTACGGCAATTCCTATTTCTCAACTTTTGGCGGGAAAAGTTCTTGGTAACGTTATTCTTGCAGTTGGGCAAATGCTGCTCTACGGAGTTGTTGCTCTAACGGGTCTGAACATCTTTGGTATTGCTCAGGAATATGCGTGGATTCTTCCCTCTGCCGGTTGGTTTGCGGTGTTCTACGTGGTCGGTTTTGCGGCAGTTGCGACGATATGGGCTGCTGTTGGTGCAATGTCTTCGCGCGTGGAAGATATCGGTTCGTTAGCTTCTCCTTTGACGATTATTCTGATGGCTGCATTTTTTGCTGGTATTTACTCTTCGGGGGTTATCCTAACTGTTGTCTCCTATCTTCCTATTGCTTCTTCTATTGCAATGCCCATGAGGATGCTGCGAGAAGACGTCTTTTTCTGGGAGCCAATATTGTCTTTGGTGTTTGCGCTGGTAGCGACGTGGGGTATGACGTTGTGGGGTGCCAAGATTTATCGTCATCAAGTGATGCGTTCGGGCAGTGCCGCTACGTGGAAGCAAGTTCTTTTGAAAAAAGAACAGAAATAGTTTGTGACTTTATCAATAACATCGTGAAAATACCTGCGAAGTTCTGGATTAACGTTCACAGCTCTGGCATACTTGCACAGGTACCCGATAGGTGCGGGCCTCTCACCGCATCGTATTGTGTTCATTTTAGAGATTGTATGGACGGCCGGCCCCACCGGAGCAGAAATACAATTTCGCCTGAAACAAAGAAACAGGAGAGTCCACTACAGTGGCTGTTAAAATTCGTCTGAAGCGTATGGGTAAGATCCGCGATCCTCGTTACCGTGTTGTCGTTATGGACTCACGTACTAAGCGTGACGGTCGTGCGATTGAAGAAATCGGTCTATACCATCCGACCGAGAACCCTTCCTTTATCCAGATTGATTCTGAGCGTGCTCAGTACTGGCTATCTGTTGGCGCACAGCCAACCGAACAGGTACGCGCATTGCTCAAGCTCACCGGTGACCTAGCAGCATTCAAGGGTGAAAAAGCAGAATCTGCTGTAAAGCCTGTAGACGCTAAGCCTGAGTTCGTTGTCCCTGAAAAGGGCTCCGTCATTCTCCCTGAAGCTATCACCCCCAAGGCTGAAGCTAAGGAAGAAGAAGCTCAGGTAGCTGAAGAAGCTACTGAGGAAGCAGCTGAGTAATTATGTTGGCCGATGCCCTTGAGCACCTCGTTCGAGGAATAGTCAGCAACCCCGACGACGTTAAAGTTCGTTCTCGTAGCGGTCGTCGTGGTGACTTCCTAGAGGTTCGGGTTAACCCTGATGATCTAGGTCGTGTGATTGGGCGTCAAGGACGCACCGCGAATAATATTCGCACCGTTATTGACGCAATCAACGATGGCGACCACATTCGTGTGGACGTCGTCGATACTGATCGCCAACGCTAAAAATTTTATAAACAAAGCATGTTTATCGGGGAGTCCCAAGCCTGAACTAGGCTTGGGACTCCTTTGCGTAGAGCTGTTATAGCTCAAACACGATAGACTAGAACCCAAGAACTGACACTTTAACGCTCACCGCTATTGAGCAGACCATTCGAGGAGAACCTCATGCAAATTTTAGTTGCGCGTATCGGTAAGCCACACGGCATCCGCGGAGAAGTAACCGTAGAACTTTTTACTGATTCTCCTCAAGAACGTTTTGCTCGCGGAGAGCAATTGAGTATTGAAAATTATCAGCCTGAAACTCCCGTAGGAGCTATCGCACCTGAAGGGGTTTTGACGGTGGCTCAAAGCCGGTGGAATAAGAAAATTCTGGTTGTTCGTTTTGAAGAGGTTACTTCACGCAACCAAGCTGAAACCCTACGAAATACACGGTTAACTTTTGATGCTTCTGAGGTAGATTCTTCAGAAGGATACTACGAACATGATGTAGTAGATTTACCCGTCTACTTATATCATGACATTCCTGAGGGGGAACTTCCCGAAGGTGAAGGCATTGGCACTGTTACCGGATTACAAACAATGCCAGCTCAAGATTTACTCTTAGTACGATTACACAATGGCGAAGAAACAATGATTCCTTTCGTTGAACAGATTGTTCCTGAAGTGGATATCGAAGAAGGATTTGTTTTGATTGATCCGCCAGAAGGTCTTTTAACCCTAGGCAGTGAAGAATCAGAGGATCAATAGAATGCGTTATGATGTTGTCACCATTTTCCCTGAATACCTTGAGCCTCTACGCTTATCACTTCTGGGCAAGGCTCAAGAACAGGGAATTGTCGATATACGTATTCACCATCTTCGTGACTACGCCTTTGACCGCCACAAAACTGTAGATGATACCCCTTACGGTGGTGGTGCCGGGATGGTCATGAAAGCAGAACCTTGGGCATTAGCTTTAGAAGATGTTTTAACAACAAAAACGTCACAAGAGCGTCCTCTGCTGTTAGTGCCATCTCCTGCTGGAGTAGTTTTTAACCAGCGTTTAGCTGAAGAACTTTCAGAGCGTGAGCACCTCGTGTTTGCCCCTGCCCGCTATGAGGGGATTGATGAGAGAGTCTTTGACTGGGCAAAAACCTCCTTCGACGTAATGCCAGTATCCCTTGGAGACTATGTGCTGTATGGGGGAGAAGTTGCTGTTCTTACGATGATTGAAGCGATTACTCGTCTGCTCCCTGGGGCAATGGGCAACCCCCAATCGTTAGAAGAAGAATCACATACAGGCGGATTGCTAGAGTACCCCGTGTACACAAAACCTGCTCAATGGCGTGGGCATGATATTCCAGATGTTTTATTATCTGGTAATCATGCGATGATCGCTCGGTGGCGCAGAGATGAACAACTAAGACGGACATTTACCCGCCGATATGACATGATTGAGTCGTTGTCCGAAGAACAATTAGATACACAGGATTTATCCTTACTCCAAAAATTACGAGAGCAAAACTAAAAAATCTTTTATGAGCTCTTGATATGTTAATCCTCTAAAGTTCTGGTCGTAGAGCCGTATTTATGTCATAATTATTTTTCGTGTTCATTTTGGGTACGCCCCTGCCGTAGGGGGATGAGCGACCATAACAAAATGAACCGTAGACTCCACCTAACGGTGTCTACGTATTTTGGAACTCTGTCACTTCAGATATGTAGATAGTAGACAGAAGTATCACGAGACTATTAGACCTACGGCTGGTAGCTCATGGAGAACTCAATGCAGACTCTTGACTTCATTGACAACAAGTCACTTCGTAACGACATCCCCGAATTCGGCCCCGGCGACACCCTCAACGTTCACGTTAACATCGTTGAAGGTAACCGCTCTCGTGTTCAGATCTTCAAGGGATTCGTTGTAGGCCGTCAGGGTGCTGGCGTTCGCGAAACCTTCACCGTCCGCAAGGTATCCTTCGGTGTTGGTGTTGAGCGTACCTTCCCAGTACACTCCCCGGTTATCGACAAAATTGAGGTTGTTACCCGCGGTGACGTTCGCCGTGCAAAGCTCTACTACATGCGTGATCGCCACGGTAAAGCTGCACGTATCCGCGAAAAGCGCGAAAAGACCGCGTAATCTTTCACGGATGGACCATACTTTAAGGTCACAACCAACGAACAGGCGCCCCATCCGTTATGGGTGGCGGCGCCTGTTCGCTGTTATTTTTTCGATAGCGATTCTCTGCGTCATTCTTATCAGAGCCTTCCTCTTCGATGTTTTTTATATACCTTCCTCATCGATGGAACCGACTCTAGAACCTGGTGATCGTATTCTCGTCAGCAGACTCGATACATCAGTCCAACGAGGAGACCTCGTTGTTTTCGATGGAACAGGCTCTTTCGACCCCTATCGTGGAACAAATCCTTGGCTACATGACCCTCTAGGAACTTTAGGGCAATGGGTTGGTTTGAAAGGCTCCCAAACTATTTACGTTAAACGTGTAGTGGGTGTTGCCGGAGATAGAATAACTTGTTGTTCAGATACTGGTACTTTGTTGCTTAACGGTCAAGAACTTGAAGAACCCTATCTTTTTCCCGGAGATGACCCTTCCACCGTCAACTTTGATGTTATTGTGCCATCGGGGCGTATCTGGGTGATGGGGGACCACCGTTCAGTATCAGAAGATTCTCGTGCTTTGTTAGCGGCACCGGGCGGAGGTATGATTCGGGAAGAAAAAATTATCGGTAAACCCATTTACCGTATTCTTCCCCTCCAACATTTTGGAGCTCTTGAACACATAGCAACTCATTAACCCAATATATACAGCGGATTTTCAGTAAATATCCTTCTAAATATGGGCCTATTGCCCAAGAGTTTTCCCGTATCCTTAATTTTAATAATCTTATAGAAGGCAGAAAGAACGGTATGTCTCAGTCTCCAGACCATGAAGAATCTCAACCGCAGAACAATGCAGAGGGTAATGTCGATGCATCACTCTTACATAAGAACGTTCCCCCTGCAGGGCACACCGGATTCATCGGACAAGTCAAAGAATTCGCTACAGTTATACTCTATGCTTTGGTGATTGCTTTCATTCTCAAAACATTCGTTACTCGAGGGTTCTACATTCCTTCTGGATCAATGGAAAATACCCTCGAAATCAACGACCGTGTCTTTGTAAATGTTGCTGGTTCAATGTTTAGCCAAGCTGAACGAGGCGATATTATCGTGTTCAAAGACACTCAAGGGTGGATTGAATCCTCTCCTCATCGTTCTAACCCCATTGCCGATGCACTATCCTTCGTCGGTCTCCTTCCTGATAGCTCCGATAAATATCTTGTCAAACGTGTCATTGGTGTTGGAGGTGACCATGTTGTCTGTTGCTCTGCAAATGGCAGAATCATGGTCAATGGTGTAGCTATCGACGAAACATACCTTTATCCAGGTGCAAAGCCTTCTGACATTCCATTTGACGTCATCGTCCCTGAAAACTCATATTTTGTTCTTGGCGATCACCGCAATAATTCAGCAGACTCTCGATACCACATCGAAGATGGTCATGAATTTATTAGCGATAGCGACGTTGAAGGCAAAGTCTTTGTGCGTGCATGGCCGCTTAACCGCTTCGAATTTATTGGCGGAGCACATGATGTCTTTGCAGACGTCCCCGGAAATAAAGCTTCAGAAAAGTGAGTGTTATCCCGCAAACTGCCTCACTCGATATTGAACAAGAATATTTCTCTGAAGGTGTTCAATTCATCGTGGGTATGGACGAAGTCGGTAGAGGTTCTCTAGCTGGGCCGGTTGGTGTTGGTGTTGCACTTCTTTCAGCTCAACAACACCATATCGTAGAAGGGCTAACTGACTCTAAAGCCCTCAGCGCCAAAAAAAGAGAAGCTCTCGTACCTATCATCAAAAACTGGTGTGCTACCGGTCTTGGATATTCTTCTGCTCAAGAGATTGATGCGATGGGCATGACGCTGGCCTTACGCCTAGCGGGGCAACGAGCTTTATCTCAGGCTCTTCTTGACCCACGAGTTAGCTCTTTCCCCTCGCAAATTCTTTTAGACGGTTCTCATAACTGGTTTACTCCTCACCCGCCTGACTTACTGAGTGCATTAGATGAAGCACATCAGCTCTACCAAGAACTTGCTGACGAGAACTGGAACGAACACGTCGCCTCAAAATATCCAAACCAACAGCCTTGGAACATACCGGTCACAACAATTGTTAAAGGTGACTACCGTTGCGCATGTATTGCAGCTGCATCAGTAATAGCGAAAGTTCATCGTGACCATCTCATGGAAAAACTAGCACAAGAAAACACCTCGTATGGTTGGGACAAGAACAAAGGTTATGGTTCAAAAGCACATCGTGAAGCATTAGCTGCATACGGGGCAAGTGCTCATCATCGGCTTAGCTGGAACTTAGGCCTTGAACCGCAACAACTCAAAGAGGCATATATACAACGAATGGTAGAAACATTATGAGTGCAGAAGATCTCGAAAAATACGAAACTCAGGCACAACTAGCCTTATATGAGGAATACCAGAAAGTTTTTGAACTCTTCCGCTATGTTGTCGAGACCGACCGTCGTTTCTATCTAGCTAATAGCGTAGAAGTTACCCCACATATACAACAGGGAAGCGTCTACTTTGAGGTGATGATGAACGACGTATGGGTATGGGATTTTTTCCGATCATCACGTTTCGTCAAAAATGTACACGTTTATTCTTTCAAAGACGTAAATGTTGAAGAGCGTCTTGCGGATGCTGAGCTTGTTGTTCCACACATCCCTGGTTTTGGTGAAGAATAGTACCCCGTATCGCGGTCTAAAACTACGATAAAACCACACACCATAAGGCTGTGGAGAAACTCCTCAACCCCTATCGAAGGCTCTCTTATCCCCAAAATCTTGTTGTTAACGCTGTAAGAGTATCTACTATTGCATGCTGGTATCCAAGAAAACATACCTGCAATGAACGGATACCAGATACTTCATGACACAGCACCTACTCACCGGAGCATGGGGCGAACGTCTTGCCCTTGAAATACTCACCTGCCAAGGCTACACCCTTCTCGAGAAAAACTGGCGGCCACAGCCCCTTCCCGGAGAACCACCACTACGTGGAGAAATAGACGCCGTTCTACTCGACACCGAAACAAACCTCATCTTCCTCGAAGTAAAAACCCGTACCACACAACACTACGGGCACCCCTTTGAAGCGATTCACCACGGCAAAACAAAAAAGCTCAAACAGCTTGCCTACCACTGGTGCGCCACCCACGAAATGCACGATATCGCACATATTCAGTTAGACGCCGTAGCCATCACTGGCACCCCAGAAAAGTTCACCTTCGAACACCTCAAAAAGGTCAGCTGATGGCATACGCAAAAACCTATTCTGTTGCATTAGTAGGAATCAACGGACACCTCATCGAAGTTGAGGCTGACATCTCCCAAGCCTTGCCTGCCTTCGTCCTTTTAGGCTTACCCGATAACTCTTTAAACGAAGCGAAAGACAGAATACGCTCTGCTGTCAAAAACTCGGGAATGTCACTAGCACAACGAAAGATAACGGTAAACCTCAGCCCCGCAACTTTACCTAAACGTGGATCAGCATTTGACCTAGCCATGGCCATAGCAGCACTAACCGCAGACCAAAAAATACGTCATATCTCCGATACTGTATTCCTTGGCGAACTCGGACTAGACGGTAGGCTCCGAAGAATACCTGGAGTTCTCCCATCTGTTAAAGCCGCAATAGAAGCAGGCTTCTCCCACGTCGTCGTTCCCGAAGAAAATGCCCAAGAAGCCCAACTTATCCCAGGCGCTCACATCACCGCATGCCGTTCCCTTGCACAAGTTCTCGCACTCCTAGGAGCAGACCCTACAACACTTAAAGAAACACCACCAACACCGCCCAAAGAACGCCCCAACACCACAGAAAAACCCCAGCTCACAGCAGATATGGCAGATATCGCAGGACAAGCAGAAGGCCGTCTTGCCTTAGAAATTGCAGCTGCAGGTGGACACCATCTACTCCTCAAAGGACCGCCAGGCTCTGGCAAAACAATGCTCGCTGAACGGCTAACAACCATCCTGCCTCCACTAGATGACATCAGCGCTATGGAAGTTACCGCTATACATTCTTTAGATATGGGAGAACAACCCTGCCAAGAACTCATCCGAACACCACCTTTCCAAGCACCACACCATACGGCATCAGCAGCATCAATACTAGGTGGAGGCAGCGGAATACCACGCCCCGGAAGTATCTCTAAAGCACATAGGGGAGTGCTCTTCCTCGACGAAACCCCCGAATTTAAAAGAACAGTCCTCGATGCCCTCCGACAACCACTAGAATCTGGCGAAATCACCCTACACCGTGCAACAGCAACAGCAACCTACCCCGCACGTTTCCAACTCATTCTCGCTGCAAACCCCTGCCCCTGCGGCCACAACGTTGGACAAGGACTAGAGTGCAGATGTACCTCTAAAGAACGAAGAAACTACTTCGGAAAACTCTCGGGACCACTACTTGACCGAATAGACATACACATCACCATACCTAAAGTCCTCTCCCACGAATTAGACCACCACCAAAAACCTGAAGACAGTGCAACTATCTGCGCACGAGTACAACAAGCACGCAACCTTCAAAAAGAACGCTTAGCACCTTATGGGCTACTCACCAACGCTGACATGAACGGCCAACTACTCCGCGGCACCTTCAAACTTAATACCCGACTCACCAGCGGACTTAACCGTGCTATGGACCAAGGCAATCTGAGCGCTCGCGGATACGACCGAATCCTCAGAACAGCATGGACTCTAGCAGACCTTGACGGCACCAGCAGCCCCACAACACACCATATTGACACCGCACTATACTTCCGACACCTCAGCCAAGAACACCTCAACGCATAGAATACCGACCAAGGAAATTACTGATGGAATACCACTACGCTTACGCCCAAATCCTGCGCATTGCAGAACCACAAGACCCCCATATCCACCACGCTCTTGAAGTCTTAGGAGCTCCTCAAACAGCACACATCCTCAGCGGTAAAAAATCGCTAGATTTTAAAGAATGGAAACAAGCCCTCCGAACAAATCCCTCATCTATTAGTGAAACACTCAACAAAAGCGCCGAAGAAACATACCTAGCATTACAAGAAAGAATTCAGCGCTGGTCTCAGCGAGCCGAAACCCTTAGCCCCGAACAAGAACACCGCTCTGCACAAAGTCTCAACAGCTGGATATGCATACCTGAAGACGAAGACTGGCCCGAAACCCTCAACGACCTAGACACTTCACGTCCCTACGCACTATGGGGACGAGGCGACCGCGAACGACTACAAGAACTACAACACACACCTGCCATCTCCATCGTTGGTTCCAGAGAACCAACTCAATACGGGCATAGTGTAACTAGCCACCTCGTTCAAGACCTCGCACCCACACAAACACCTATTATCTCTGGGGGAGCACTAGGAATAGACGGCATCGCGCACCGCACAGCCCTAGAAACCTCACCGAGCAACTTACCCACTGTCGCACTGATGGCTTGCGGAGTAGACCGTCCATACCCCAAACAACATCAACAACTTCTTGAACACATCATCAACCGAGGACTACTCCTGAGCGAAGTATCCCTAGGAACACCACCCACACGATGGCGGTTTCTTCAGCGGAATCGCATGATTGCTGCACTTAGCGAACTCACCGTCATCGTCGAAGCACGCTGGCGTTCAGGCGCGCTAAACACCGCCCACCATGCCCTAGAACTAGGTCGGGAGCTACGAGCCGTACCAGGATCAATCTTTAGCCCCACCTCACAAGGCTGTCACAGACTACTACGCGAAGGACTAGCACAACCTATCAGCTGCGCCCAAGACATCATTGATGACTTACACCTAGAAAACCTCAACACCGACTGCAACACCGACGAAACACCACCGGTAGAAAACCTGCTACTGACCGAACTCCACCAACGAATCTGGGATGTACTACCACTACACCAAGGAATAGACATCGAAAAAATTAGCACACTCATCGGGACAAACCCACGAAATATTATGAGCGCACTCGGCTACCTCAGCCACCACCACCTCGCCGAAAACACCAATCAACTCTGGCGTAAAAAGAAACGGTAGAATCAACAGAAGACACCCAACAGGAAAGGAACCCCGCACATGGAGAAGACTAAACCCATTGAAACAGCGGAAACCCTACCTCTGGAACACTCTGCACATTTAGAAGAACAAATCTTCTCACAACTGATTGAGAACTTCACCCGATACCTACGCTACGAAAAATTTCGTTCCGAAAACACCATCAACTCTTACCGAAGCGACCTCAAAGCCTTCTTCACATATGTCCAAGAACAACGCCTACACAACATCAACGACATAGACCTCACATTCCTCCGCTCGTGGCTCTCTCACCAACACGAACGTAGCCAATCCCGTAACTCTACTGCCCGAAGATTATCTACCCTGAGAGTATTTTTCTCATGGGCACAAGAAGAAAAATACATTCAACAGAACCCCACACTCGCTATAGCCACTGCTAAAAAAGAACACCGACTTCCCACCGTCCTCACCAAAGAACACCTTCAAACACTCTTCAACAAAATAGAAGAACGACTGGCACAAAACCCCCATGACCCGCATACGCTAAGAACCCACGCCGTTGTTGAACTCCTTTACGCTAGCGGCCTACGAATTTTCGAACTATGCAGCATCAACCTCTCGAGTATCGATAGAACACAACGCACCCTAAGAGTCATCGGTAAAGGCAACAAAGAACGAATTGTCCCCTTCGGGAAACCCGCACTAGAAGCCATCGAACAATGGATACGTTACGGGCGTCCACAATGGCTCAAAAATTCAAAAGCACCCATCGAAGAAGCCCTTTTTATCGGGCCGCAAGGTGCTCGCGCAAATCCTCGACAACTACGCGAATGCATTAACCAGCTTTTAGATCTTTTAGAAAACACCAATGCTCGTGGTGCACACGTTTTTCGCCATAGTGCAGCAACACATATGGTTGATGCTGGAGCTGATATTCGCACAGTGCAAGAACTTTTAGGGCATAGCTCTTTAGCTACCACACAGATTTATACGCATGTCTCCATGGAAAGACTTACAGCAATCTACGAAAAAGCGCACCCTCGCTCATAAACTGAGGTACTCTACTACTGTTACTAAACGAAATACCGTCTACGGGAAGTGTCCGATGACAAGCGGGGGAATACTCTATATCCATGCTGTACCTGCTGTGGCTATGCCACACCTAAAATGGTCTTTAGAAAACCTTATCGAAGGTATCTCATCCGTCACGTGGGACGAACAAACTCAAAAACCCGAGCACTACTGTGCCACCCTAGAATGGAAAGGCTCAGAAGAACGAGCTGCACAAATCATCTCAGCTCTTATCCCTCTCAAAAAAATCTGGTTTGAACTGAGCTTCTACGGTGATGAGCAAGAATTACCAAGCTGGTGGATGCACACTCCCGAACACGGAACTTTCTATGCACCTACTGATACTTCCGGAAACTTTCTCATTAGCGAAGACCGTGTACGTTCTATCTATGAACAAAGTGGTGGAGAACCAGACGAACTCTTACAACTCTTCTCCCAAGCACTCGGTGAACCATGGAATAACGAACTTGAACCGCTTCGGGAAAGCACTGCAGACCTTCAACAACCTATCATCCTAGAACGACGTATCAATATGTAGATTCTTCTGTCGAAGAAAAGAGTACAAAAATACGCCGGTTCTTTAGCGTCTATGCATCATAGAACAGCTACTAAAGAACCGGCGTACTTTTATGAGGATAAGACTTTATGCCTCAACAGATCGGAACGCAACTACCGCGTTATGACCACCAAACCCAAACGAATTAGAAAGAGCTGTAATCTCACCAGCTGGCAAATCACGTGCATCAGTCACAATATCTAAGTTAATCTGAGGGTCTTGATGCTCAAGATTAATAGTGCATGGTGCCTTACGGTGGAAAACTGCTAATACCGTCAAAACAGCTTCTAATGCGCCAGCAGCTCCAAGTAGATGCCCTGTCATAGACTTTGTTGCAGAGACTGCGATACGTTGCGTATGCTCACCAAAAACTTGGTGTAAAGCAGAAGACTCCGGAACGTCTCCTACAGGGGTAGACGTTGCATGAGCGTTGACATGAACGACTTGTTCAGGAGTAATATTGCCGTCTGTTAACGCTTGATTCAACGCTCGGACTGCGCCCAGAGCCTCTGGATCAGGAGACGTAATATGATACGAATCAGCAGAAACACCGGTTCCCGCTAGCTCAGCATAAATACGTGCTCCGCGGGCACGGGCATGTTCTTCTGATTCAAGAATCAGAGCTGCCCCACCTTCACCCATCACAAAACCATCACGATCCACATCATAAGGACGTGAAGCAGCAGCCGGATCATCATTGCGAGTGGAAAGAGCCTGCATCTTAGCGAAAGCTGCCAAAGGAAGCGGATGAATAGCTGCTTCTGCACCGCCGGCAATGACAACATCAACTTTTCCACTGCGAATCATTTCGATAGCAAGGCTCATCGCTTCGGTCGAAGAAGCACACGCAGAAACTACCGTTTGTGCTGCTGCTCTAGCGTTTAACGCCATAGAAACTGCTGCCGCGCAACTATTAGGCATAAGCATAGGAACGGTTAACGGCAATACTCGACGAGGGCCTTTTTCACGGAGAATGTCCCAAGAATCAAGAAGAGTCCAGACTCCGCCGATTCCGGTACCAAAGGCAACTCCAACACGTTCGGGGTCAAGTTCGGGGGCGTCTGCTGTGTTCTCTGCACTAAAGCCTGCGTCCTCCCAGGCTTCTCGAGCCGCAACAAGAGCAAATTGTGCAGATGGGTCTTGACGTTTTGCTTCAACTTTCGTCAAACGTCCTGAATCGAGGGGAGCTGTTGCAGCTTGTCCAGCAATATAGACAGGCAGTTCATAGCGTTCTACCCAATCTTTATCAAGCTGTTTAATACCCGAAACCCCATTGAGAGCGTTGTTCCAAGTGGTGCTAACATCTCCGCCGATGGGAGTGGTCGCACCTAAACCGGTGACCACGATTTTTCGAGACATGTGCATACTTTCTTCTAGAATTGGATAGTTCATAGAAAAAGACGGACGCGGAACATCACCTGAGGACGAACCGCGTCCATCTTTTGATATGAGCTAATTAGCTTGCGTTCGCGATGAAATCAACAGCATCGCCTACGGTAACGAGGTTCTGTACTTCTTCATCGGGGATAGTAACACCGAATTTTTCTTCAGCGTTGACAACGATGGTCATCATAGAGATGGAGTCGATATCGAGATCTTCGGTGAAGGACTTTTCACGCTGTACATCAGCGACCTCAACACCGGTTTCTTCGTTAACAATTTCTGCAAGACCTGCGAGAATCTCTTCTGTGTTAGCCATGGTGGCTCCTTTTACTATTGGTAGGCAATCATGGTAATCATGAATGCGGTTTTCTCCCTGATGTAGGGAATAACATCGTCTGCACCGTAGCGCATACGAAAACTATGGGGGCTAGGGGAGGATAACAACCTGAGCTGCAAAGGCTAAACCTGCACCAAAGCCGATCTGTAACGCAAACTTTCCAGAGAGCTCTGGTTGTTCGGAGAGAAGCCGATGAGCTGCTAACGGAACTGAAGCCGCAGAAGTATTTCCTGCTTCGACAATGTCTTTAGCAACGATGACGTGTTCGGGAAGTTTAAGAGTCTTTGCGAGCTGATCGAGAATGCGTTCATTTGCTTGGTGAGCGATAAGAGCGCCTAAATCTTCTGGGGTAATCCCTGCAGCTTTGACTGCTTCTTGCGCAACTTTTGCCATTTCCCAGACTGCCCATCTGAAGACTGATGGACCGTCCTGTCGGAGGGTTGGCCAAATTTTTTCGCCCTCTTGTATAGGGTTTTTCACAAAATCTCGGTTACGCAATTCGAGTAGAGAATGTGTCATTCCGACGGTTCCCCATCGGGAACCATCTGAACCCCAAATAGTGGGCGCAATCCCTGCAACGTCGCTACGGCCGATAACGGCTGCTCCTGCACCATCTCCTAAGAGAAAAGAAATAGATCTGTCCGTGTTATCGATAAAGTCAGTCAATTTTTCGACACCAACGACGAGGACGTTTCGTGCCATCCCCGAACGGACGAGAGCATCTGCCTGTGCAACACCATAACAAAACCCTGCACAAGCAGCTGAAATATCATAGGCAGGTGCTTTTGAACCTACGCTATCGGCTACAAGAGTTGCTAATGAGGGAGTTGCATAAGGATGCGAAATAGTTGAAACAATAACAGTATCAATGTCTTCTCCCGCGACCTGTGCATTTTTAAGAGCGTCAGCTGCTGCGCCACAAGCCATGTCTTGTACTGAGATTGCTTCGCTGGCTCGTTGACGTGTGCAGATGCCGGTGCGCTGTTTAATCCATTCATCTGAAGAGTCGATGGCTTCAACAAGTTCACTATTGGGTACCGATAGGTCAGGGCGAAAAGCTCCGTAACCAAGAATGCGCGAAAATTGTTGTGGTTGGTACTGGTTAAGAGTTGTCATAAAAGTTTTTGCACCTATGCTGCTTTAGGACTGTGAAGCCTCTACGAATAGTTTTAATTCTTCTGGGGTGTTCAACGTTACGCGAGAAACCTGAGGAATAGTTCTACGTACTAGACCAAGAAGTGTTCCTGCCGGAGACAGCTCAACAGCTGTTTGAACACCACACTTTTTAAGGGTTTCCATGCACAAATCCCACCGAACAGGAGCTGTTACTTGTCTGATAAGACGCTCGATACATTCTGTTCCGGTGTCTAAGGTTGACCCATCGTAATTTGAGATAAGGATTCCTTGTGGGGCTGACGGGCTAATAGTCTGTGCGTATTCGTTGAGCGGTGTTTGTGCTGGCTCCATATAGGGGGTGTGGAATGCTCCGGCGACCTTGAGCGTAATAACACGGGTCTTTGCTGGTGGATTCTGCGCTAAATTTTGCAGATGTTCTTCTGCACCAGCGGCAACGATTTGTCCGGCACCGTTCATATTAGCAACATACAATGATGCTTCCTTAATGGCTTCAGTGATGCTTTTCTCGTCTGAGCCGAGAACCGCTGCCATGCCTGTTTTTTCTTCGGCGGCAGCCTGAGCCATACCTTGCGCGCGTACTCGAGTAAAAGCCATTGCTTCTTCTTCTGTCAGAACGCCGCTGAGGGTTGCAGCTGTAATCTCTCCAACGGAGTGACCTGCAAAAACGATATTTTTTTGAAGGTTAGATGTGGCTTCTAGGTAACGTGTGCCAGCAATAATGCCAGCAGCAACAATAAGAGGCTGGGCGATAGCAGTATCTTTAATGGTTTGTTCGTCAGCGACCGTTCCGTAATGGATGAGGTCGAGTTCTGCAGCGTCAGAAAGTTTCTCAAGATGGTTTTGCACCCCAGGAAGTTCTAGCCATGGTTGAAGAAAGCCTGGTTTTTGTGAGCCCTGTCCGGGGCAGAGAACTGCAATCATGGAGTCCCTTTCCTCTAAAAATCTGTGTTGATACAAGAAAATGTTCAACACGCTCTCATCAAAATCCTACCCATGTTATATGAACAAAAGAGTGCCTATTACCTGTATAAAAGCAAGATATTTCGTATTCTGATGGATATTTTTTAAGCTCTTTAGACTCACCGTTCAACTAAAGCCTTTGAAAGGTCATGGTGAAGGAAGCTCATAAAGAACGATGTCAGAGATAAAAAATGATAAAAGGCGGGCTGTTCTCTACCTGAACACGATAGAGAACAGCCCGCCTTGACTAATGAACTAAGGTCTCAAAGAAATGAACCTTTAACACCTGTTCACTGTTACTCAGCGTTTTGTGCCAGCGTTGCTGGGGCATTAACGTCGAGCTGATACTTAGCAAAGGCCTGAGCTGGAGCTTCTGCAGGAACTTCTCCACGCTTTGCAAGCATTTGTAGTGTGCGTACAACAATGGACTCTGCGTCAACGTTGAAGAAACGACGTGCGCCAGCACGGGTATCAGAGAAACCGAAGCCGTCTGTTCCTAGGGTTGCGAAATCGTTAGGAACATACTGGCGAATGCCATCCATCAAATCAGAGTTGTAGTCAGACACTGCAACAATAGGGCCAGTCGCACCATCAAGCTGCTGCGCAACGAATGGTACGCGAGGTTCTTTTCCGCTGAGGAACGCTTCACGCTCTGCTTCGATACCGTCACGGCGGAGGTTAGTCCAAGAAGTGACAGACCAAACGTCTGCAGAAACTCCCCAGTCTTCAGCCAAAAGCTCAGATGCTTTCATCGCCCAAGGAACGCCAACACCAGAAGCTAGTAGTTGTGCTCGAGGTCCTTCAAGCTGGCTTTCTTTGACTCGGTAGATACCACCGATGATGCCTTCAACGTCAACATTCTCAGGCTCTGCAGGCTGAATAATGGGTTCGTTGTAGACGGTGAGGTAGTACATGACGTCATGGTCTTCATCTTTTTGACCGTACATATGCTCGATACCGCGCTCAACGATGTGTGCAATTTCGTAGCCATATGCTGGGTCATAATGAATCACAGATGGGTTCTGTGACGCCAAGATAGGTGACTGCCCGTCCATGTGCTGTAGGCCCTCACCGGTAAGGGTCGTACGACCTGCCGTACCGCCGACGATAAAGCCACGAACAAGCTGGTCAGCTGCTGCCCAGAATGCGTCACCAGTGCGCTGGAAACCGAACATCGAGTAGTAGATGTAAATCGGAACCATAGGAACACCATGGGTGTCATATGAGGAGCCCGCCGCTGTCAATGCAGCAACGCCGCCGGCTTCGTTAATGCCAACGTGCTGAATCTGACCGGCAGGAGATTCCTTGTATGCAAGCATAAGCTCACGGTCTACTGCAAGATAGTTCTGACCCAAGGGGTTGTAAATCTTTGCAGAGGGGAAGAAAGAATCCATACCAAAGGTACGTGCCTCATCAGGAACAATCGGCACGATGCGCTTACCAAAGTCTTTTTCGCGCATGAGGTCTTTCATCAAGCGAACAAAAGCCATGGTGGAAGCAGCCATCTGCTTACCGGAGCCCTTCTTGGCGCCCTTGTATGCCTTTTCACCAGGGAGTTCAATCTCTGGCTGAATCTGGCGACGTGCTGGCAAGAAACCGCCTAGCTCTTGGCGACGCTTGAGCATGTACTGAATTTCGGGGGCGTCCATACCAGGGTGGTAGTAAGGAGGGTTGTAAAGATCTTTTTCAAGTTCTTCATCAGAGATGGGGATGCGAAGGTGGTCACGGAAAGCTTTGAGATCTTCCATCGTGAGCTTCTTCATCTGGTGGGTTGCGTTACGGCCTTCAAAGTGAGTACCGAGACCGTATCCCTTAATGCCCTGAGCCAAAATAACGGTGGGCTTACCCTTGGTCTCCAAAGCGGCCTTGTATGCGGAGTAGACCTTCTGATAATCGTGTGCGCCTCGCTTGAGTGCCCAGATCTCATCGTCGGTCATATCAGCAACGAGTTCTTTGGTTTCGGGTGTCTTGCCGAAGAAGTGCTCACGAACGAAGCCACCGTCTTCTGCCTTATAGGTCTGGTAGTCACCGTCGAGGGTTTCGTTCATAATGCGAACGAGTTCACCACTCTTATCTTTTTGGAGGAGTGAATCCCACTCACGACCCCAAATAACTTTGATGACATGCCAGCCTGCGCCACGGAAGAAGGACTCAAGCTCTTGGATAATCTTTCCGTTACCGCGCACAGGGCCGTCAAGACGCTGGAGGTTACAGTTGACAACGAAGGTGAGGTTGTCCAACTTGTTGTTTGCCGCAACCTGTAGTGCGCCACGTGATTCGACTTCGTCGAGTTCGCCGTCACCGAGGAATGCCCAGACATGCTGTTCTGAGGTGTCTTTGACGCCGCGGTCGTGGAGGTAGTGGTTAAACTGTGCCTGCCAGATAGCGTTGATAGGACCTAGACCGAGTGAAACGGTTGGGAACTGCCAGAATTCTGGCATGCAACGGGGGTGTGGGTATGAAGGGATACCTTTATCGCCCTTGGTTTTTTCTTGGCGGAATCCGTCGAGGTGCTCTTCGGTGATGCGTCCTTCGAGGAATGCTCGCGCGTAGTTACCAGGGGATGAGTGTCCCTGCCAGAAGATTTGGTCGCCTCCGCCGGGGTGTTCTGGTCCGCGGAAGAAGTTGTTAAGACCAACTTCGTATAGGGTTGCGATGCCAGCATAGGATGAAATGTGTCCGCCAACGCCGATAGTTGATTTTTGCGCGCGCTGAACCATGATTGCTGCGTTCCAGCGTAGGTATGCGCGGTATCGGCGTTCCATCTGTTCGTCGCCAGGGTATTCAGGCTCTTGGTCAACGGGGATGGTGTTGATGTAGTCAGTAGTAGTGACCATTGGCACCTCGACACTGCGGCTGCCTGCTCGCTGCAATAGAGAGCGAACGATGAACTGTGCACGTTCAGTGCCTTGGGTTTCTACCAGTTCGTCGAAAGATTCTAGCCACTCGGCTGTCTCTTCGGCGTCGGTGTCTTTGAAGCTATTGGTGAGTGCGCTTAAGACATGGTCGTTTGTATTGGAGGGTCCCACTAGTCAACCTCTCTTTGTTGATGTTTATAGGGTGTGGCGTGTGAACTGTTAGCACAGTTCCTGCCTTCCTCGGCACAGACTCTCGAGTTCTCGAAGGTCTGATACTTTCTTCTTCTATGTTGTCACACCTGCACCGTTTTTTAGCCATTGTGGGGGGATACTTCCACTAAAACGCTGGGTAGTTTAAGTCACATCGTTGCTTGATTCTAAGAAATGTGGCGAAAATTAGCGTGTTTAGTTGCTTATTTGTTCGTTGCCGTGTTCAGTTGTGTTTAGGAATTGGTGGTATATGTTTCGACTATATTGAGCTGATTCTGATAAGTACATGACGGATATGTGTCCGGTTTATTTTCAGGAGGATGTCAGTGAACGAGACCAAGACCGCTGCGGAACAAGCAGTTGTCCAACTTGGTTTCAAGGATGGGGATCTCATCCAAGAATTTGGGTATGACGATGACGTGGACTTTGATCTACGAGATGCGTTGATGGATCATATTGGCTCGGATCTTCTTGATGAGGATGATCAAGATGTTGTTGATGGGATTCTCGTTTGGTGGCGCGAAGAACGCTTCGGTGACTTGTCTTTAAGTGACGCCCTCGTTGATACGTTAGTGAACCTAGATGAAGGGGGAGTCGTTTGGCTTCTCACTCTTAAACCTGGCAGAGAGGGGCATCTCAATCCGGCGGAGATTCGGCCTTTGAGCGGAATTGCTGGTTTGCGCCCGACGTCTAGTGTTACGGTTGGGCCTGATTGGATTGCTACGCGCTTGGTTGCGAGGCGGCATTAGATTTTATTGGTGAGCGAGGTAGTTGCGCTGAGGAAGCGCCTGCCTCGCTCTTGTTTAAAGAATCGATTGTTTTGGCTTGTGGAACAGTGTTTTAAGGACACTTGGGTAAATGTGAGCTAGAACATGCTGTTTTGAGTTGCACCCTAAGGATCTTTCTGTGTATAGTTTTATATGTCGCCGCGAGAGATAAGAAATCGTAGTGATAAGGGTCTTTAGCTCAGCTGGTAGAGCGCCACGTTTACACCGTGGATGTCATCGGTTCGATCCCGGTAGGACCCACAAAATCAAGACCCTGCTTATAGCAGGGTCTTTTTTGTATCTTAAGGAACATGCTGTGAACTCCTATAAACCACGTCATCTCAGTGCCGTTATCATGAGCCTCGTGTGGCTTCTTATCTCCCTATACTTTCTTACTCAAGATACCTACACGGCCATGTGGTCAATGTTTGCAGTATTCTCCGCCCTCTGGTGCGTCTTATCTTTCTGGGTGCTACTGACCGACCGGATAGAGTGATAACACTCTCAAAAATTTGTGCATGTAGAGTGCTGACATAGGGGTAACAGTGTTCGCTTGCAAAAAAGTGAAGTCAATAAGTACCCATCTGCACCGTCGAGAGCTTAGAGTTAAGCTATGACTGAAAAAAATGCTGCACAGAAGGCACAAATCGGCGTCACAGGTCTTGCTGTGATGGGCGCAAATCTTGCTCGAAACCTTGCTCGCCACGGATATACTGTGGCTTTGCACAACCGCTCTGTTGAAAAAACTGACGCACTTCTTCAAGAACATGGTGACGAGGGTTCATTCATCAGAACAGAAACCTTGCAAGAACTCGTTGACTCCTTGGAATCTCCGCGTCGCATCCTCATCATGGTTAAAGCAGGTGCTCCTGTTGATGCGGTTATCGCCCAACTTGTTCCACTCCTAGATCAAGACGACATTATTATTGATGGCGGTAACTCCCATTTCCCCGATACTATGCGTCGTGAACGAGAACTTGCTGAAAAAGGTCTACACTTTGTTGGTGTTGGTGTCTCTGGCGGTGAAGAAGGGGCACTTCTCGGGCCTTCTATCATGCCTGGTGGTTCTGCTAAATCCTATGAATCTGTCGGCCCGCTACTTGAAAGTATCGCAGCAAAAGCTCCTGACGGGACCCCTTGCTGTTCTTGGATTTCTACCGATGGTGCCGGCCACTTTGTGAAAATGGTTCATAACGGTATCGAATATGCCGATATGCAGGTTATCGGAGAGGCCTATGACCTCCTCCGCTCAGTAGCGGGAGTAGAACCTGCAGAACAAGCAGAAATTTTCAAATCATGGAATAACACTGAATTAAACTCCTACCTCATTGAAATTACTTCTGAAGTTCTAGCTCAGGTTGATGCTAAGACAGGTAAACCTCTAGTTGACGTTATTGTTGATGAAGCTGGTCAGAAAGGAACAGGACGTTGGACTGTTCAAGCCGCTCTAGACCTCGGCTCACCTGTTACTGGCATCGCAGAATCTGTTTTTGCACGTGCACTTTCTTCTTCTAACACTCAAGCACGTCAAGAAGCACAGAGAGAACTTCCTGCAGGGCTTATCAGCACAACAGGAATCGCTGCTGGAGACCCTGAATTTATCGAAGACGTTCGTAAAGCGCTCTTTGCATCAAAACTGGTATCTTACGCTCAAGGTCTAGACCAAATTGTTGCCGCCGGAAAAGAATACGGCTGGGATCTTCAACTCGATAAAATCGCTAGCTTATGGCGTGCTGGTTGCATTATTCGTGCAGAGCTACTTGGTGAGATTATGCAAGCATACTCTCAAGAACAACAGCCCGTTAACATGCTCTTGGCACCAGGGTTCAAATCTCTCATGGAGTCCTTGCTCCCATCGTGGCGTCGGGTCGTCTCTAAGGCAACGGCGTTAGGCATCCCCGTCCCAGTCTTTGCCTCATCACTTTCATACTATGATGGACTACGACGAGACCGCCTACCTGCAGCTCTCATTCAAGGGCAGCGAGACTTCTTTGGGGCACATACTTACGCCCGAGTAGACAGTGAAGGCATGTGGCACACTCTATGGAGCGGCGACCGTTCTGAGATTAACGCAGCTGACTCCCATACCCATTAGGTATTATCAAACCTTCACAAAGTTCAGGCATATAACCTGAAAAACGTCTGAGGTTCCGCACCATCAAATGGTGCGGAACCTCAGACATTTAAACTTAACTTTTCTATAACAGGTATCTAGATCCACATAGCAGGATCAATGTACTCTACAGGGTCAACTAAAGGTTTCTTCTTCTCTGGAGTACGAGGCTTAGAACGTGCGGGAATACCCGTAATGATGGAATCTGCTGGGTGGTCGTGAACAACTACCGCATTACCACCAATAGCAGAATCATCACCAATATAAATAGGGCCAAGAACTTTTGCTCCAGCTCCAATAGTGACTCTGTGACCAATCGTTGGGTGACGCTTAGTCTTCTCTAACGAACGTCCCCCTAAAGTTACTTGGTGATAAAGCATCACGTCGTCACCAATTTCAGTTGTTTCTCCAATAACAATGCCCATGCCGTGATCAATGAAGAAACGACGCCCAATAGTAGCACCAGGGTGTATCTCAACACCGGTAAGAAACCGTGCAAACTGGGAGAGTGTACGAGCTACTAACTTAGTATGTTCTTTTTGCCAGAGACGATGAGCAATACGATAAAACCACACTGCGTGCATCCCTGAATAGTTAAGGATAATGTCTAAGGTATTGCGTGCTGCAGGGTCATGTGTGCGCACTGTTTGTATATCTTCTTGTAGCCGTTTGATAAAGCTCAATGAACGTCTTTCTGGAAATGATGAAATATGTACGTTCAGTACAACTGTTGTACTATAACAGGTTATTCCCCAAGACTAATATTTTTAGGATATTCCACAAAAATAGCCTACCTGAGGGAACCGCCAAACATATGATTCCCTGCAGATAGGCTATTTTAGAGGAGCTTTATATTAGCTACGGATGTCCTCATATAAGATGGTGGAGATATAGCGTTCACCAAAGTCTGGAACTACAGCAACAATAAGCTTATCTTGGTTTTCAGATTTTTTCGCCTCTTCTAACGCCGCCCAGACAGCTGCACCAGCAGAGATACCACCAAGAATGCCTTCTTGTGTTCCAAGCGCTCGTGATGTAGAAACTGCATTGTGAGTGCTTACCGGAACAACTCGGTCATAAATATCGCGGTTTAGAGTATCAGGAACAAAGTTCGCTCCAAGACCTTGAATCTTATGAGGTCCAGCAGTACCACCGGATAAGAGTGCAGAATCTTCTGGTTCAACAGCTACAACCTGAATATTGGGGTTCTTCTCTTTCAGAAACTTTCCTGTACCAGAGACAGTTCCTCCTGTTCCAACTCCAGCAACAAAGATATCGACTTTTCCTGCGGTGTCTTCCCAAATTTCAGGGCCGGTTGTATTGTAATGAATTTCAGGATTAGCGCTATTTGAGAACTGCGAAGCAAGAATTGCGTTCTCTGTTTGTTCAACAATTTCTTGAGCTTTTTCCACCGCTCCACGCATACCGTCAGCACCAGGTGTCAAAATAATTTCTGCACCATAGGCACGAAGCATAACGCGGCGTTCATTAGACATGGTCTCTGGCATGGTGAGGATAACCTTGTACCCGCGAGCTGCACCAACCATTGCCAGAGCAATACCTGTATTACCAGAAGTACCTTCAACAATGGTACCGCCAGGTTGCAGTTGCCCAGATTTTTCTGCAGCATCAATAATTGCTTTGCCGATACGGTCTTTTACAGAATTTGCAGGGTTATAGAATTCGAGTTTGACAGCAACATTGCCTGGTAAATCTGCATCAAGACGGTTAAGTTTGATGAGGGGAGTGCCACCAATAATTTCTGTAACGTTCTGGTATATCTTCGACATAGGTCCTCTTCTGGTTTTCTTGAGAAGTTCTATCACGTATGTATCACTTTACGGGGTGACTCATAGATTTATATCAACTATGAAACATATCGTAACGTTATTATTGGTCTTTGAGATATAAGGAAAATGCTTGTCGAGCTTTAGATACTTTTGGATTAATAACGGCTGAGCAATACCCTTGTTCTGGGTTCTTCGCATAATAATTTTGATGGTAGTCTTCTGCCTCCCAAAAGACTCCTAAGGGTTCAACAACTGTGACGATAGGTAAATCCCAGAAGCCTTGTGCCCGTTGGATAGCCTGACTTATTAGCTGATATTCTTCATCTGTCGAATAAAATAGCGCAGAACGGTATTGTGAACCAACATCTGCTCCTTGCTGATCCCAACTGGTTGGGTTATGAGAAGCCATGAAAATATCAAGGATAATATCTGCTGGAATTATCTGAGGGTCAAAATGTACTTTGACTACTTCAATATGCCCAGTATTCCCGTCACATACTTGAGGATATGTGGGAGAAGGCAATTCTCCGCCTGTGTATCCAACAACGCAATCGGTAATTCCTCGGAAATTTCTTAAAACTGCTTCTAAACACCAGAAACAACCGCCACCAAGAACGAGAGTTTGCAAAGTTACCACCTTAAATCGAATGCTTACACTCTAGTGTAGCGCCGGAGACAGAAATATGATTCTGAGGTTTCTTAGGGACGTTATTTCGGCATCAGAGGAACTCATGAGACGATGAAGATATGACAGAGCAAAAAATACCTTCGCTAGAACATGTGGTTCGTACTTTTCATGAGATTTTTCCTCCTCAACTATCTGAAAGTTGGGATGCTAGCGGCCTCATTACGGGAAGGTTGAAACAACCGGTTCGTTCTATTGGGCTTGCTGTAGATGCTACTGTTGCTGTGGCTCAAGAAGCTGTACAGCGTAAAGCAGATGTGTTGATCACTCATCATCCTTTGCTGTTACGACCTGTGCATTTTATAGCGGATGATACGTATAAAGGAGAAGTCTTACAGACTCTTATCGAGGGTCAATGTGCTTTATTGGGAGCACATACAAATGTTGATTCTTCTCCGCTGGGAACGAATGACGTTTTTATGAAATTGCTAGGAATCAACGAGGCAAAAGTACTGAGCGACTCTCAAAATATCAATATTGATGGACACGAACATTCAGTGGGGATTGGCCGTGTGGGAGAGTTATCAGAACCTGTTACTTTAGAGGAACTGTCCTGTCGTATTGCTCATTTTCTTCCTGCAACGGCAGGTGGTTTACGTGTAGCTGGGCCGAAGACGGCACAAGTACAAAAAATTGCGTTGTGTACTGGTGCTGGGGATTCTCTGTTAGGTGAGGTTCTCAAACATGAGGCTGATGTGTACATTACTGCTGATTTGAGGCATCATCCAGCATCAGAATTCCGTGAGGGTGCATCTTTATCAGGGGGCACACCGTACCTTATTGATTGTTCTCACTACGCTAGTGAGAGTCTTTGGTTGAAAGGCGCTGGAGAACTCCTTCAGCAGAGATTAGCTAATCAGGGGTATAGTATCTCTTTCTATGTTTCTGAGCTAAATACTGATCCGTGGGATTTTGTGGTTTCAACCGGTGACGTTGCTGGTTCTGCAAGTACATTTTAGAAGAACTGTATAACGGATACTTAAGAGCCCTTGTTGTGATGAACATTTATGTTCATCACAACAAGGGCTCTTTACTTTTATGCCTTAACGCTTAGATTTTATGAGCGAGTTTGACGACGTGAGCGAGCAATGAGCACTCCGCCTGCTGCAGTCATAAAGAGGGCTGATAGAGCAAGACCTGTTACATGTGAACCAGTGTAAGCAAGTTTCTTGTGAGACTGCTGGACTGTTTCATGAGTTTGTACAGGTTGAGCTGGCTCTGCAGGCTCTGCAGGTTCTGAAGGCTCAGCTGGTTCAGAAGGCTCAGCTGGTTCAGAAGGCTCAGCTGGTTCAGAAGGCTCA
>NZ_JBLXYA010000004.1:0-187763 GCF_048512865.1 Rothia sp. P13129
AAAACAAATTTTGGTGTTTACACCCCACCCCTAGAGCGTTTTTATCAATCACAAGATGCTCCTCAAGAGCAACGGTCTTATAGCGTCGTTTCTCGGTGCTGAACTAGTTCACTGACTATCACATCAAGAGTGTCTACCACCGTAGACTCCTCAAGGGTAGGAATCGTTCCTTCTACTCCCCCAGTTTCTGCTGAAGCACTGAATTCTTGAGAGCTTATATCCGTCAATGCTGGTATATGAATAAAACCAGCATAAATATCTGGAGTATGGGCATAATGATGCAATAGTTCGTACATCACGTGGTTACACACGTATGTGCCGGCACTATACGATACTTCAACAGGCAATGACAGTTCTTGCATTCTAGCAATCAGAGAAGGTACGGGAAGTCTTGCGAAATAAGCGGTATCGCCTTCAGATCGAATATGTTGATGTCGGCGCTGGTCTCCGTCATTATCGGGAATACGAGCCTCATCATAGTTAATAGCCACGTGCTCAATACTGATACGAGAACGACCAACAGCAACCCCTAAGCTGATAATGATGTCGGGATTTTCTTCATCGAGTATTTGTATCAGTTGCTGAGAGCTCCTCGCAAAGCTTACCGGTAACTCACGAATAACGCACTGTATCTGTTCACCATAGGACCGGTGTTTGTAGCGTCGTTGGAGATTCTGTGCGACTAGTTCGGTGGGGTTGACAGGAACTCCGGGGAATGCCCCAAAGTATGTTACAAGTATTTTCATGGTTTCCTCCCTTGGCAAAGGTCTTATCAAAGCCCCTATCCCCTAGACTGTCTATATGCGCAAACATCATTCTTCCCGCACAGACCATCACCTCATACATCATCAAACGCTAGAACAAGATACTCCTGAAGCGCTTTTACTTGATGGCAACGCATATGAAGAAGAACAGCATAGCGAACAACGAACCCCAGCGCAGCCTTTAACTCATTGTTCTGCGGTACAAGCAGTCACTCGATTTTATCGTTTCTTTAGTCTGAGGGAGGGGCAAGCAAGTGCCTCTGAGTTCGTGTGGGGCATGGCGTGGTCTTGTTGTACGACGCTAGGAATTTTTATGTTAACCGCGTGGATGCATACGCAGGTAATGGCAGATGTTGTCGGCTCATTTTTTCGGGTGCTCTACATGCTGATGATTTATTGTGCGCCAGCGTGGTTTATCATCCACATTATGCCAACGTTTTCTTTACTCAGACGGTTTTTCAATGGCAGAGTGTAGCTCTTGAGCAACCAGAGCCGGAAAGATATGAGCGGTATTTAGGGGTGCTTGATGTTCTAAGCGTGTATCTGTAGGGTTCACCCATCGAGTTTCGACAATTTCTGCGGTCAAAGAAAAAGATAGCTCTACGATATTTGAAACGTTCGGCGTATATCGAAAAACCTCCGCTTTTACAGTGCGATTCGGCTCGTTCAAAGCAGCTGACTCAAATACTCCAAAATATGTCAGCTCATTTTCGGTACATTTGACGCCTAATTCTTCAAAGACTTCTCGACAAGCAGTTTGTTCCGGGCTCTCGTGAGGTTCAGGTTTTCCTCCAGGGAGCATAAAACCGGTGGTTCCGTTTTTGCGGACTGTTAACACTTCGCCGTTCTGGTTCATCAAGATGACGGCACTCACGTAAATGGGTGGAGGAAAAGTCATAAGTCTTAGCATACCTCGTAACGATTGGGTAGCTGATATGGCTTTTTCTCAAGAGATAAAGTCATATACACGCTTAGTTCTCTGTGCTAGAGGACACATTAGAGTATTGTTGTATACAGCACAACCGTATACAACACACACGGGAGACGAAACCCATGTCCAAAATTATCTACACCCACACCGACGAAGCACCGCTTCTAGCGACCTACTCCTTCAAACCCATTGTTGAAGCCTATACTCGTCAAGCAGGTATCAACATCGAAACGCGAGACATCTCGTTGTCTGGACGCATCCTTGCACAATTCCCAGAACGGCTCACCCCAGAGCAGCGCGTCGATGATGCGCTCACCGAGTTAGGTGAACTCGCACAAACCCCTGAAGCAAATATCATCAAGCTCCCTAATGTCTCAGCATCATTGCCTCAGCTCAAAGCAGCTATCCAAGAGCTTCAATCTCAGGGATACGATATTCCCGATTATCCCGAAGAAGTACAGACCCCAGAAGACGCCGACATACGAGCACGGTATGACAAGGTCAAAGGTTCAGCAGTAAACCCTGTTCTCCGTGAAGGAAACTCTGACCGCCGCGCACCACTATCGGTCAAAAACTATGCACGAAAAAATCCGCATCGTATGGGAGCATGGTCTCAAGATTCAGCAACTTCAGTTGCCACAATGAGCGCTGGAGATTTCCGAGACCATGAGCAGTCTATCGTTATGGAAGCAGAAGACACACTGCGTATCGAACACGTCGATACTGAAGGTCAAGTGACTGTTCTCAAAGAATCTCTTCCTGTGCGTGCAGGAGAAATTATCGATGGAACGTATATGGATGTCGCAGCACTTCAAACGTTCCTTGCAGAAAGTATTGAACAGGCAAAGAAAGATCATGTACTCTTCTCCGTCCACCTTAAAGCTACGATGATGAAAGTCTCCGACCCCATTATTTTTGGGTACGTTGTTCGAGCATTCTTCGCCGAACTTTTTGAAAAGTATGGAGAAGAACTTAAACGTCTTGGGCTCAACGGAAATAATGGTTTAGGCGCTATTCTTGACGGGGTCGGACAGTTACCTGAACAAACGCGCGAAGATATCATGCGCATGATTACTCGCCGATTGGCTGAAGGCCCCGACCTAGCGATGGTCAATTCTGATCGAGGAATTACCAACCTTCACGTTCCTTCAGACGTTATTGTTGACGCTTCAATGCCTGCGATGATTCGCTCCTCTGGTCATATGTGGAACGCTAGAGGAGAAGAGCAAGACACTCTTGCTGTTCTACCAGATTCTTCTTACGCGGGTGTATATCAAGTCGTTATCGATGATTGCACGAAAAACGGTGCACTTGACCCCACCACCATGGGCACCGTACCTAACGTTGGGCTCATGGCGCAAAAAGCCGAAGAATACGGTTCGCACGATAAAACCTTTGAAATTGAGTCAGAGGGTACTGTGCGTATCGTCAATTCTGCGGGCGAAACGCTCATGGAACACCATGTTCAAGCTGGCGATATTTGGCGCGGATGCCAAACCAAAGACATCCCTGTTCAAGACTGGGTCAAGTTAGCAGTTACTCGTGCCCGTGAATCTCAGACCCCCGCAGTATTCTGGCTCGACGATTCTCGCGCCCACGACCGTGCACTAGCCCAAAAAGTACGTCACTATCTCAAAGAGCACGATACTGAAGGTCTTGAGATTCACATTCTGTCTCCTCAAGAGGCAACACAATTTTCTTTGGATCGTATTCGTCAAGGGAAAGACACCATATCCGTCACAGGAAACGTTCTACGTGACTATCTAACGGACCTCTTCCCTATCCTTGAGCTAGGTACCAGCGCAAAAATGCTCTCCATCGTCCCACTCATTAATGGCGGTGGGCTCTTTGAGACAGGTGCCGGTGGTTCCGCTCCCAAGCATGTTCAGCAGGTCATAGAAGAGAACCATCTACGGTGGGATTCTCTCGGTGAGTTCTTGGCGTTGGCAGCATCTTTAGAACACCTGGCAAAAACAACCGGCAATGCTCAAGCTCAGGTGCTTGCCGATACTTTGGATCGTGCAACAGGAACGTTCCTGACCGAGAATAAGTCTCCATCACGTCGTGTAGGAGAACTTGATAACCGTGGTTCTCACTTCTATCTGGCGTTGTTCTGGGCTCAAGAACTTGCCCAGCAACAGCAAGATACACAGTTGGCAGAAATTTTTGCCCCTGTTGCTCAACAACTAGAACAGCATGAAGGCACCATTGTTGAGGAACTTCTCCAAGTACAAGGTCATTCTGTTGAGCTAGGTGGGTATTATCGTCCACGTTCGTCGCAGGCAGAGACTATCATGCGTCCTTCGACGACGTTCAATCAGGTTCTTGAGACCCTGATGTAAAAGCTCCTTGTTGATAGAAAAAACCGTTGCTACCACCATATATGCGAGGTAGCAACGGTTTCTTCTTTATTCTGGCAATAAAACGTTCTGGGATTCTTCTAAATAGCATTTTGCACATAAGGATTCATACCCGACGTGCACACCATCAATAGCGACTTGAGATCCAGAAAAAATAAACTTTCCATCAACGGTACGGCCGTTGAAGAGTGCTTTGCGTCCGCAACGACAAATAGTTTTAAGCTCTTCAAGGGTATGCGCTATTTCTAATAATCGTGCTGAGCCAGAAAATGCTTTTGTTTGAAAGTCTGTACGGATTCCGTAGCACATGACCGGAATATCATCGAGTACGGCAATCCGCATTAAATCGTCAACTTGTGCACTGGTCAGAAATTGTGCTTCGTCTACTAAGAGACAAGAGATAGGAAGCGACACTCCGTTATCTGCTGTTTTTAAACATGCTTGAGTAAAGAGTTCTCGTACGTTTGCTTCCATTCCGATAAGAAAATCTACTTCACGGCTAACACCTAAACGAGAGAGAATTTTTTGGTCGCCTTTAGTATCAACTTGTGGTTTGGCTAGGAGAACTTTCTGTCCTCGTTCTTCGTAGTTATAGGCAGCTTGCAATAGTGCAGTAGATTTTCCAGAGTTCATTGCACCGTAGCGAAAATATAGCTTTGCCATCTCATCTCTCGTTCTTTTAGAATTATGCCTCACTTATTCTAACGGGTATTTGAACACATCAAAGCCCCAGTCTCTTAGACCGTTGGTATATAAGTTCAATGCTGTTCTTCGCCGGATACTACACAGCAAGCGCACACGACACCACACCAAGATGAGCAGAGGGCAACTATACTTATATGTGAGCTGTCCGTAATCCCGAGCTAAAAGAACAGACTAGAGGTGTTCAGATGATTTCTACTAGCGACGTTGAAGCGTTATTGGCGCCCCCTGTTAGAGAGACTGACCCTCTAGACATTATTATGGAGCAGAATAAGTCTCGTTTAACGGAGCTTGTTCCGGTACGTATCGGGCGTATGTCGGAGTCTCCTTTTGCGTATTATCGCGGCACCGCGGGACCTATGGCAGCAGATTTAGCGACCCGTCCCAATTCGGGGGTTTTCCCCTTAATCTGTGGAGACGCACATATTGGAAATTTCGGGTATTTCGCTTCTCCCGAACGTAATTTGCTCTTTGACCTCAACGATTTTGATGAAGCAGGTCGAGGCCCCTTCGAATGGGACCTCAAAAGATTAGCAACATCGGTGTACCTAGCAGCTATAGATAACGGCGAAAACGAGCAGACAGCAACAACTCTCGCTGAAAAAACTTCTAAATATTATCGACGAACCATTTTGCGGATGAATCAGCAAAGCGCATTAGACCGATACTATGAGCGTGTTAACACCGATAATCTTGAAGAACTGATTAAAGAAGAATATCAACCAATCTTTAATAAATTTGAGCGCAAAGCACGTAACCGTAATTCAGAGCAGGCACTTCATAAATTCACTGTCACAGATGACCACGGCAATATCCGCATTGTTGATCAGCCACCACTCACCTTACACACCGATGAGATGAGTCTTGAGGCCATGGGCGAATTATGGCAACAGTATCTTTATTCTGCTCGCCCAGATATCCGTTATCTGCTCAGAAACTTCCGCATGAAAGATCATGTTCTTCGTGTTGTAGGGGTCGGTTCTGTCGGAACGCGTTGCTTTATTACACTTCTTCAAGACCAGCTTGGTAATCCCCTCTTCATCCAGGTGAAAGAAGCACAAGATACGGTGTTGCACACGTACGGAAAAATTGAGCAGACCTCGGAATCTCTTGGCTTTCCTGACCGCCCCATGGGTAACGGCTTCCGTGTTGTCGCCGGACAGCGAGTGATGCAATCACAGTCAGATGCATTCCTTGGATGGATCACTGATGTTCCGACTCGACAAGGAACAACCACCGATTATTATGTGCGTCAGTTCAGAGATATGAAGGGCTCTATCAATATTTCTGCATTAGACGCTGAAGGTCTTAAACAGACAGCGAAAGTGTGCGCATCACTTCTGGCACGAGCACATGCGCAGTCACGTCATATTGACGATATCGCGGTATATTGTGAGGCCGATAAAATATTTGATGTGCATATGGGGCGTTTTGCCCACGCCTATGCACAAATTTGCACCCAAGATTTTCACCGTTTGCACAGCGCAGTTGAGGACGGAAAGTTACCTATTCAATACGCACTCTAACCCCTAATATAAGGAGCCGCCCATGAGCGATTTTGTTCCCTACCTTGTTCTTCCTGTCCTTTGTGGAGTAGGAGCTAAATTCCTAAGACTTCCCCCGATGCTCGGTTTTTTATTGAGCGGAATTATTCTGAACATTCTAGGGTACGAACCAGTAGAGGCTATCTCGAAACTTGGTGATTTGGGTGTGACTCTTATGCTCTTCACCATTGGTTTGAAGTTAGACCCTCGTTTACTTTTTAGAACTGAAGTTTGGCTCACTAGTGCTGTTCATCTTGTCATTACCACGGTGTGTGGTGCATCGTTCATTCTTTTTCTGACCGCTCTAGGGTTAGGTGTTCATGAAGTTATTCCTCTAGAGCAAGCAGCTATTTTAGGTTTTGCGCTCTCTTTTAGCTCTACAGTGCTTGTGGCAAAGACTCTTGAAGAACGTTCTGAAACGCGTTCTTTATATGGGCGCACGGCATTAGGTATCCTCGTTGTTCAGGATCTTTTTGCCGTGTTATTTGTGGCTGTTTCTGGTGAGCATTCACCGACGTGGTGGGCTTTAGGACTAGTTTTCTTAGTTCCTGCTTCGTGGCTTTTCAAAAAAGGTCTTGCGCAGATGGGGCATGGTGAGCTGCTCGTTCTGTACGGTATTGTTCTGGCGTTTGTTCCGGGGTATTGGCTTTTTGACATGGTTGGTGTCAAAGGTGATTTAGGTGCTCTTGTGATGGGGATGCTGATTGCTTCTCATCCGAAGTCTAATGAGCTTTCACGTATTCTGTTCTCGTTGAAAGAGCTTATGCTTGTTGGTTTCTTTGTCTCCACCGGACTTGCCGGTGTACCGTCGTTGAGCCAGTCATTATTTGCGTTCTTGCTGTTGTTCTTGCTCCCTATCAATACTGTGGCATATACAGCAATTTTGCGGTGGGCGGGTCTTTCTCCACGTACGTCAGTATTAACCTCATTGACGCTGACTAATTTTAGTGAGTTCTGCATTATTGTGATTGCGATGAGTACCAGCGCTGGTTTACTTGACCCATCGTGGACTATTACTTTCTCATTAGCAGTATCGTTGAGTTTTGTTCTCGGAACCATATTAAATATGCGTGGTTCTTCGTTGCCGTCTCGTCTTGCGGCGTTGGTTCCGCCGGTACCTGTTCATCGACGCCACCCTGAAGAGCGCCCCGTTGAGTTGGGTGATGTTCAAGCTGTTATTTTTGGTATGGGCAAGATTGGTCGTGCGACCTACGATGATTTAGTTCAGAACTATCAATTGCCAGTTGCTGGGGTTGATACCTCGGAGCCTCGAGTGAGCGCCCTTGCAGAGCAGGGCTATAACGTGATTGAGGCTGATGCAACCGATGAGAAGTTTTGGGAGCGCGTTACGGACAACCCACAGGTACATCTTGTGATTCTTGCGATGCCGGTTCATGGTACGAACGTTGATGCAATGCGTCATGCGATTGAAGCTCACTCTCATTGTGCTTTTGTGGCGGTGTCTCAATATGCTGATGAGATTAAAGAGCTTAAAGAGTTGGGGGCTGATACTGTGGTGAATCTTTATGACGGTGCAGGTTCTACTCTTGCAGAAGCTGGTTATAAGTCTTTTATTGAGAAGTTCCACCCGCGTACGGGTTCTATCACAACAGCATCTTCAGAGAGCTAGTTTGAGATAATAGAAAAGTCCTGGTCAGCAAATGCTGTCCAGGACTTTTCTCTATTTTAGAGGGTATTAGTGTTTTCTTTTGTCTACGCGTAGGCCGGATACGTCGACATCTTCTAGCGGAATCATGGTAGATTTAGTGACCATTTTGTGGATGAGCCAGACGGCAATAAAGATTGGCAAACCGATATATGCGCTGGTTACTTCAAGGAGCTGTCCGTTGAATACTGCTTGGTAGTTTTGTCCGAGGATAACGATAACGCACATAACGAAAGCGACGATAGGACCTAGCGGGAATAGCGGAGCGGTGTAGGGAAGATCGGCGAGGTCTTTTCCTTGTGCAATGTAGGCACGGCGGAAACGGTAGTGGCTGATAGCGATACCGACCCAGCAAATGAATCCGGAAAGGCCTGAGATGTTAATAAGCCAGGTGTAGGCGGAGCCTTCACCGATAATAGCGGTGAGAAAACCGAAGATTCCAACGGCGGCGGTGGCTAGCAAAGCGGGCATTGGTACGCCACGGCTGTTGACCTTTGCGAAGATTTGAGGGGCTTTTTTCTCGATGGCAAGTGCGTAGAGCATGCGTGAGGAGACGTAGAGTCCTGAGTTGCCGGCGGAGAGAACCGCGGTGAGGATTACAGCGTTCATGAGTCCTGCCGCAAAGGCAATGCCGGTACGTTCAAAGACAAGGGTGAATGGTGAGTATGCGATGTCTGTTGCGTCAGTACGTAGGAGGTTTGGGTCGGTGTAGGAGATGAGGAATCCGATGACGATAATCGCGCCGATGTAGAACAGCATGATACGCCAAAAAACAGATTTAATGGCTTTGGGGACGTCTCGGCTGGGGTTCTCTGCTTCTCCTGCTGCGACGCCAACCATCTCGGTGCCTTGGAAGGAGAATCCTGCAACCATGAAGATGGAGATGATGGAGAGCCATCCGCCGACGAAGGGGGCTTCTCCGTTTGTCCAGTTATGGAATCCTGGGGAAGTTCCTCCGATAATTCCGAAAATCATGGCAACGCCGGCAATGAGGAAGACGATGACGGTAATGACTTTGATGGTTGCTAGCCAGAATTCCCCTTCTCCGTAAGCTCTGGAGGAGAGTGCGTTAAGGGCTGTCAGTAGGATGAGGAAGGTTGCTGCCCAAACCCATCCCGGTACTCCTGGTAGCCAGAAGTTCATGACGATACCGGCTGCGACGAGTTCTGCGGCGACGGTGATGGCCCAGTTGAACCAGTAGTTCCAGCCCATGGCGAACCCGAAGGAGGGTGAGACGAAGCGTGCGGCATAGGTCTGGAAGGAGCCTGGTACTGGTAGGTGTGCGGACATTTCGCCGAGGGATTGCATGAGGAGCAATACCATGAGTCCGATAAGTGAGTAGGCGACGATAGCACCGCCGGGACCTGCTGTGGCGATGGTCTCGCCGGAGGCTACGAATAGTCCGGTTCCGATGGCGCCGCCGATGGCGATCATTTGCATGTGGCGGCTTTGTAGGCCGCGTTTGAGTTGCTTTTCTGAGGTGGGCAACTCGTGTTTGGTTTCGGACATAGTTTTGCCTTTAACGTTGTGAGGGGAAATGTGCATCAAAGGTACATAAGAAAATCTTATGTACCTTAAGTTATTTTTCAGATTACCAGTTATGGTCTTTAAAAACAGGGGTATATTTGCGTAATCCTCAGCACGAAACCCATAGAAAACCATAAAAAAGCTCTCACACACCACAAAAAGAACCGGCAATGTGTAACACACTGCCGGTTCTTCACCCCATATGTTAAAAGCTGATAGCTCTACTTATTTTTGAGTATCTTTACGCACAAACTTTACTGAAGTCTCGTGCTGAACAGTACGAGAGACCGTGCAATCTTTCTCATGAGATAACTGCAAAAGCCGTTCAACCAAGGAAGCAGCTTTCTTGCCACCTTGGTCTTCAGGAAAAGCAAGATCAAAAGCTACCTGAACCTCCTCAAGACGAACGGCACCGTTCTCTTCAACACGCATTGCAGAAGGAGTCACCTTAAAAACCTCTGGTTCAGTGTGTCGAGAAGTCACCACATCAACATCAATGGACGCGCACCCAGCAATAGCAGCTAATAGCAAGTCCACGGGGCTAAGCAGCCCCTCTCCTCGTCCGAACTCAAGAGTTGCACCCTGCGCATTGATTGCACGGTAGTGAGAAACCCCTAAGCGTTCAACCTGAACAGCACGATAGTTTGGGTCCTGTTCACGGGCAGGAGTATTGGTTTTAGTATTTTCTGGTTCACTCATTTTTATCTCCTCACTGGGGAAAACATACAGACTAGAATCTCCTGTCAAATACAACATTAGCTGGTAGCATTCTATTCCAGTTTCGGTAGAACCTCTCTAGAATATCTATATGCCCGCTAACACTACGTCATCTCAGCCTGCAGAAGATGAGACACCGCCTATTCACGGAGCTTATCAGCAGACATTCCCCCACGAAACTAGCTTTCAAGAAGCGTTCAGACTCACCGGAATCATCTGGGGAGGATTCGTTATTATGGGCATGGGGTTAGGAATTCTCCTCACCTCTTTACATCTTCCATGGTGGCTTGCTCCGGTGATTTCTTTCTGTGTTTTTGCAGGCTCTGTTGAATTCTTGTTAGTAGGAATGATTGCCTCGCACGCACCGCTACTTTCTATTGCCGCCAATACTTTTCTTGTCAACGCACGGCATCTTATCTATGGTCTATCTTTTCCTCTACATCAGGTCAAAGGAAAACTCGCAAAAACATATTCGATATATGCTCTAACCGACGAAATATTCGCTCTGACCGCAGGAAAAGATGCAACAAAGCTACGTTCATCTAGCATTTTATGGATGCAAGCAATGCTTCATGTGTGTTGGACGGCAGGCAGCGCTATGGGCGCTGTTATTGGGGCGAGTTTCCTCTCCCATATTAAAGGTGTTGATTTTGTGATGACAGCACTTTTTATCATTCTTGCAATAGATTCTTATCGAGCAACACACGATCGGGTATGCGCAGTCCTCGCATTGTTCTCTGCTTTAGTAGCGATTGTTTTCTTCCCGACTTCGATGCTCACAGCTGCTCTTTTGTTGTATGTTCTCTTACTGATTTTGCGATATTTTGCTCTCGAATTTGCAGAGAAGAAGGCTCACCATCATGCCTAGCGTTGAATATATGCTACTGGCCGTTTTAGTAGCTAGCGCAGTAACTTTTGTATTACGGGCAGTTCCCTTCGCCATTAAAAATGCGCTTAAAGATTCACCTCTTATTGACCATCTCAGTCGTTGGATACCTTCAGGAGCGATGATTTTATTAGCCGTCTACGCGCTCTACCATATTGACTATTCTTCTTCTGAGAGTTTTCTCCCGTATCTTTTAGGAGCTGTTGTCACAATTATTGTTCATGTGAGCACCCGTAACATGGTGGCGTCAATGGTCAGCGGAACGGTCGTGTGTGTCCTTCTGGCAAACTTTGTTTTCGTCTAAAAGATTCAAAGGAGTTAAGACGTTAACGTCGTAGGGTGGTTGTGCAGATGATTTGCACAACCACCCTACGAGCATTATAGGTGAGGGAATATTTTCTTATGCTTTGAGGACAGCGAGCGCTGCTTCATAGTTTGGTTCGTCGTGAATTTCTTCAACGAGTTGTGAGTGAAGAACAACGCCTTGAGGGTCGAGGACAACGACGGAACGAGCTAGTAGACCAGCAAGCGGGCCGTCTTCAAGAAGGACACCGTAATCTTGCCCAAAAGTGGAACGGAAATCTGAAGTTGCTACCACGTTTTCGATGCCTTCTGCACCGCAGAAGCGACCTAGTGCGAAGGGAAGGTCTTTAGAAACGCACACAACAACGGTGTTTTCTAAGGAGGCAACTTCTTTGTTGAAGGTGCGTACAGACTGAGCGCATACACCAGTATCAACAGACGGGAAGATATTAAGAACGATGTTCTTACCTTCGAAGTCTGCACTAGTAATCTCAGAGAGATCTGCCCCGACAACGGAGAATGCTGGTGCTTGTGCGCCAACTGCGGGAAGTTCACCAACGGTGTGGACGGTATTACCTTTTAGTTTTGTTTCTGCCATGGTTCTATTCTTTATCACGTACCTGATAAACGGCAAGGAAAATGGCTAAAGTATCTCTCAAAGCGTCATATTTTCCTGAAGAGGTGTACCTCTAACGGATGTTGTTCTTCTTGCCAGAAACCGATAAGAGTTGTATAGCTTATCTAGAGGAGTACGTCTTAAATGAACTTAGGTCTACCTAAGAGACTCAAAGCTCTCTAAGCTAGAAGTATGAGCAAAACTTATCACTACGAACATAAAGTCCCCGGCGGAAAACTTGTTGTTGCAGACCTTTGCACTGACGGCGCAGAAGTGACCAAAGCACAAATATCAGGTGATTTCTTTATCGAACCTGATGAGGCGTTCCTCGCTGTTTCTCCTGCACTTGTAGGGATACCGGTACGAGCAAGCGTGGAAGAAATTAGCGGTCGTCTTGAGACAGCACTTGAAGGGTATCCAAACGCTCAGATGCATGGAGTGAGCTGTTACGATATTGCCTTTGCGGTGCGTCGAGCATTAGCTGAAGCAAAAATCTTTTCTGACTTTGAGTGGGAAATAATTGACCCAGGTGTTCTCCCCACTCCGCTTAACGTTGCTTTAGACGAGTATCTTCTCGAAGAAGTTCGACAGGGGCGACGCAAACCGACCCTACGTTTTTGGCATTGGGATGATTGCGCAACCGTCATTGGTGCATTTCAGTCATATCAGAATGAGTTGCACCCCGAAGGTATCAAAGAACATCATGTGCAGGTAGTACGTCGTGCAACCGGTGGCGGTGCCATGTTTATGGAAGGTGGAAACTGCATCACCTATTCCATCTATGCACCAGAATCTCTTGTAGCAGGTCTTTCTTATGAAGAGTCGTATGAGTTTCTTGATCAGTGGGTGCTTCAGGCGTTAGCGGAGCACGGGGTGAATGCTTGGTATCAGCCTATTAATGACATCACCTCTGATGCCGGAAAGATTGGTGGTGCAGCCCAGAAGCGAAGCCACGGCATTATCCTGCATCATGTCACGATGAGCTACGATATTGACGCCGATAAAATGCTTGAAGTTTTGCGTATTGGTAAGGCAAAAATCTCTGATAAGGGTGTACGTTCGGCAAAGAAACGTGTAGACCCACTACGCCGGCAGACGGGTGCTACTCGTGAAGAAATTATTCAGACCATGAAAGCGGTGTTCGCTTCTCGCTATGGGGCAACAATGGGTGAGCTCACGACCCAAGAACGTGAACAAGCCCAAAAACTTGTTGATGAAAAATACGGCACGACTGAGTGGACACATCGAGTACCCTAAAGGTGAGGTAGGCGCTGAGCTGTCATAGGGGCAAAGGCTCTGGGGCGGCAACCTTGTAAAGAAGGTTGCCGCCCCAGAGAATCCTGTTGGTAGAAGGTGTTGAGGTTAGTGCGCAAGCCCTGGGAAAGCGCCGAGCATGCCGGCAATGAGCATCTGCATTCCGATAACACCTAATAGAAGACCCATTAAACGGGTCATAATATTCAGACCATTTTGACCTAAGAATTTTACGATACCGCTACCGTAACGGAAGCAAAGATACGTCACCACACACAAGAGCCCAAAGGCAGCCAAGGTGATGGGGATATCAGTTGAATTTCCTTGAGCAGAATAGTTCATTGCAGTGGCAATAGTTCCAGGTCCAGCAAGTAACGGCATACCAAGAGGCGATATTGCCACTGATAGCATCTGCTCTTTGCTCGCTTCCTGATCAGATTGGCTTGGGTGAGCAAAAGAAGAATGGTTCCCTTGTAGCATGTGGTAACCAATCAAGAAGACGAGTATGCCTCCGACAATCCGTAGAGCGGGCAACCCGATACCGAATTCTTCAAAGATGAGCTTTCCAGAAAGTGAAAACACCACGACAATAGAGAAAGCAAAAAGTAGTGAACGGGCCGCCACCGAATTACGTGTTTTAGTGTCGTCTCCTTGAACAAGGCTAATGAACACTGGCAAATTTGACAGTGGGTTCATGATGGCAAAAAATGCCATAAAGATGGTCATGAATTGAGCAAGCATAGTGTTTTTCTGTCGATTAAAATCTTCTTTAGCACCGCTTATTATACCGTTCATGAGCTACCGTCAAGAAGTAACTCTACGCACCTCATTTGAGCATGAGTATTCCGTTTGAGGATTTTTTCTTTTATTCTAGATATTAGGGAATATAACAGAATACTCATCCATATTTTTAGGGGAATATGATGAACGCTCAGAAAAGGACGTTAGGGATTATTGTTCTTTTCCTAACATTGTTCGCAACATTTTTGACACCATCTCAAGCAGCTGAAGTAACTGCCCAGACAGTAGATTATTCTATCGTGCAAGCTCTCAATGAAAGTGTTGTACAGCAGACGACCGAAGCTCATGCCACAGTAAGCACGTTTAATACGATGGGAATCGTTTTTGTATTGGCTCTTTTGACACCGTGGCTAGGGGTTGCCCTCTACCGCCGTTTTCATGAGAACTGTATTCCTTAAACACTGAAGATATAAAGATGACGGTAGTAAAGCACCCCTTTTTATTGCGGGGTTGCTTTACTACCGTCATTTTTATCGGAGTTCTAGAAAAATTCTAGTTTGATTTTTTGACGAACTGAGATTTGAGGTACATCTGCCCTGCGCCTGGAACTTTTGCTTCGATATCGTGACCGTTCACAGGGCTTTCAAGAAGACGGATGCTCTTGACTTTCGTGCCGCTTTTAATATCGGCGCCACCTTTGACTTTAAGCCCCTTAACAATGGTGACAGCGTCACCATCTGAAAGTTCGTTACCAACAGCGTCAAGAATTTTAGCAGCCTGTTCGGCGGTATCTTCGGTGCTTTCTTCAGCAGACCACTCGTGTCCACACATGGGGCAGACCCATAGGGTGCCTTGCTCGTAACTATATTCTTCGGTGCATTCTGGGCATGCGGGTGCGACGGACATGACTGTCTCCTGTCATTCGTTAATCTGTGTTCGCCCCATTATCCCATAGATTCTTCATCTTCGTTGATACAGGTAGAGGGCGCGCAAACTCCTTGAAACATGCGCTCCCCCCCTACAGATAAAGTCTCAGCGTATAGAGAAACAAAGATTAATCAATAGATTCTAGAGAACGGCCTTCTTCGTGTGCTTTACGTTTAAGCTCACGTACACGAGCACGCTCGCGCTTATTCCTGTCCGTACGAATGCGTAGCACCGTATACGTCACGAAGAGGGCAGTGTAAATGGCAAGAGAAACATACGTATCAATCAGCCACGGTAGATTCTCGGGTTCATGCAACCGGTCAGAGAACACAAGGAATCGTCGAATAAACACAAAAATCACGTTTGCATACAGCAAGAAGTAGAAGAAATACGATGCTTTATGGAGCTTCTGCCAGTTCGCAGCCTTCATAGAGAAACGAATCTTTTTGAAGGACGTAATAAACAACGGCAGTCCAACAATAAGCAGCAGGAGTGATGTCCAGAAAAGAATGTCATAAGGAACTTCTGCTTCGCCGTGGTCAATGAGCCAGCTCAAACCATAGAGCAGAAGATGGCAGAATGAGGTGATGCACGCAAAGATAGAAAGTTCGCCACGGATAGCATATAGCTCTCTCGTTGCCTTATTCCATGGTTTGATAACACCTTGGAACATCACAATAGTGAAGAATACGAAGCCAACCGAGCCACGCTTCATCTGACTCATAAAAGGCCACCACCACTCATCTACAGGGTAGCTATCGGTTAGTGCCCAGTGAATCCACAGACCCGAAACAATAAAGGTGATGACGGTGATTCCCAGATAATACAAAACTGCGTGAGAACGAATAGAACGACGCAATATAAAGACCAAGGGAACGATGACGGCGAAGCCTATAATCACCAAGTTCTCATGGACTAAAAAGTCTAAAACAGAAAGCATGAAAGGCTCTTCTCAACTCATTTTACAGAACTTAGGCAAGCCTAACATAAGTTATAAAATTTTCAGTGTTTTACTAAATACTACACAGAGAAGCAGAAGGTATATGACGTATACTCACCCACAGTGCATCAGCAATACCCCAACGACTAAAAGCTATCGCATTGTTTTCATCTGAACAATATTCTCAGCTAACGTTTCAGCATCGTCATGATCATGAGTTACCAACACCGAAGTTACTTTCGCAGCCTGCAAAAGCGATTTAATCTCTTCTCTCACGTTCTGCCTCAAATGAGTATCTAGATGAGAAAACGGCTCATCCAACAAAAGCACCTCAGGTTTCGGCGCTAATGCTCTAGCTACAGCAACACGTTGCTGCTGCCCGCCAGATAACTGATAAGGATAACGATTCTGGTAGCCGCCCATACCAACTAACTGCAGCACCTCATCAACACGCTCTTTACGTACTGAACGAGGGACACCTATCAAACCATAAGCAATATTTTTCTCAACCGTCATATGAGGGAACAACGCATAATCCTGAAAAATCATGCCAATATTACGATGCTCAGCCTCCACAAAACACCTCGTATCAGAGAGCACCCTATCCCCCATTCTGATAACCCCAGAATCTGGTTTTTCAAGTCCTGCAATCAGACGCAACACCGTTGTTTTCGCACAGCCACTAGGACCCAAAAGAGCAGTACACTCCCCAGAAGGAATCTCTACACTAAAACCATCTAGCTGACGGATACGTGAACCAAGGTACGAAAAAACAATATTAGTGAGTTTGATGGTTGTCATCGTAAAGTCTTATCTTTCTTGTCCGTAGATGAGCCACGTGCCACCAGTAAAAGAACAGGTATAAACGCCAAACCAATAATGAGAAGACTTGCCAACGCTGATTCTGGAATCTGCTCATCATTAGCATATTGAAACACCGTCGTTGAGAGCGTCGAAAAATTATACGGTCGAAGAATTAACACAATAGGAAGCTCTTTAACCATGTCAATAAACGCTAAAAGAAAAGCACCATATAACGCAGTTTTCATCATTGGAAGGTCAACACGAACTAATGTTTTGGTTGGCCCGTGTCCTAAACATCGAGACGCTTCAGTAAAACGTGTGCCAATACGTTCAAAACCAGATTCTATCGGTTGCATCGACACCGCAAGATAGCGAATCAGATAAGCTAACACAATCATTGCTGGGTTTAACGTCAGAGGAAGTCCCCACGCATTTGCGACCCAAAAAATGAGAGACAGAATAGATAAGGCGATAACCGTTGAAGGAATAGAATACCCAACGACAGTGATGCGAGCCATCAACTTTGAAAACCGTGTAGGCCATATACGTTGATGTTCAGCCACAATCACCGCGCATAAGGTGGTCAGCAGTGCACCCACAAAAGCAACACTCAAGGTGGCGCTAAAAGCTTCAACGATTCCGCTCCGACGAATATTATCCCACGATAAAACAGCCCAATACACCATCTGCCCAACAGGAATCACTAAGGCAACAATGAAAGTTCCCCAACACAGTGCAGGAACAACAATCTTGCGCCACCCGTCAAGAGCAACAGCCTGAATAGGTGTGACCTGAGCAGAAGCATACGCATAAGAACGCCGCCCACGAAGAGCCTTCTCCCCCATGCTCACAGAGGTCACCACAATCAGAAGAATAGCAGCAAGTTTAAGACCCGAAGCAACATCATTAAAACCAAGCCAAGCCTTAAAAATTGCGGTCGTAAAAACATTCAACCCAAAATGAGACACCACACCATAATCGCTCAACACTTCAAACGCCATCAGCGTCGCACCGGCAACAACAGCGTTACGAGTCAACGGCAAAATGACCCGAAAATACGTGCGAGTTCTTGAAGCACCCAACATACGAGACGCTTCGAGTAGCTGACCGGCTTGACGGTCAAGAAAACTTCTGACCACCAAATAAATGTATGGGTACAGAAAAAGTGTAAAAACAAAAATTGCGCCATAGATATTTTGGATATCCAAAAAGCCCGGTGGAGGGGTCCACCCTAAATGTTCTCGGAAGAAGATCTGTATCGGACCGGTGTACCCCGTCAGCGATACATAAGTGTACCCCCCAATATAAGGCGGGATAGCTAACGGCATCACCAACGCTACCGATAAGAACTTACGCCCAGGGAATTGGTAGGCTGTCACAAACCACGCCAAAGCACTAGCTAAAATAATCCCACATAAAACACTGCTGATAGTTAAAAGAGCAGTTTCGATAAGGTAATCAGCAAGTAGATACTGTTGAATATGCCGCCAAGTATCGTTAACAGGCGAGAAAAGCCCCATGAGCACACCAAGAATCGGCAGCGCCATCACACATACGATGAGGCTACTTCCGGCGAGCCATCCAATACGGGCTTTCACAGTTAGCTGTCCTTTCAACAAGGTTCAAGACAATAACAGATGTGCCGGGCACCGTTTAAGGTACCCGGCACATCACAGTGAATGGTGTTTACTTCCAGCCAACCTGATCAAAGATGCGGGTTGCTTCAGGCTTATCCTTACCAAAGGTTGAGAAGTCTAAGTCTTGAGTGGTGAACTCGCCCCAAGATTTCTGTGGCTCAGGAAGACCAGTCTTAGGATTCAGAGGGAACTCACCGTTCTCTTGTGCAATAAACTCTTGAGTCTTTTCAGAAGATAGGAATTCAAGGAACTTAATAGCATTGTCCTTATTCTTAGCTCCCTTAAGTACGGAAGCATAAGAAAGGTTGAGGTGAGTCTTCTCAGGGAAAATCATGCCCACTTTTTCGGTCACTTTAACAACCTCGGGGTCAGATGAACGGTTCATCAGAGCCCAATAGTAAGAGTTCATGATAGCAAGATCGCCTTCACCTGCTGCAACTGCTTTAGCTTGGTCACGGTCGTTACCTTTAGGTTCGCGTGCGAAGTTATCGACAACGCCTTGCGCCCATTCAGTAGCCTTTTCCTGACCATCAAGAGCAACGAAGCTTGCTAGAAGAGCTTGGTTATATGAAGAGGATGAGGAGCGTGCCAGAACTTTACCCTTCCACTCTGGTTTAGTGATGTCCTCATAGGTTTTGATGGTTGAAGGGTCAACGGTGTCTTTGTTATAGGCAATGACACGTGCACGGGAGACAATACCCATCCAGTTTTCCCCACGATATTTTTCGGGGATGTTGTTTGCAATGGTCTCAGAGGTGGAGTCTGCGATGACTCCTGCGTCATTGAGCTGTGAGATAGATTCTGCACCAACGGTCAAGAAAACATCAGCTTCAGGGTTGTTAGCTTCTCGAGTGACTCGTTCGATGAGTTCACCAGATTTGCCTTCAACGACGTTGAGTTTAATTCCGGTCTCTTCCTCAAACATTTTGTAGACTTCTTTGTCTGCATCATAGTGACGTGAGGAATAGAGGTTGAGAACTTTGGTATTGCTCTTATCTTCACTGGGAGCAGCCGTAGTGGTGTCAGCGGCCCCAGAGCAACCGACTACTCCGGTTGCGAAAAGGGCAGTGGCAAAGGTTGTAGCCAGAAAGCGACGCATAGAAACTCCTTAGTTTTGTTAGGCGTCAAAGCAAGATGGCTTCATATTATCAACTGTTTTTCAGGTTTGCCTAACCTCAACCCACAAGGCGTGTTGCACATTACTATACCAATAAAACACCTTCTGACATGCTCATTCTTTGACACACACCTCTTGCAACTAAACATATTTAGTTGTGATAAAAAGTAAATAAATTTTCTTCATCAACTAAAAATCACTCAGAACAAACCCCTCAACACGCCACTATTCTCTAGAACAACACCATCTCATCTGAGCACTTTTGATCGGCAGCTACGCTAGAGTTCTTGGATGGTACATCCTGATTGAGCACCACCGCATAAAGAATAAAGGAATTATTCATATGGATAAGCAGCAACTCGCTTCACAAATTTGGAAAGCCGCTAATAAGATGAGCGGGTCCTTAGACGCTAACGATTACAAGGACTTGATTCTTAGTCTGACGTTTTACAAGTTCCTCTCTGGTCGTGAGGTTGAGCTTTTTGTGAATAACGGGCTTAGCCGTGAATCGCTTGAGGTGCAGCTATCTGGGGATAAGGGGAGGCGCATTACTCAGAGTCTCAAGAAGAACTAGGGTATTTCATCGCCTATCTCGAATTATCTTCCATCTGAGAAGAAAACCTTAATGATTTGAAGCCTTCTTGGGTCGTCGACACCGAACAGGCTTTTGATAGCCAAGTTCACCCAGCTTACAGGTCTATTTTCCATGAGATTTTCTCGCCTTTAGCAGCCACTGTACCAAAGTTGGGCACGGATGCAAATACTCAGGATAAAAAGCTGCGTGAGCTTATCCGTATCGTGAGAGATTCCTACAGATGGTCACCAAAACTATGATGTGCTTGGTTATGTCCACGAATATTTGATTTCTCATTTCGCGGCGAACGCTGGCAAGTCAGCTGGCGAGTTTTATAGCCCTCACCAGGCGGCATCGGTGATGGCTGAAATCGTAGGTTATCATTTGGCTGGACATGATGGTATTCAGGTGTATGATCCCGCCAGAGAATATGCCTCCCTCTTGTGACACATTGGTGAGGCGGTTACTCACCGTAATGGTGATTCTGACTCAGTCCAGTATTACGCAAGAATTACAGAAAACGGCTTATGCGCTCCCCCTCCCCCGTATGGACTTGATTATGCGGGGTATTCGTCTAGCTAACATCATCACTCGTGAAGGTGATTCTCTTGATGCAGATTGGCCAATGATTGACCCTAGCATAGGGGAATATCACCCATTATTCGTGGACGTGGTGCTATCAAAAACGTTGGATAAGACCTTGATACAAAATCAATAGTATGCGCGAGTACGCACTTGCGAGTTGAAATAGCGCGGTAACACGCGAAACACTCAGTCAGCGATGGTGCGGCACTCGCGGTCATATGAGTCGCCCTTCCACGACTTGCTTTGGCGGTGTGTATTGGGCGGTAATCGGACGAGTTTGTGCACCCATCTTTCTGTGTCAAGTGAAGAGCTTCAAAAGGTATGGGAAAGCGTCGAATTGTTACATCAACTATTGCTCGGAGGATTCAGGATTCCAGGTGCTAATTGGAATGAATGGATTTTCTCGTAGCCTTCGCATCAGAGTTTTGTCGTTGACGATTATGGCGACCGATGCTCTTGCTCTTGTAACTCCAACGTAGAAGAGGCAAGCGCTCTTGTCTGCCAAAGGCGTGCCGTCTGCAATCAGTTTGAGCATGGGCTTGGTCGGAACGATGATTACCCGTTCGTAGGTGAGCCCCTTAACTGTTCCTATGTTCTTGAATTCCAGATCAGTGAGGTGTTTGCCAGATGCTTTACTACTGCGCAGAGGCATCGGATGATAATTTTCGAGATAGGCTGCAAGGTGTTGTTCGTGCACGAGAAAGACACCATCATGTCCAGTTACCGCCAAGTTTTGGGAGTTCGTTCGTGCGAACCCTAGTTCAGTGGGAAAAATACGGTCTGAGAAGTCAGCAATTCTCTGGTTTGATCGCCATGTGTTACATAGCTCTTTGAATTCAAGGAGACCCGCCGATTCGTACTTCCGGTACCAGTTGATGAGTCCAAGACGATCCGCGTTTCGGTTTTTCGATGATGTTTGATCGCTATCAAGCAGGGACTGCCTGACATCACCGACCAAGATTAGGTGCGGTGTCGCTTGTTTCAGGAATCGCTTGATGACGTCGAGGCTTTTTCGGCTGATGTCTTGCACTTCGTCAATGATTATTTCGTCGTAGATGCGGCCTAGCCGTTTTTCGACTGCACCTTGCATAGCTTCGGCGACATTGACTGCAAGCTCGGGTAATGTTTCTTTGTATATCGACCCACTCGAGGAGAAATAGCGCCGAATCCCTCCTAATTTGAAGTGGTCTTTGGGGTGCATATCACGGTCGAAAATAAATCCCGTAGGGCGTACGCCCGGGAATAGGATGGGGAGATATGGTCGGACGTAGTGTCTGATCATGAATGCGTACCAACCCATGACGTCTGGCATTTGAGACTGGCTACACGCGACGGAAAGTCGCGAAACGAGTTCTTCTTGCCCCGAGTCGGTGAGTGTGATGACCAGTCGTCTCTTTTGATTCGCCATATTAGCGCATCTTCGGACGATGAGCTCTGTTTTCCCTGCTCCAGCACAAGCGTGAACGAAGTTATGAATCATGATAATTCTCTTGTCCTGATCACGATGCTTTGAAGCGAGTTGATTGCATCTACGATGTATTTTGGAGGATTCAGCTTTTCCGGCGAAGTCGCAATTTTGAGCGCTGTAGCTGTCTTGTTCGTTGACATCCAATCCAATAGGTCTGTGTTGTTGTCCAGTCCAAGGACCGTTCGAAGAGTATCTTTACTATTCGCCGACATAATCTGATGCTCGAGCGTCTTCCCCAAATTGGGTTGGCCAACAAAGAGCTCGCGTTCGTTGGGCTTCGTGAAGTCCTTAATCTTATCCTGCCAGTGTTCCGGGGTCTTGCCATCGTTGTCGCGTAGCGCTACGAGTGTCCGATTCAGTACTGAAGCTAGTTCAAATCCTCGACGGAACGAGACCCCACCGATTGATATGACGTCCACTCCGTAGTCGAGAGGTTCAGCTCCGTATTTATCAAGAAAGAATCTGTTGAAAACGATCTCGTCGGAAGGTCCTTCAACCAGTACGGCCTTTTTCGCTAGGACGAGTCGTAACGTATCGAATCCAGAAAGTTTCTTGAAGTACTCTGATGTGCCGTCACTCAGTTCTTGGAATGCGTGCGCAGTGCCCTCGTGTAGGAGAACGAGCTGGTCTAGGCCAAGGCGGTTGAGGACGTATGAGCTGTGTGTGGTAACGAGTACCTGCCGTCCCTTACGTGCTGCTGAAATGTAAGAAAGCAGTTCACGCAAGCTTGTATGGCTGAGGTGGTTCTCCGGTTCTTCTACCAGTAGATAAGCGGAAGACTCAGACGACTTTCCCATCGCAAGAACCGTTTTGGCTATAGCCTGCGTTCCTTTTCCAGACTGAGAAAATGGAACCTTGTCTATCGCAGGTACCAGGGTGTTTGCCCATGATGATGAGCGCGACTGGTCAACTTGAATACCAAGCTTTAAGTGGCGCAATGCGGAAAAGTTCGTGCCCAATGCTCCGTCAAGCACTGTTAACAAACCATCGCCCAGAGAAGCCCTCATCTTACGGTGTTCAACTGAGACGTGGTTGCGCACTTTAGGATCAAGACGTTCTTCGACAATCTGACGCGTGTAATAGTCCATGCCCCGATTTGAGCGAATCGTGCGCGGGTCGATAACAGCAACCCCTAGTTCCTTGGGACGTCGATAGACAACTTGGTCGGCAAAATCTCGCCAATCGAGACGGTAGTACTCAACTGGGAGGATATGGGGACAATTCTCTTCTCGAAAATACTGCTCGGTCTCTTCCGAATAATCGGGGTCAGGATATGCGTGAATGGAGAGACCGACGCTATCTTCCTTTAGCAGGTTGTGAATGCCTCGCATCTTCTGGAATTCCCCATCTGGAACCTCAAGATGTATATCGATACGGAACTCTGGAATCGCAGGAAGCGAATCTCCAGCCTTCGTATTCGAGAGTGCGTTGAAGAAAGCATCGACAAGTTCCATGTTGAACCAGTAGGGGTTGAGCGCCTCACTTGCGGCCACACCTTCGAACTTGCCAGTGAGTGCCATCGTGATAGCTTCAAGAAGAGTGGACTTGCCCGCTTCATTTGCACCCACAATGATGTTCATTTCCTGGTGGGGGTTGAGAGTTAGCTCTTTGAACTTTCGGTAGCCTCGAATATGAACTTTCGTAATCACGACGCCACCACATGTTTGATAAGCGCGACGATGTCGTCGTGCTTGAGCTGTGATGCGAATTGGACATTGATGTTCTCGTCGCTGATGGATTCGAAGAACTTCTTGGCTGCCTTGAACCGGAGTTTCTCTGACTCGCGTAGGTCGGATTGGGCGTTGACGTCCTTGGTTTCGATGACAAAGTTTAGCGACAGATTGCCGTCTGTACCTTTGAGTACGTACATGAAGTCTGGGCTTGTGGTGCCACCGAAATAGACAGGCACGCGAATGGACCGCCTGGGAATCTTGCCGTAGACGATGACTTCGTCGAGCGCGTCGGAGTCTTGGATGTTGTCTTTTTCTTTCGGTGAATCGTAGACGAACGTGTCGTAGAGGAACTTATCTGGCACGTTCGCACTGGCGTCACGGTAGATACCGATGTTGCCTTGAACTATGTCTCGCAGCGGTTGTCCATCCGGCTCGGTCAGTGCTGTGGCTCCCAGTGGCGCGTCGATGCGTGTGTAGGAGAATCGGTTGATGAACTCGTGTTGCATCCATTCGTGGAACTGGGTGACGAACCTAGCCAGCGTGGCCTTGTTGAAGAATCCTTCCGGTAGCGGATGCTTCGCGTGGTAGCGCACAAGTCCAGCATTGATTGCTTGGAGTGGCAGATAGGTTTGCAGATAGACACCTTTAAGCCAGTCGCCGTAGGTGAGTGTGTCATCGATGGAGAACACAGCCTTGGTTGATATTTTTGCAATCAGTTCACCATCGTCGTTACGCTCGATTGTCTCTTGCGTGAACCGACCGGTTTGTGCCGTGTAGATACCCGAGTCTAAAATGCCGTCGATACAGGCTGCGATTTCATCCTCGGTGAGGTCTTCGAGCCGCAGGTAGTACTTGGCGTTGACAGCCTCCCAGAGGTCTTTGAGCTCGGCATAGCGTCCGGGGCGGATACCCACCTTGGTTTTGGACTTGTTCGTAACGACCTTATCGGGCTTGAGCTTGCCCACATTAAACTGCGGGTACGCTTCCAATAATTTAGATTCTTTACCTTCAATGATGTTCTTGTCGGTATCGACAAACCCTGCCTGTAGCAAGAGAATAAACAGGTCTGTTTCGGCAATTTTGAGTTCTGCAGCGACCTTGGGCAAGAGGTCCTTCACAGACGGGGTTGCCGTGGAAACGTCGGAGTTGATCTCACCGATCAGCGAGTTAGCAAACGACTCCTCGGTGTAATCGATTAAATACGTGAGGTAGAACTGCTCGTGTGCGAGGCGAGTGCCGTCCACGTCCACTGGCAGGCGCAGGCCGCGTCCGACTTCTTGCAACTTCGATATATCTGAGCCTGAGGAACGTAGTTTCACAATCTGGAAGACATTCGGGTTATCCCAGCCTTCGCGTAGCGTCCACTTCGAGAAAATGAACCGCATCGTATTGGGCGTGCCGTCCGGATGTGTGAATGACAGTAATGACTGCTTGTCGCGCAGAATCTGATTGACCTCGGTTTGAATCGCCTCATCGTTTGAAGAATTATCTGCCGAGAAATAACCGCCGTTCGTCGCCGTCACGTTCGTTACTGACGCACGCAGGTAGGCGACATACTCTTTACCGACCGTGGATGTGTCGTTCTTATGCTTGTCGATTTGCTCGGACAGCTTGGTGGTGAGCAGTTCGTGGAAGCGTTCACGTAGATGCCCTGGCCCGTCTTCACCACGGTAGGACTCAATCGAGTCGATGAAAAACAAGGTAAGAGTTTTGACTTTGGTAGAGCGGCGGAAATTCTCCCACTCGGCTTCGAAGTGATTATCGAGTGCTTGCTTCATCATCAAGCTCTGATAAGTCTCTGAATACACGCGGCTAACCAAAATATCACCTGCGGCAAGAATCTGCCCGTTCGATAACATGACACCGGATTTGATCAGCGCGTTCTCAGTCTTTCCCACACCTTCAACGGTGACCCCAGCGAAATCTCCATCGATATCACCCAGAGATTCACCAACCCTTAGTGTGATGGACCTGCCCGTGTCGAGGTTGTTGAACGTAGCGCTCTTAGGTTTAGAGCGCGACATTCCAGTGAGCTTCAAACGTACGGACTCACTACCGTCATCTTGCGGGTATTGGATTGCCACGCCCTTAACAAGCTGTTCATTAAACGCCTCAACCGATCCAAGGTTGAACACGAGATTGTTGTAATCGGTTGCTCCAGACTTATCGAGCTTCGGGAACGTTGCACCGAACCGGAAAATTGCTTGAGGCTGAATCTGCTCAAGTAGGACTTGGTAGGCCTTGTTCTCACGCCGGAATCTGTGAGGCTCATCAATAATGACAACCGGGCGGGTCATCGCCAGCGCCTCATAGGGCTGACTCGACATTCCCAGCACCGACTGGTCATAAATCGTCGCCATCGTTGCTTTCGACTGCAACATGCCATCGGTCATCAACAACGCGCTAATGCGGCCTTTAGCTAGCCGAGAGGCTTGCACAAAATTCGATATTGCCGATGGAAACATTTTGCGGCCCTTCGAACACTTCTGCGGATTAAGCACCTCAAGATCCAGCTTGAAACGAGCACCATACGTGTCGTCGAAATACTGGCGAGCATAATCGGCTTTGATAAAAGCGCGGGTACCTTCCTTAATCGGAGTTGATGGCACCAAAATGATGAACTTGTGGAACCCGTACAGCCGATTCAACTCGAACATCAACTGCGTGTACACCAAGGTCTTACCGGTACCGGTTTCCATCTTGATATCTACACCTAGCACGCCATCATCCGTGCGGGTACACCACGCTTTCGGCACAGCCGCCACACCATCAACAGCCCCAGCCTGTAGTTGGGCGATATTATGCGTGATCTGCGGATCACCAACGTCGAAGATTGGATTCGCCTCTGAAGGAGATGCGAAACTTAAATTAACATCCGCGAAAACCCCAGTCGCTGCGTCCAACGCGCGCTGCTGATGGTCAAGAGTTTGAAGCCTAATCTGCATCAGTTAGAACCTCTCAATCACGTCAATGCTTTTGCCCGACTTCAACACAGCCAAATTCTTCTTCAGCTCGTGCATCACCGAGAACTCAACCGAATAACCGAACACCACAACCCGAGACAAACCCAGTTCGCCAGTCTCCAGTAGGCGGACGAGAGTCACCACGTCATCGCTCGTTAGCCCAGTGTCAATGACGTAGCCAGAATCGCCACACACGTCGAGGGAATAGTCGGTCAGTGTCACCTTCTTAGCGGAGGCCGTTAAGCCGTAGCCGTCCTTCACCAGCCATGTTGCCAAGACGGTATCATGGCCAGGTGTCCCCTTCAGATCGAACTTCGACACATAGTCCCCAGCAAATAACGCATCCGAAACCGCTGGGTCGAAACGCTCAAGCTGATCCAAAACCTTACCAGATGGTTCCTCCAAACGATACAGGCGGAACCCATAATCAATATCCGCGCCAGTCTCTTCCTTGATTTTCGCGGCCGCACGATGAATACGTTCACGCGCTATGCCATCAATAGTTGTAAATCCAGCTTCATAGGCTGATCGTGACGCACTCGACTTTGAGTCGGGCGTGACTCTCTCTGGTAGCTGAACCAGAATCCAGTTATTTGTCGAATGATCAAACGCATTGTTACGCATTACAGCCTCAGCAGAAGTTCCAGACCCGGAGAAAAAATCCAAGAAGAGCCCATCAGGCTGCACTAGTGACATTAAGTGTCTAATCAAGTTGACTGGTTTTGGGTAATCAAAGAATTTATCACCCATTACAGACATTGCGTCCGCATTGCCTCTGGCAGAACTGACTCCGTCGAGATGTTGAACCGTTAATCCATTAATCTCAATCAGATTCTGAGGGGGAACGGAACGCTCGATAGGAGTGTCGGTGTTATCTACGAGCAGATACTGTTTGAAATAAACGGACCAGCCGTTTTTCTGCTTCTTACAAATAAGAAAGTCGTGCTCAAATCCCCAGGAGACTTTTTCGCGACTCCACCGCCAGTTCCAGTGTTCTTGCCTTGAACCGCCATTGCCCGGCCAAAGCTGGCTCCCGTCAGGCATTGTAATTGGGTAGTTAAGTGCTTCAGAGTAGTGGCTCCCCGTCATTCGTCGATCCAATTTATTTTCTTTGTAGCCCCCACGTTCTGCATAGTAGTCATCGGTGAGTCTGTATTCGGAGGCATCTGGAGATACGCCACGAAACATGCTTAGAGATTTATTTTTACTGTACACAACAACATACTCAGTAACGGTCTTCAAATCATTTCCGGTATTTGAACCCGGAGTTGAACGCCATACGAGCGTCCCTACCGAATTCATTTCGCCGAAAACTTCATCAGCGATCAAGCTCAAGTTTGGCTGTTCGTTCTCGTCGATGCTGATGAAGATAACACCGTCGTCTGCGAGCAGTTCTTTCGCCAGTTGGAGTCTCGGGTACATGAAGGTGAGCCATGCCGAGTGCGAGGCCTTTCCTTGGAGATCGAGGACTCGTTCCGCTTCATCTTCGCTGAGCCCGATCTTATCGACGAGCTGCGCGGGGGTGAATCCGAAGTCGTCGTTGTAGACGAACCCGTCAGATCCCGTGTTGTAGGGCGGATCGATATAGATGCATTTGACCTGGCCTGCGTATGAGCCGAGAAGATGCTTGAGTGCATCGAGGTTGTCACCGACGATGTAGAGGTTCTCCGAGTCCTTGTTCTCCAGCTGGCTGTTGTGGTCAAGGTCGGGGACGACAACGGTCTCGGTTTCGGTGGAGGTCAGGTACTTGGCATATGATTTGCCGAGGAACTTCAGCTCGTAGCCTTCTTTGGTTATGCTGATATCGCCTTCCTTGAGGCTCTCTTGGAGCCGGTCGAGCATGAAGGCCCCGTCTCTATCGAAGTACTCGGGCAACGCTGCGCGGAGTCGTTCGATCTCAAAGTCGTTCGGAGTGACGGTTTCGTTGTGTTCACGTGCATCTCGGATCATTGTGCGATCTCCTGTTCGTTCGGGACGACCTCGCAAATGTCGGCGATGTCGCGGTTGAGTACGTTACAGATTCGGGTTAGGACGCCGGTAGCGATGTTTCCAGTTTATCCGAGTTTGGCAATGGCTACTGTGCTGAGCCCTACGTATTCTTGGAATTGGGTTTCGGTTATGCCACGGTCGATAAGTAGTTTCCACAGGGGGGGGTGTAGCTGATAGTAGCATTCTTGGGCATAGGGTTCCTCCATGTCAATGATGTCCTCGTTATGGTTGCTTTCAAGGAAGCCGTAGCGGCCGTGACTTTCTTGTTTAGTAAAGCAGATTGGGTTGCAGCGGGATTGCAGTTCGGTTATATCAGGCATGTATTTTTATGTTGTCAACGATACTCGCCTGTCCGAGGTCTTAACATCTGACTAGAAAGCCAGACAAGGCTAGCCGGTTGATCGTCTCATCAATATACAGAATACTCGACGGTGGTGTAAGTTTGGGTGGTTTGAATGGAATTTCAAACGCTCTAGGGTGATATCGCTGACAAAGATAAAGATTTCATAAATAACGCTACCTAAACCAAGCCCAATCTTGCCTTTATTATTCCCTCGGTCGGTATAACGGAGCTTGTCGACAAAGTTGTTAAGAACCCGTTTTGGAGGCTCGCCAACAGCTTTGAGGAGAATTCTTCCGCATACCACCTATCAGCAACTCATCAGCGAGATTCGGCCTAATCGAACACGAGTCTCTAAAACATATCTGGACCATTCATCGATAGAGCACAAGCTAATAGTTATCCGTTTATTTCCGGCGTCAGGTTCTTGCACAAGCCTCCCCAAAAAATGATGATAGACGCAATAAATTCACCAAAATCGTCGGAACCTTTCAACATCAGGCAATGCAAGCCAACCAGATTATTGAACTCATTCTGCTCGGCATTTTTCACCTCTATAATTGTTTAGTAGGTTGCCCACCACTTTACTCACTCACAGATTCGTTGCACATGGAAGTACAAGAACAAAACGAACAACGATTTTGATTTTACAGTCTCATTTCACTCTCGGAATGTTCAACTGCACAAATACACAGTCGCGTTGTGACAAACATAGATAAAAGGAAAAAGATATGGGCGAACAAAACACGAAGCAAACATCTCAGCCAAGGCATCGAAACTTCTGCGCGATTGCTCATACCTCTGCACGGACAAAGCCCGTGGCTGGTTCTGCGCTAGCTCAAACCAAACCAGACAAGGGCAAGTACACCGTTCAGAGGTTTTCGCAACGCGGTCGATAGCATTGAAAGGCCCATCAATTTTCTCTTTCGGCACCACAGCCGTAATCAACAGGCGCACCAGAACCTTCACCTACTTTTCCGCATACGCAGACCCACGTTCGGAAGTCCACCGTTGAGAGCCTGGAGGACACCACCTCAAACTGAGTTACTCTAGGGCTGGGTTGACGCTCATCATTGCATCTGTTCGAGACCGCAAAATACCAAGATCTATATATGGGAGACATACAACGCCCACTGCCAATTAGGAAACCGAAACCGTACCTTCAACGGAATACGTCGTACACGAGAACTAGCCAAGAGAATCAGTTCAATAAGTTTCCCTCATCAAAACACCAAATGTGCAAACGCAAGTAACGATTGATGTTGATAACGATGGGTATCTTCTAGGATTAGAGATAGTCTCCGCATCAGTTGACTTACGTGATGATGTTCTTCATGACACACAGCACCTATAACAAGTGCCTTGTATCCCAGCTCTGTGAAAAGCAGATAGAGCTAGCGAAATTTTGCTAATAATTTTTGTGAGTTGTCCCTGCCAAGGATAAGGCGCTCACATAGCGGTTATAACTTTTTCTCTGGCTGACGCTGTCTAATCGCTCAAGGGTGGTACCAGCACATACTGGTACCACCCTTGAACAGTAACAAAAATGCCACCACGACATACAACAACATTTTTGCAGGCTTAGACGTTAAACCTAAACTCCACAACGTCACCATCGTGCATCACGTATTCTTTGCCTTCCATACGTACCTGTCCACGAGATTTGGCTTCTTGCATTGAGCCGGCTGCATCGAGGTCAGCAAAAGATACAACTTCAGCTTTGATGAATCCGCGTTCAAAGTCAGTGTGGATGACACCGGCAGCCTGTGGTGCGGTGTCGCCTTGGTTGATGGTCCACGCGCGGGCTTCTTTCGGGCCAGCAGTGAGGTATGTTTGTAACCCAAGGGTGGAGAAACCGACGCGAGCGAGTTTGTCGAGACCAGATTCGTCTTGTCCGCTCATCTCGAGCATTTCGCGGGCTTCTTCTTCGTCAAGCTCTACCATGTCGGCTTCAAGTTTTGCGTCCAAGAATACTGCTTCAGCTGGTGCAACAAGGTCACGCAGTTCTTGCTGTTTCTCAGCTGATTGCAAGATACCGTCGTCAGAGTTAAAGACGTAGATGAAGGGTTTAGTAGTCAGAAGGTTGAGTTCTTTGAGGTAGGACAGTTCAATACCTGCGGTTTTTGCTTGAGAGATGACGGTCTCCCCCGCTTCAAGAACTTTTTGAGCTTTACGGTATTCTTCGAGCTGGGCGGGGTCGCCTTTTTTAATTTTGACGGCTTTTTCCAGACGTGGAATCGCGTTTTCGAGGGTCTGCAAATCAGCAAGAATCAACTCAGTGTTAATCGTTTCCATATCGGAGGCTGGGTCAACTTTACCGTCTACGTGAATGACGTCGGGGTCGTCGAAGGCGCGCACAACTTGTGCAATAGCCTGTGCGTCACGAATATTGGCAAGGAACTGGTTACCGAGACCTTCGCCTTCAGAGGCACCACGCACAATACCGGCAATGTCCACAAAGGATACGGTTGCCGGCAGGATACGTTCTGAACCAAAAATTTCGGCTAGACGGTTCAGGCGGGGGTCGGGAAGGTTAACAACACCGATGTTTGGTTCGATGGTTGCAAAGGGGTAGTTCGCTGCAAGAACAGTGTTCTTGGTGAGCGCGTTGAAAAGGGTTGATTTGCCGACGTTGGGCAAACCTACGATGCCAATAGTTAAAGCCACACTAATACCTTTATCTTGTGAAAATTGTTGGAGTCTTGCTCATAAGTCTACTCGCTCTTTAGCGTTCCTTGTTAGTGGCTGGCAGCACCTGAGAGGTTAAGAATCAGCACACCAGCAATAATGAGCCCAACACCAATAACTTTAACGACGCTCAGAGGCTCACCGAGGAACACTGCACCAATACCAACGATGGCAGCTGTACCTAACCCGCTCCACATTGCGTAGGCAACACCTACAGGAATATCTTTGACCGCGTGTGATAACCCAAAGAATGATAGTCCGTACAAGCTCAAGCACCCTAATGTGGGCAGTAGGCGAGTAAATCCTTCGGTAGTTTTGAGCAATGAGGTTGCGATGAGTTCGGCGCCAATGGCAAGAAAGAGAAAGAGGTAGGGCATGGAGTTGTCCTTCAATAAGGGTTATGAGTAAGACGATGAGCGTAAAATCTTTTCCAGTCTAGCAATAGCCTGCCATGAGAGCCGAGAGTTCGGGGTAGGGTCTCTCACCCTGACATTTGTCATGGAATACTTCGGTGGTATGACACTGGTTGAGCGCCGCCCTAAAACGAGATGATAATTGCATGAAAACACAAAAAATTACTCAAAAAATTTTAGCTCCTCTTCCTAGCCTCATTTTTCTAGGTTTTCCGATAGCTGTCCTTTTCCATATAGCGTCTACCCCTTTTGAACATATTATTGGGTGGGGTTTGCTCCTGATTTTTGCCGGAATCTATCTTGGCAATTTTGTGGTTATCGGTAAACGTCCAAAGCGTTCATCGGCCACCATCGTTCCCCTCATCTATGGTTCGCTTTTACTTTTTCTGCCTATTAGCGCCTTGGCGTGGATATTTGGTGTTGAGATGTTCACGAGCTTCCCTTATTTTGTTGCATTGTGGATGTTTTTGGCTCCGTTAACGGTTGCAATGGGCGTTTCGTTAGTCCTTATCGTATTTTTTGTTGGACTCATCATCATGGTTTCCCCTGATTCTTGGCCTGTAGCAATTGGCCCGATGATTGGTGTTTTTGCTATCTATTGTGCTGGGATTGCCGATGTCGTAGGGACAAAGCATCAAGAACGAAAAACTCAACTGACCGTTGAGAAAGAGCAATCTCGTATCGCCCGAGACTTACACGATTCGTTAGGTCAGACTCTCACCACGATTAATCTCAAAACACAACTCGTATCAGCCTTCCTCAATAACGACACCCAAAAGGCCCGTGAAGAACTCGAAAATATTAAAGAGCTCACCAGCACCGCTCTAGCGCAATTACGGTCAACGGTCACGCGTCTTAAAACCCCTGGGCTATCTGGAGAGTTAGAAGATCTCAAAGTTTTGTTCTCTCATTGTGATATTCAGCTTCAGTTACCCGAAAAATCTACGGCAGACCAGCGTTATGACATACTCTTTGGGTGGGTGCTCAGAGAAGCCTCAACCAATATTTTGCGTCATGCCAAGGCTTCTACAGTGACAGTTCGTGTCACGGAGAAGACCCTAGAAATTATTGATGACGGAGTCGGTATTGCGAAGGCTACCGATGGTCATGGAATACTGGGTATCAAAGAGCGTGTAGCAGAATCCGGTGGCGTAGTATCTATCACCAATGCCACCGATCGTCCGCTGCGCCCTGGTACACGCGTATTTGTTGATATGTCTGGTGCATCAAACTAGATGCACTGCCCAGTATCTGTTCTAAGGAGAGTGTGATGATACGAATTGTTATTGCTGACGATCAACAACTCATCCGTGAAGCTCTGCGCACACTTCTAGAATTACATGATGATTTGACGGTTGTTGGGTTAGCAGCTGATGGTTTTGAAGCGCTGGCTCTAGTAGAAGAGGAGCAACCTGATGTTCTTCTACTTGACCTTGAGATGCCGCGTAGCAGCGGGTTTGATGTACTCGAAAAACTCGCACAGGGCCATAGTTCTACAAAGTCCCTCATCATTACGACGTTCTCTCGCCCAGGATATTTACAAAGGGCATTAGAGAATGATGCACGCGGGTTCATCGTCAAAGACACTCCAGCTGAAAAGCTGGCACAGCACATTCGTGCCGTGCACACTGGAGAAAAGGTTATCGACCCTCATCTTGCTGCGCAGTCTTGTATCGTCGGCAATAACCCGTTGACATCACGCGAACAAGAGGTGCTCAGCGTCGCTCATCGCGGTGATTCTATTCAGGCTATTGCCGCAATAGTTCACCTCAGCGAAGGTACCACCCGCAATCATCTGTCTTCTGCTATTGCAAAACTTGGTGCAGCTAACCGGCACCAAGCCTCGCAGATGGCACAAGAACGCGGGTGGATTACCACACACTACACATAAACACAGCGTACGGGAACGTCCATCACCAATAGCTAACATCGGTAGAAAAACACTAGACTAGTAGTTATGACTGATGCGACGTTCCCTCTTGCTCTTACCCTTGTTTTTATCCTTGGACTTTTCTTAGGCTGGTATCTTGGATACCTCAAATCAGGGTCTATCTCATCGTTGCGAGAGCATAATGCCCGTCTTAACGCCCAGCTCACCGCATCTGAAAAAACGCAACAATACCTCACTCAACAAGTTCAGGCGCTACAAGAACGTTCACGAGAAGACGCTGATGTCCTTCAAGCTCTAGCACCGGTCAAAGTGCAACTTGCCACGATGGAACGTTCTGTTCGAGCGATGGAGTCACAACGTTCAGAACAATACGGTGCAGTGTCTGAAGCGCTCAAAGCCTCAGCCCAAGTACAAGAGAATCTACGCACCGTCACACAGGGGCTATCTAGTGCGTTACGTTCATCTAGCGCACGCGGCGTTTGGGGTGAGACGCAGCTCCGTCGAGTTGTTGAAGCCGCTGGTATGACTAGATATGTTTCTTTTCAAGAGCAAGTGAGCGCAACGATTACGCCTTCTCATGAACGAGAACGCATCATCCGACCTGATATGTTGATTCATCTTCCCGGGGAAAAGATCATTATCTTAGATGCGAAGACCCCGCTTAATGCTTATCTTAAAGCTCAAGAAGCCGGTGACGATGAGAATCTTGCACAGCAGGCTCTTGCTCAACACGTCAAAGAAGTTCGTGCCCATATCGACACTCTTGCTCGTAAGAAGTATTGGACAGGTTTTTCGTCTTCTCCTGAGCTTGTGCTCTGTTTCATCCCGTTAGAGTCTGCGCTATCTGCCGCGTTACAAGCAGATAGTTCACTATTAGATGATGCTTACGCAAAAAATATTGCTCTGGTCTCCCCCGTATCGTTGTTATCTTGTCTGAAGGCTATTTCTTTCTCGTGGCGTCAAGAGACTCTGACCGATAATGCCAAAGAACTTCTATCGCTCTCTCAAGAACTTTATGAACGTCTTGGCACCGCGAGCGCACATCTACAGGGTATGGGTAGGTCGTTGAATAAGGCTGTTGAATCGTATAATTCTTTGGTTGGTTCTTTAGAGACCCGCGTTTTTGTGACGGCCCGTAAAATTGCTGATTTAGATTCGTCGTCTATTTCATCTTCTCTGCGCAGTGACCCTTTAGATTCTTTTGCCAAGCCTCTTGGCGCACCAGAATTTGTAGGGCATGACTCCTCGTGGGAAGCTTCTTCTGCTGAGGATGAAGATGATTCGCCGGCTGTGATGATTGAACGCCCTACCCCACGCAATATGACGCCGAATGCTTCTTCTCGTGTTTTCCCGCAACGCACAAACCCCTCAGATGAGCCTTTTGACTATGATTCGTGGAATAGCTAAAAGCGTCTGAGGGGTTTGAAAATCCCGCTAATGGGGTTGGTAGGTTTAGCGGGTGGGTTTAGCTCCACGTCCGCCAAGTTGTCGCCCAGCGTTCTCGTCATTTTTTAGTGCGGCACGAAGTTCTTTGGGCAAGGAGAAAAGAATGTCTTCTTTAGCTGTCTCGATTTCTTCGACTTTGTGATAACCGTAGTCTTGTAAGAGGGCGAGGACTTCTCGCACGAGGACTTCTGGGACGGATGCGCCGGAAGTTAGTCCAATGGTTGCCACGCCTTCAAACCAGCTTTCGTCTACTTGATGGGCGAAATCAACGCGTTCAGCTTTTTTTGCACCGTATTCTAGTGCTACTTCTTTGAGTCGAACGGAGTTTGACGAGTTTGCACTACCAACCACAATAACGAGGTCGGCTTGGGGTGCAATTTCTTTAATGGCGCCTTGACGGTTTGAGGTTGCGTAGCAAATGTCGTCGGATGGTGGGTCTTGTAAGGAGGGGAAGCGCTCACGTAAACGTGCTACGGTCTCTAACGTTTCGTCAACCGATAGTGTTGTTTGTGATAGCCACACAACTTTATTGGGGTCTCGGACAGTGACTTTATCGACTTCGTCGGGTGAGTTCACAATCTGGATGTGTTCAGGTGCTTCGCCGGCGGTGCCTTCGACTTCTTCGTGTCCGGTATGTCCGATGAGCAGAATATCGTAGTCTTGTTTTGCAAAGCGTATTGCTTCACGGTGTACTTTGTTGACGAGGGGGCAGGTGGCGTCGATGGTGTTCAGTTCACGTTCTGCGGCAGCGTTGACGACTGCTGGGGACACACCGTGGGCAGAGAATACGGTGACGGCTCCTTCGGGTACTTCGTCCACGTCGTCTACGAAGATTGCGCCTTGTTCTTCGAGTGTTTCCACTACGTGACGGTTATGTACGATTTGTTTACGAACATAGACGGGGGCACCGTAATGGTCGAGAGCTTTTTCGACCGCGATGACGGCGCGATCGACGCCTGCGCAATACCCGCGGGGTGCAGCAAGAAGAACTTTCTTCTCCCCTTTGATAGGTGCTGCAGCCTCTATCTCTTCACGAGTTCGGCGGGTACGGGGCATTTGAGGCAACCCGAGAGAAACTGTTGAATCAACCTGTGTTGTGGACATAGATACTATGTTACGTGTTTCCACTATATTCTGACACCTGCTGTGCGCTCTCTCGCACCTAGCGAAACTATGGAAAATGCCACACCCAGCAAAATTAGTACTATTCCGATGACCATCAGAGGAATAGTTAACGAGTTCACATAGTTCGTAGCAGAGTCAGTTATGATGCTGCTGAACCTTTGCACAAAAATTTTACCCACTTCAGAAGAAACTGCTTCATCTGCCTGCGCTAGAGGTTTTGTGCCTAAAAATATGCTCGAGCACCAAGATATTGCGCTCAGTGTTAAAAAGATGCACCCCGCGTAGATGCTTCGGTTCCTACCCCAGAGGATAACTCCTACAAGCAACGACAAGGCGCTAAGCCCGCAATATAGTTTCCATTGCTGGGCAAAGTGTTTTATCTGGTGGAGGTATTCTGCGGTTTGTGAGTGGGAGCTATCAAGAACAATTAGGTGCTCGCCGGGGTGAAAAATACTGAGTTTATCGCCTAAGAATTGGACTAGTTGGCTGTTGACCTGCTCATAGACGGGGTCAATATCAAGGGCAATATTCTGATGTTCTTCCCCTACGTTATAACGGTGGGTACGAGTGACAATATCGTTCCACATATGTTGGTAGGATTCTTGCGAAGTCACCGACTGAGCAGCCTTTTGGATATTCTCTTTGACGCGTTCACGCAACCAGTTTTTGATGGAGCCGAAAAAACCTTCTTCTTGACCTTCTCCAAGATAATTTTTGACGGTCTGGTCTTTCATAATGTCCGCAACAACAGCGTCAGATAGCGCTTTTTGAAAGGACGAGTCTTGCCCTAATGGACTCGCTAAAGAACTAAACCCTTGCTCTGAAATAATGTTTTGTTCTGCCCAATATCCAACACCACCAGCAGCACCTAGCACGATAGAACATAGTGCACAAAGTACTGCGATAGTACGACGAACCATCAACCACCAGCTGTAGCTATTATCCTCAAGGTAAGGTATCTGATGATCAGCAGATGCAGACGGTGAACCCGAAATATGCCAATTACCATCGACAGATTTTCCGTAGTCTTGGGCAGTCTCATCCAACACAAGTTTTTGCGTCGGAGCGTCATCCCCTATGAGTTGTATAGTAAGGTCGTCTTCACCGTTAGATGTGTGCTGGTATTGATGATTTCTCATAGGTGCCCCTTCTACATTCTTTCTCATCACTATACTGCGGTGCCGTTGGGCAAGAAAATATTTGGTGGACTAGAAGAAGACTCTCAACTCGTGGGAGACTACCTATATGGATATTTCTTTAACTCCGCAGCTGATTCCGGCTGCTGAGGAACGTACGAAGAACCGCCCGCTTCCAGAATACGGCGCTCAAACTGATGAGTATAACCCTTGGCCGGTACATCATTATTCCCAAAAACTTGCCGGTTATATTCATCGGTGCCCAGCAACATGGGTTGAAGGACAAATCATCGAGCTGAACCCACGTGGTCGAGTCACCTATTTGACGTTACGCGATGTGGAACAGGAAAAATCTATTCCAGTATTGTTGTATTCTTCAGTACTTACAGGGTTATCTTCACCGCTCAAGCACGGACAGCGAGTAGTTGTTCGTTTAGAGCCTAGCTTCTGGGAGAAGACAGGGCGCCTGTCCATGCGCGCTAGTGATATTCGCACAGTGGGCAGAGGAACGCTTCTTGAGCAGTTAGAAAATCTGCGAAAGTCTTTGGCGGACGAGGGTCTTTTCGACCCTGCGCACAAAAAGCCCCTACCTTTTCTGCCTCAACGTGTTGGTCTCATTACGGGACGAGACTCTGACGCTTGCAAAGACGTGATACGTAATGCTCGTTTGCGGTGGCCGGCAGTGCAATTCGAGATACGAGAAGTCGCGGTACAAGGAGCACAAGCACTACGCCAAGTCACACAAGCACTTGAAGAACTTGATGCTTTAGAAGATGTGGATGTGATCGTCATTGCTCGTGGTGGTGGCGCGATGGAAGACCTCTTACCGTTTTCTGAAGAAGCTCTGATTCGAGCCGTCTATCGGGCACAAACACCAGTTGTCTCCGCTATCGGGCATGAAGCAGATAACCCTATTCTTGATGAAGTCGCGGACCTTCGTGCATCTACACCGACGGATGCCGCGAAACGTATTGTTCCTGATATGGCTCAAGAACGTCTCTATATCACGCAGCTTCAAGCGTCGTTAATGCGGATGGCGTACCAAAAGATTGAGACAGAAAAATATCATCTGGCACAGGTGCGTTCACGCCCCGTCTTAGTATCTCCTCAAACAACTCTTCTACGTTATGAGGAGGAACTACAGCACCTACGTAATCGGAGTTTTACAACAGCTCACTCGCTGTTATTACGTTCGCGTGAGGTTCTTTCACAATTGCGTTCACGTGTTCAAGCGTTATCTCCACAGCAGACGCTTGAACGTGGATACGCTTTGGTTCAAGACTCTTCGGGGAAACTTGTGACGAACGCACAAGACCTACACGAGGCAGATATCGTCACCCTTCGCTTTGCACAAGGTTCTGTCCAATCACAGATTCTCGGTGACGCTAACTCAAAAAAATAATTAGCCGATAAAACTCCCATATTTTGACTCTCTCGAAGGAGAACATCATGACCTCTAAATCTTCAGAAAACATTACATTTGCATCATCTATTTCCAACGTCCCGGTAGAAGACCTTTCGTATGAGCAAGCTCGTTCAGAATTAATGAACGTCGTGACGGCGATGGAATCTGGAACTTCTAGCCTTGAAGAAATTATTGCGCTATGGGAGCGAGGAGAAGAGCTTGCAAACCGTTGTGAGGCATGGTTAGACGGAGCACATCAACGCCTTAACGCTGCACGACAAGAACGCTTAGAACAGAGTTCTTCCGAATCATAAATCAGCGCACTTTGGGATATAAACATCAGGTGGTGGGGTACAGAACCTAGCGTTCTGCACCCCACCACCTGATAGTTCTCTTACCTAGTATTTTCTACTGTCGGTAATCTGCTAAGAAGTTTCCGAGTTTCTCCAACGCTGTTGCTAGTGTTTGCGTATCAGGTAAGAACACTAAACGGAAATGATCTGGTTTAGACCAGTTAAAAGCTGTTCCCTGACTAATGAGAATCTTTGACTCTTTAAGCAGGTCAAGAGCAAATTTTTCGTCATTAGAAATATTGAATTTCTCGATATCTAGTTTGGGGAATAGGTAGAGAGCGCCTTGAGCAGGTTGACAGCTCACCCCATCCATGTCGTTGAGCAGACGGTATGAGAGGTCACGTTGTTCTTTGAGTCTGCCACCTGGAAGTATCAAATCATTAATAGATTGGTAGCCACCTAATGCTGTTTGTACAGCGTGCTGTGCAGGCACGTTAGCGCATAGACGCATTGAAGCCAGAAGTTTAATACCTTCAAGGTAGCTTTCTGCAGCCCATTTGGGTCCGGTAATCGCAACCCACCCAGAACGATACCCCGCTACGCGATAGGCTTTTGATAAGCCGGAGAATGTCAGGCAGAGAACATCGTCTTTGGTGAGGGACGCCATGTGCACCATTTTTGCGTCATCGTAGATAATTTTCTCGTAAATTTCATCAGCAAAAATAACAAGACCGTACTCGCGGGCAATATCAACAATTTGGGATAGAACATTTTCGGAGTACACGGCACCGGTGGGGTTATTCGGGTTGATGACGACGATACCGCGAGTTTTTTCTGTAATTTTTGAGCGGATATCTTCAATATCTGGTTCCCAACCATTTTGTTCATCGCAAAGGTAATGTCGAGGGGTTCCTCCTGCGAGCGCAGTGGATGCTGTCCAAAGTGGGTAGTCCGGCGAAGGAATAAGAATTTCGTCTCCATCATTACAAAGTGCTTGTAGCGTCATGGGGATGAGTTCGGAGACGCCATTGCCGAGGTAGACGTCGTCGGGGTCTAGGTTGAGGATTCCTTCGTTTTGGTAGTACTGGACGATGGCGGTTCGTGCTGAGTAGAGGCCTCGTGAGTCGGAGTATCCTTGGGTGACGGGTAGGTGTTGAATAATGTCACGCATGATGGCGTCGGGTGCTTCGAATCCGAAGGGTGCGGGGTTGCCGATGTTGAGTTTGAGGATTCGGTGTCCTTCAGCTTCCATGGCTGTTGCTTCTTCGAGGAGGGGGCCGCGGATGTCGTATAGGACGTTATTGAGTTTTTGAGATTGTTGATAAGTTTTCATGTTGCTTAGATTACTCTCTTGATGTTTTTAACCAGAATTTTGCAACGTCTTCGTTGCTGATTGCGCCGTGTCCGGAAGTGAGTCGGTTGAATTCTGTGAGATCTGTTGAGCTAAGTCGAGATGACACTGAATCAATTGCTTCTCGTGCGCTTTGAGGTAGTTCTTCTGCTCTAACAATAGGAACTATCTGTTGTGAGATAAAGATACCAGCAGGGTCTTCTAAAACGGTGTAGGCGTTGTCTTCAATTGTTGCTGAGGCGGAGAATATGTCTGCAATATGGACGTTATCTGATGCGAGTTCTTCTGAGAGTTTTTCTTGGCTGTTGATGGGGCGGAAGTTTTTAGGAACGCAGTGGTAGTAGCGTTCTAGCGCCTGCAGACCGTAGGAGCGGTGTTTAAAGCTTTCTGGTGCTCCGAGGGTGAGCTCTTTGCAGTGTTGAGCGATGTCAGCTAGGGATTTGAGTTGGTATTTTGCGGCGGTTGCTTTGGTGATGACGAGGGCGTCACGGTTTTGAGCTGAGGCAGGTTTGAGGGTGCTCAGCCCGAATGGTAACACTTGTTTGATGGCGTTGATGATTTCGTTATCGCTTAGCCCTTTAGCGTTGAGCCCTGTGGGGGTAGGTGTTGGTGTTGGGGTGCTTTGGGGTGGTGTCTCGTTGTTTTGTGGTGTGAGTTGGTCAAGGTTCGGGTCGTATTCTTGTGCGGTGGGTACAGATTCTTCTCCGGCAGCTTGATCATTTTCGCCCCAACCGTAGGTGTACATGGCGTTGGGGTTTTCTTCTGATATTTTTTGGCGTTCTTGCTGGATATAGGCGGGGCTAAATTTTCCGTCGTTAGTGAGGTAGAGGAGTAAGTTTCCTGAGTAGTCCGGTGTGATGTCTACGGTGTTGGGGTCGTTATAGGGGGTGTCTTCGTTGTTTTCTGGTGTTGGTTCTGGGGTGTGTTCTTGTTCCATCGCTTTGAGGTATCCGGCTCTGTCAGTACCGGTGTCTACAAGTTCAGTTGTGTACCCAGCTTCTTGTAGTGCTTGAGAATATATGGTGGCGATGAGTGCGGTTTCTTCTGAGATTCCAGTAGAGATACGGATTGTTCCGTAGGTTGGTGCGGAGGGGTCTGCCGTAATTTTTGTAGGGGTTGAACACCCGCTTAAGGCGATAGCGCAGGTGGCGAGTGTGGCTAGCCACGGGGCTTTAGCTTTCATGTGCGGTGCTCCTTTCGTCAGAAGGTTGGGTTTTGGTTTGGTGCTGTTGTACCCAATCTGTGATGTTACGGTATCCCATCATACGGGCGGTGTCTTCGAGGAGGGAGAGTTTGGGAATGTTATCGAGTTCTTCGATGGGTATCCAACGAGCTTGGTCGCTGCTGCCGTTGGTTTCGTGTGTTAGTTCTCCTGAGATAATGTGTGCACGGTAGACCGTTCTCAATGCACAAAAAGGCATTTTCTGGTGTTTTTCGAGGGGAAGGTGGAGTGCATGGACGCCTAGTATTGTATCGGTTTCGATGAGGTATCCGGTTTCTTCAAGGACTTCTCGACGTACGGTGTGTTCGGGTTGTTCTGCTGGTTCCATTCCACCGCCTGGCAGTGTCCACGCGGCACGTTCGGGCGCGTTTTCTGGGAGGAATCTGGTGAGCAGAATTTTTCCTTGTTCAATGATGACAGCGTATGCTGCTGGTCGAGTTTCCATGACGATAGGCATAGTTTCTATCCTATCTGGTTGGTTGTGTGACAAGACATTTTTTCTTGGTTTCTTCCTCAGTTAGGGTAGAGAAGAGATGATTTTGTTGTAGATGACGAGAGGAGTGGTGCAGTGATGTTTATATGGCTGTTTTCTTTAGTGTGGTGGGATTCTATCGGTTCTGTAGAGTTTTGGTTGAGTCATCCTTTACGGATTTTGTTGATTATTCTTTTTGCAGTTGTAGTCCGTAGTGTTTTGGAGTTGTTGATTCGTCAGCTGACTCGTTCTCTTGCCCGAGGTACACGAGTACGGGTTATCCGCACTGAGCATGAGAAGAGTGCAAAGGTCGCTCTTCCCACATTACGTTGGGAAGAGGACGATTCTATTGCTCGTTCACGTCAACGCCAGCGTGCTCAAACAGTTGGTTCGGTACTACGTTCGGTGTCTTCTATTGTGATTTGTGCTGTTGCGCTCGTGATGATTATTGCTGAACTAGGTTTTAATATTGCGCCGGTGCTTGCCTCTGCCGGTGTGGTCGGTGTGGCATTATCCTTTGGGGCACAGTCTTTGGTGAAGGATTATTTGTCAGGTATTTTTATCGTCGCTGAAGATCAGCTCGGGATTGGTGATTGGGTTGATTTAGGTGAGGCCTCTGGCACCGTGGAGTCTGTAGGTTTACGAGTTACGTCAGTTCGTGATACCAGCGGAGTGCTATGGCATGTTCGTAATGGTGAGATTCTTCGCGTCGGGAATTCTTCTCAGGGGTGGGCTCAGACAAATATTGATGTCCCCGTTCCTTATACTGCTGATGTTGAGGAACTCAGTACGTTCCTAGTGTCTCGGGTGCAAACGGCATTATCTTCGGACGAGGTATCGGAGAGTGTTCTTGGCAGTCTTCAATTTTTGGGTGTGGAATCTCTCAGCGGTGAAGCTTTGACCTTGCGTTTTTCGATGAAGACAGCTCCGGGTGAGCAGTGGCGTGTTGGACGTATTTTGCGTCTTGAGTTGAAGAAGGCTCTTGACGAGTATGGTGCGCAGATTCCTCTGCCTCAGCATTCAGTGGTACATAGCACCTCCCCTGCACAGGATTCAGCAGTGGGCGAGGTATCTCCTCAAGAGTAGTGTCGTTCTTTGTTTTAGGTTGTCACAAGAATCATGATGGGGTTAAGCAGAAAGTTTTCTGTTCAACCCCATCTTCTAATCAGTGCCGCGAAACAACGAGTGATTTTCATATTCTCACGACGTATCAGGTTGGTTATGGTCTGCGTCGTTGGCGTCGTTTTTTACGGTCTTGTTGTTCTCTTTTAGCATTTGCTACACGTTTTTTGTGTTTTTCACGGGCTTTTTCACGTCGTTTTTGTTCTGCTTGAGCAGCCACGCTTTGGCTACTGCGAGCAGAGTTTTCTTTTCGTCCTCGTGTAATTCCCACAAAGTCTTGGATAATTTGTTCTTCGTGGTCTTCGCGGTTGTAGCGTTTCCAGACTAGTTGTACAGGTGTTTCTTTGATATCTGGAATCACACGGTAGGTGAGGTCTTTACGATGGTGCAGACGCGCAATACTCATGGGGACGATGAGAAGTCCAAGCCCTGCTGCAACGAGTTCAATCGCATCGGCGGTGTTTCTCATCAATGGTAGTTTTTGTTCTGTCTGCTGCCGATAAGGTTCAGAGATTTCTTCCCATTCAGGGACGGTGTGTGCCTGTTGTAGGAGAGTTTCTTCTGCAAGTTCTGCAATGGGGATTTCTTCCAGCAGGGTCAAAACATGGTCAGTGGGAAGAACTACCACGTTTTTTTCGCAGTAGAGTGTGATGGCATGGAATTGGTCTTTTTCGAAGGGGTTTTGGTGAGCTGCTACGCGCGTCAACACCATATGAGCCAATGGAGGCTCACCTTCTAGGCTTTCCCGTGTAGCGTCTTCCTTTAGCGCAAGTTCTTTGAGAGGGCAGAGTTTTCCGTATCGTTCTTGCCATCGAGAAAACCACTTGCCAGGCATAATTCCTGGTACGTACCCGACACGAAGCTCTTGCCCTTCGTCTTTGAGCTCTAGAGGGTGTTCTTGGTCTTTGAGGTGAGCGAGCAGTTCGAGTTGCTGTTCATGAGCGTATGAACCAGTTTTTGTGTGGTTCTCGCTAGTGTGGGCTGTCATAGCTTACAAATTAGCATGTCTTGAGCGGTTATGAAGAGTACGCTTACCAAGATAGATGAACAGTGAGAGAGCTATCAAAAGAATGATTGCTGTGATAAGAACAGTTGGTTGTTGAATCCAAGCCCAGATGACAGCCATACCAACGGTGGAATAGATACAAGCCCACATTAAAGTTCCTACGAGCATGGCAGGAATCCATCGTTTCAAGCTCATGCGAGTAAAGCCCGTGGTGAGAATGACGGCAGTTTGAAAGCCAAGGGTTAAGAAGCATAAGGGAACGGCAAGTACTCCCCAACGGTTGATGAAGTGTTGCGCACGAAGGTACATTGGGGTTTGCATCAGGTGCCGGATACGTGCCAATTTAGCGCTGCCGGCGGAGGCAATCCAGCCAAGCATGAAAACTAGGCTCGTTCGAATAATCCCCACAATCCAGAAGAAGAGGAGCGCCCAGTGCCATTGTAGGCTTTGTATCCATTCAATCACGGCTATTAGTTTATCTGGTTTTGAGGGTACCGCGTTCGAACATCATATGACTATGAGGATTTTCTCAGTAGCTCACTAGTTTCTTGCCCTTTGAGCGCATTTTTACCCGCAAAACTTAGGGTAGCCTTTGTTCTTTTTTAGGTAATATAAATTTTTTCTTCAAAAGACTAGCCAAGCACTATTCAATTAGGTTATATTTTTATTACCAAATAGTTGAGAGCTTGTGGGAAGCAATCAACAATATGGTTTCGAAGACTTTTCTTCCTGTGTGTGATGCAAGTGCCTAGTCAAGTAGAAATACTTGACTAGGCACTTCTTTTTAACTGTCTTAACATGCAAAATGAGCCGTTGAAAACAACACCAGAAAATATACGCATCAGGTAGTTTTTCAACGACTCACAGGGTGAAAAACCTCCCCCCCCCTCCCGATAGGAGGAAGAAAAATCAGGACTTCTTCTTAAATTTCAGTTTCTTCAGCTCCAACATCAACTCAGGAATACGAGAAAGTTCCTTTGCGCGAAGCTGAACAATACGAGCATCACAGCCACCTAATAAATACCCGATAGCAAGACGATCATTCTGACGACGAGTCGCACGACGCAAAGCAACCTCTAGCCACGTTGCAATGACTTTTTCATCAGAAAGAATCGACAAAGAATCATAGAAGCCATCACACATGCGCCATAATTTCTGCTCAGAAGTATTGAGTGGCATCCCAGCAGATTCAAAAGCATCCAAACAGTACTTTGCTCCTTGACCAACACGTCGAATTTTAAAAAGCAACGTATCGCTCTGCTCAGCAGAAACCACCTCATCTACTGAAGGCTTCCAGATATGACGATACTCTTTACCGACATATGCACGAAGAGCTTTCCGCAAGTGCTGAGCAACTTTACGAGTATATTCGTCAGAATCTTCAGGAAGCTGCACAAGAGCTTTGAGATTATTCATCAAGTACACTAAATCTTTTCTCAGCTGAAGATACTCTGGAGAGTCAAGAACACGAATTAAAGCCTTTGACGCAACCTCGCTATCGGAGCTCAGGTATTCGTCAAGCTCCCGACGTGCGGTCTCACTAATAAGCCCCGGGCGAGTGTCAACAGACCACATAAAGGTTGTCAAAATCTCAATATCCCGCGCAGAGGCAAGACCTCCCATCAGATGCTTCAGATAACGAATATCGTCTTGAACTTTTTGGCAAGACGTATCATCACTGATATAGGGCAACACTGCATAGCGCAAAATCGCCTCAACTTGGCGAGCGCTCTTTCTCATACCGTGCACCGCATCAGGTGCATCAGAACGCAGTTTCATTTCCCAAATCATCAAGTCTGAGGTTAAAGAGTGAAGAATCTGACGTAAAAATTTCTGAGAACTCTTCGGCCGAGACGTTTTCTTCTTAGACTTCTTCTTCGCTGCAGAAGAGGCTGTCGTGTTCTTTGTAGAGGCACAACCTTCTAGACCTTGACGTCTCGCTTCAAAACATTCATCTTTACCCAGTGCACGAGCAATCTTTGCAGTAGATTTTGAAAGAGTGATACCTAGATTGGTGAAGATAACTTCACAAGCAGTGAAAATATCTGCGGGACTGACAAGCCCCGAATCAAGTAGTTCAACTTCCCATTCTGTCCAAGAACGTTCAATATCCGTCGAAAAATCTAGTGCACGGACTTTGTCTTTGCAGATTTCGGCAACTTTAGTTCCCTCAGCGTCCACCAATACTGTACGTTCACGTTCTGTCGCAAGAGAGACTGTCTCGTATAAGTCATCACCCAATGTCACGGCACGCACAAATTTGTTGACAGCGGCAGGCATACGCTGGTGGTCTGCCAGTAGTGAGAACCCTATTTCGTGGCGGGCTCCAGCACGGTCGTCAAATTTAATATGCCATCCCTGGTCGTATCCGCCAAGACGGCGACGTAAAGCGACCATATTACGACCTAAGTCAGCGTCTTGAGTGTCAAAATATGTTGCTTCGAGGTGCTCGGTGATACTTTCAGAGACCTCAAGATTTTCCAGAACATTCCAATCGATAGGAGCAATATCTGCTTGGGGGTCAGCCAGCTCATATTTACGTTCTACTTCTAAATGATGAGTTGCCATCGGATCATAGACTCCTGAGTCAGGGGAAGTTAAAAGTAAGGAATAGCACCGTTATTTTCTTGTCTATAACGGACAACACCCACTATCAAAATCATAGCGGGTGTTGGTTCAAAATATTAGGCTCTACGCCGTTTAAGAATCTCGTCTAAGGTCTCTGTAGCTCCGCGCAGTTGCTGAGCTCGTGCCAAGGACTGTGTCTGGCTTTTAGGATATGAAGGTTTCTTGAACGGTTGTGGCTGTTCCCGTTGGACAACAGGAACTTGCAAGTACGTAGGAATGGGTGTTGGTGTTGGCTCCCACGAAGAAACCGCTGGTTCAAAAGGTGGGTCTAGTTTTTCTTTATCAACCAAAATACCGTGTGCAGTGCCCTCAAGCTGAGGACGTTTCGAGGTGTCTTGAGTGCGTAGATAACGTAAAGATTTCGCAGCGTACACGCTAGGTTTTTGGCCTTGACGAGAGACAGGCTTTACCCGTCGTGGTGACGGTGAAGCAGCTGTTGCTGCCGGTGTAGAAGAACTGCACTTTGCCGCAGGAGAAACAGCAGGTTTTCTCTTCTCCAAAATAACAGGAGAGCTAACTGCCGAAGATTGTGTACGTTGTTTTCTACGTTTTTGAGCGTCTCGTATGGCGAAGAATCTCAACGTTGAGATACAGCTCAAAGAACAGAAGAAGGAGATTCCTCCGATGAGCCACGATCCACTTCCCAGTAGGGCGAGAAGGGCTTCTCCTAGAGAAAAGAGGAAGAAAGCTACAGCCATCACAAAAATGATAATGCGCCCATAACGCAAAGTGTAGGTTGATGCACTTTCAGTTGGGGTCCGAGGTGCAGAAGTTAATGTTGGAGACGGCTGTGAGGTTGCATCAAGGCATACATCGTGAGCATAGCGTTCTGCAGAAATCATCGTTGTCAGAGCTTTTCTGTTCAGCATACGAGGCACCGCAAAAATAAGCAGTACTGCAAGAATGACTAAGGCGCTGGTTGCGCCCAAACCACTAAGCTCCATAGTCCACCTCAACAGACCAGCTATCACGTGTTACACCGACGAGATAAATGGTTCTAAAACTTTTTACGTAGATACTAAGAATACGTTATATAACCGCTGGGGAACGTGTAATACACGTTCCCCAACAGCACTAAAATGTATTTTTATTTATTTTTGACGAAGTCTTTGAGCCAGCCGAGAAGATCTGCACCGAGGTCTTCACGTTCGGAAGCAAGAATAACATTCGCTTTAAGATAGCTGAGCTTATCGCCAGTATCGAAACGACGTCCTTTGAAGACAACACCGTAGACGCCTTCAGATTCATCTGCAGCGAGAGTCTGCAAAGCATCGGTAAGCTGAATTTCGTTGCCACGACCAGGTGCAGTATTCTCAAGAACTTCAAACACCTTAGGGCTTAGAACATACCGACCAATGACAGCATAGTTTGAGGGTGCGTCTTCGGCAGAAGGTTTCTCAACAAGTTCAGAAACCTTGAAGAAATCTTCGCCTTCTACCTGCTCAATAGCGGCAGCACCATATGCAGAAATCTGTTCACGTGGAACTTCCATTAGTGCAACAACAGATCCCCCAGTCTTCTGCTGCACTCGAACCATTTCAGATAGTAAATCTTCTTTTTCGTCGATGAGGTCATCACCCAGAAGAACTGCAAAAGGTTCGTCTCCGACGTGGACTTTAGCACGCAACACTGCATGCCCTAGGCCTTTCGGATCGCCTTGGCGAACATAGTGCAATTCTCCAAGGTCATTAGAATCAAGAACAGTTTTCAGCAAGCTATCCTTGCCTTGCTCAGCGAGCTGAATTTCAAGGGTCGGAACACGGTCAAAATGGTCCTCTAACGCTCGCTTGTTACGTCCTGTAATCATCAAAACATCGTTAAGCCCAGCTTTAACAGCCTCTTCAACAACATATTGAATTGCAGGGCGATCTACTACAGGAAGCATCTCCTTAGGAGTTGCTTTAGTTGCGGGAAGGAAGCGAGTGCCTAGACCGGCTGCAGGTATTACTGCCTTTGTGATAGTTTTTTTCGGGTCAGTCATAAATACAACAATACTCTAAGACCGTCGTCTCTTGCAGAAAATGACGAGAGAAAAAATGGCGACAAAACGTTAAAACTATTTCATCACATGAACCTAACAATGAGGACAAGAATATCTTTATGATGGGATAGATATTTTCTATCATTTGTTCTTTCTTCACATTATGAATATGCCTTTTCAACAACACCACTTAGCTGCACACAAAGCAGAACTACGCTCAAAACTCAGGGAACAACGCCGAAATTTTTCGACACGTCACGAAGCTCAAAAAAAATTAGATCATCATCTCAACAAACTCGTTGAAAGTTTGGCCTTACCACAAAACTCAATCATTGCAGCTTTTTTACCTTTGCCCACAGAACCACCTATCATTCAAGGTTTAAAAACCCTAAATAACCGCGGGCACACTATTATTGTCCCGATAACAACACCACAGAAAGCTCTCCTATGGGCTCCGTGGACACCTCAAAGCACCCTACGCACCAATGCTTTAGGAATATCAGAGCCATCTCCTCCATATCAAACATCACAGGCTTTCTATGATGCACAGCTACGACTTATACCTGCGCTAGCTATAGGAGCAGACGGGCGTCGCCTCGGACAAGGTGGAGGATACTATGACAGGCTCCTAGAACACGACCCCACACCAGAAAAGAACTACGGAACAACCTATTCTTGGGAGATACTCCCCTCTGTCCCAGCAGAGCCATGGGACGCAAAGTTGTTCCATGCCCTCACCGAAAATGGTCTTCACAAATTATCCGTGCAGTAGAATATTCCACGACACATAGACTATTTTGAGGAGAACCCCATGCCGGTTTATCAATACCAGTGCAAAAACTGCGAATACCTTTTTGAAGAACACCAATCGTTTACAGACAAACCACTCACGATCTGCCCTCAATGCAAGGCTGAACAGCTACGGAAAAAATATGGAACAGTAGGAGTAGTCTTCAAAGGCTCAGGTTTTTATACTAACGATAAGAGCAGTTCCTAAAAATATAAGATGTGGGGAGGGACAACGTGATGTGAGCGTTGTCCCTCCCCACATCTTAGATAGACGACCTAAAATCGTGGTGAGGAGGACGTTGTTCTTTCAACCACTGGGCACGATAATCTTCTTCAGAAGAAACATCCTGGGTTTCCTCAGCCGATTTCAAAACACCTAATATTGTGGGCTCTTCACCGTACGAAGGGTCACCAGAGACCACCCGACGGTGCCCACGCCGTTTTTTAGGAGTTGAAGAATACTGCTCCGCCATAAAAATATTATTCGTCCTCTACACCAAGATACCGGCACATCCGTTCAGCCACCGCATGAGGGTCCGAGAAAACTTCTATAGTCCACAACGTCATATAGTTCCATCCAGTACGAGCTAAACGATCTGGCAGAAGACGAGTTCGTTCTCGAACGCTCATGCTAGCAAACTCGTCAGAACCATCAGAACAAGCAGCAAGAGGAAAATTCAACGCAACAGCCTCTTGAGAGTTTCCGCTCTTACGGCGGCGAGGGCTAGGTGTAGAACCTGCCATCAACGACTCATGCTCAGAATAAGCAACCAACGAAATACCTTGCGTTCCATGCTCACGCAAATGTACACCACGGTTTCCTAAACGACGTACCATATCATTCAGTAACCAGTCCCCCATATCAATTGCCTCAATATCGGCGTTACGGAGAAACTCATTCTGAGGGATTCTATCGGTAATAGTTGCAGTCTGCTCTTCGTGACGAATCTTCTGCCAGTTTTCGTGCTCCCGCAACATCTTATAGAGATCTAAAGCCCCATACTCAAGCAATGCCGGATCGAGATCTTCGATAGAAACGCAGGACATTAAACGGGTCAGGTGACGTGCACGAGTCATCCCTAGTACAAAATATTCACGACCATGAGGTTCAGAAAGCTGACCAAGTTTATGGTTCACAACCCCGTTATGACCTTTGCCCGTACCGAGAGAGAAAATAACAACGTCACGTTCAAGTCCTGAAGCTCTCGACAAATCTACAACACGGAATGGTTCACCGTGCTGGGCGTTGTTGAAGAAAGGTAGCATCTGCGGATATTGAACGAGCAAAGAACGCACAGCTTCGGCAATACGACGCGCATGACGAGTACTCGCTGTCACCACTGCCAAAGACTGATTAGGGTTCTTATACGCATGTTCAAGGACACGTTTAGCGACGCTATCAACCTCAACAGCAGGAGAATCAAGATTTGAGTTATCACTAATCTTTCCAGTGGCGTCAATATACTCAGCGATGAAGGCAGGAATGTCCTCAGATATTTCTTCACCCCAAGGGTAGAAGTTCAAAGCACCAGAATAAAAATTATCATTCAAGTAGCTGAATACTGCCGGATCAACAGTCCGCTCAGAAAGAAGAGCTAAAGTCCGTGCAGGGAGAATCTTCGAAAGCGCACTATAAGTACTCTCAATTTTTGGGTTCTTCTCCAAGGGAGCATTCTTTGCCACAGCAGAAACCATGAACGGTGCAGGGAAACCGCTGTGGGGGTCCCCAATAGCAATAACCTGTTCGGTCCTAATGATAGCCGGAAGGTTTGCTGCTAATGGGGTCGATTCTGCGTCAAGAAGAATCACCGCATCAAAACGCACCGTATTAGCAAGTCTGCGAGTCAGTGCAAACGGGCTCGACGTCCATAATGGGTACAGGGCATGAACGAGCGTACTGGAATGTTTGAGAACCGCATCAAAATCAAAGTGATGTCCACGAAGCTGGCTCTTCAGATACGCTGCAGCATCAGGATCTGCAACAATACGATTATTCCAAATATCTCGGATAGAAGAACCTAGTCGCGCCGGAGTTGCCGCAATATGAGCTTGATCAGCGGTACGGAACTCTTCTTCAAGAATTCTCAAGCTATCGCCATCAAGAATTTCAATCTCATCGCTATCCAACATTTTTTCAAGAGCGCTCTGCCACCAAGCAAGTTCAAGTTCTGCACTAACATGTTCTGCTGGAACTTGGCGTTTGAGGAGGTCTGCAAGAAATTCTTCTAGGCCCAGTTCGTAGAGTTCACGGCGAATTTCTTCGCGTTCAGGCAAGGTATATAGTAGCTCTTCGTCGGCGTCTAGCATGGTCAGACGTTCAAGAAGAACACTATATTCAGTGTTTAAAAAGTCATTTCCGTCGGGGTGGTCTTCTAGAACGATGGCAAGACCCGAGAACTCATCTGCTAACTCCGCAAGTTGTTCTTGTAAACGTGTTAGGTTCGCAGGAACCTGTGGTTCACGAGGAGAAACAGCACGTGCAATCCATTCTTCTCGTTCTTGTTGAACGATAAGAAGATTCTCGTGTAGGTCGTTAATATGCACGCCAGGAACAATATATTCTTTCGCCGCTTTGCGAAGACGAGAGCGTTGAATACTGCTCATTTCTATACCGTGTTCACGACGCCATGCGCTGCTTGCGGTAGCAGCAATAAGGTCAGTCACTGGGCGGTCATAAACATCTACACGAAACTTTGTAAGAGTCTGACGAATACGTTCTAGGAGTTGAAGTTGAGCGTCCCATTCATGGTAGCTTTCTCCCATACGCAAACCGGTTTGTTCGCTTAGCTGGCTCATCTTCGCGTGCATTGATTGCAGAGAATCTATCAAAGATTTTACGAGACGGTGCGCAGCTTTACATTCTTCTTGATCATAGAGTTTTGCCCGATGCCAAGAGGACAGCAAAGTAGAAGGACGGAACGCGCGTAGTTGCGCAAAACGTTCTATTTTCTCCGTAATTTTTGCGCGATGAGAGAGCGCGTCCATGACGTGACGGTTAAAGCGAACCGTCGTAGTAGGTGCAGGATTTTGCGTCATTAAAGCGGCAAGGGTCTGCAACGCATCGTACACTGAACAACCCCAACGTGATTCCGTAAATTTGAGGGAGTTTGTGTGAGAAATAAGTTTATTGCGAGAGGAGACGAGTCGCTCGTACACATCGCTCATATTCGGGCAAGCTGCGTTCTCATTGCGAATAATGGCTTGTACCAGAAGTTCTCGCAACTCTTCTGAAGAATGTTCCTTCAAAAGATCAAAAGTGAATTGGTCAAGGCCAATATTTTTCAGAAGTGACGCAAAGTTTTCAACGGTTGAACTACGCTCCCCCACAACTAGAACAGATTTACCGTCGTGGATAAGAGTTGTAGCAATATTGGTTGCCATCTGTAGCGGCTCGGTACCAGATGGTGCTGTAACAACCAGAGAATGTCCAGAACGCGCCAAGTCAATAATTTCTTGGGCCGAGGAATCAGCGTCAAAAGCTAACATCTCGCTATGGGGCGCTCTCTGATCAAGGGGAGCTGCAGAATTGTTAACAAAGACTTCTGGGCGTGTAGTGTCTTCAGGCTCTAACGCAAGTTTTGCCAGTTTACGAACAAGAGGTGTGAAAGAGTCTTCCGGAAGTTCTGCCGCATTTTCCTTGATGTCAGCAAATGTAGAAATAAGATATTTTGACTCAATCAACATTCCAGGAACGTGGCCGGTGCTGGTGCGCATACGGTCAATCACAGGTTCCGGGTCAAGTTTTGACATGGAATTTGCTAGCTGTGCGACATCCATAGAACCAAGGTCAATACCGTATTCTTTATGGATTTGACGCACCATAGCAGGGTTTAATTTCGCTGATCCCGATAGACGGATTTCAAAATCTTCACTGGTTGGGTGAGGTGTGATGACAATAGGAGTCAAAAGAACTGGCGCAATAAAACGTTTTTCTGGTGCACCTTGAGCATGGTGAACATCTCGAGAAAGCCAGGAAGCAGTACCTGCAGCAAAATAACCAGCAGAAAGCCCGTGCTGGTTTTCAAGCTCAAAGATTTTACTACGTAAAGCTTGAGCTGCACGCATAGCAGATTCACGTTTGTTTTTATCACGAATAATCGTAGAAAGTCGTGTTTTACGCCCCATCATCAGCTGAGCTAAGCCTGAGGGGTTAGCATCAGTAATGTCGATATGGACATAATCAATCTGATTAAAGTCAAGGAGTGCATCTGGACCGGTGTAAAGGTCCATTTGGCGGTTCCACGTTTCTAACCCTTTTTCATAGTCGAGAATCTCTACGACGTTCTCAAGTTGTTCACTCACTGAGAGTGCAGAGGTTCCTAAGGCGCTACTACCGGCAGATTCCCAAGATTGAGCCGGTTGAGGGGTAGCTGATTGTTCGTTCACGAATGAAAGCTCTTTCGATACTGTTTAGGGTGCGGTTTTACTCTAGTTATCCATCATACGGGTCAAGGCCCTCAGGAGTTAAGCCATCGACAAGTTCCAATAAGAAATCATCACCAAAACTGTCAAAACAGAAATCAATGCCATGCCTGCCCAAAGAATCCATCGTTGAGGTGTAGAACATGCTGCAGGAAGAGCACCCCAATGAGAACGAGTGAAGAAAAATGCTAAGAAAACACCCAAGAGGTTTCCTACGAGAAGTTGCTGAACCATTGCAAAAATACCAAAGTTACGTTCAACATAGTCCCCCTCATCTTTGATGAGGTTAAGGAGGCCTGCTAAGAGGATAGTCATACAGGCGATAAGAAAAGTTACCGCAATCAACGGCGCGTTAAGAACTTCTTCTAACGGTAATTGAGTTTGGGAGCTGAGTAAAAAAGTGTATAGAAAATAGCACAGTGGAGAAATAATCCAATACCAAAATAAGTATTTTTTTGTGGAGTCTGGGTCGTTAAGCCGGTACAGAATACTATTCACTATTGGTCCTCTGTGTCTAAGAAATTCATGTATTGCCGAACGATATAGTCTAGTAGAACGCTCAACGCAACAAAAGAATGATAGGGGTGTTTGCTATGGTCACCAATATGAGTGGGAGTTGCCTCATAGCGCAAAGAATAGGTTGCATGAGATGAAATGTAGTTCAGACTTTGAGCTGTAATTGCAAGCATCGGAATCTTGCGTGAGGAAAGAGCATTGATTGTTTCTTGTACAGATTCCGTATTACCAGAGAGCGATACCACAATGACGAGGTCGTCGGTGGTCATACTCGAAATACTTCCAGCAAATTCATTTTTAGCAGGAATAACATGCGCAAATTTTCCGCATACTAATAAAGATTTAGAAAACTCTTGAATAGCGTTTCGTTGAGCGTATCCGGTACCAAAACAATACACAGTACGGGCACGATGAATATGGCTCAAAATATCTTCTAAATCGGTGTTTTGAAGTGTTTCAAGAGTCTTCATAATGTCTTCAACGCCGGAGCTCACAAAGTCTACAGGACGTTCAGAGGCCGTATTCAACGAGTTTTTGATGAAATACTTTAGCTCTGTAAAACCTGAGAAGTTCAGTTTTTTGGTCAGCCGAATAATACTCGAAGTAGACGTATACGTACGATGCGCTAAAGAGTTAATAGTCGACTCTGCAACAAATTCTTCATGCGTTAACATGAAGGCAAGAATTTCACGTTCAGTATTGCTGAGGTGATGCTGATGCGCGTTAACTATTGTCTGAAGATCCACGAAGGCTCCTGAGCCGAAAGATGATGTACCTATCTCTAGATAATACATGTGTATTCGGTTCAGGAGCCTTCCTCATCTCAAGAGAATGTCATATGACGTGTTCTCTTTATGATGGTTCGTTCACCATGGTTTCGAAACGGTCTCGAACCTGTGGGACATCCATCCCAACAATAACCTGTAAGGCTTTACCCTTATTGACAAGGCCAAGGGCACCAGCAGATTTGAAATCTGCTTCAGAACCTACAAGTTCTGGGTTCTCTACCGAAACGCGCAGACGCGTAGCACAGTTGTTGACGGAAGTGATGTTTGAAGCCCCGCCTAAGAGTGCTAAGAAGTCTGTTGCACGCTGAGTATAAGAATCAGTAGTAACAGCTACCGTTGATTCTTCAGCAGAAGCTTTAAGAGTTCCTTCTTTCTTCGCTTGGCGGTACTCAGCTTTAGAATACAACTTAGCTTCTTTTCCGTCTTCTTCACGGCCAGGAGTCTTGAAATTGAACTTGATAATCAAGAAACGGAAGATGAAGAAGTACAACGCGGTGAAGCACAGACCAATCACGATTTGAGCAACATAGGTTGGCCAGTGATTTGCCCACAAGGGAACCCAGTTCTGGAAGACAAAGTCGATTAAGCCGCCGCCCATGTTGCCGGATAGTCCGAAGAAGTACATGGTTGCAGACATGGTCGCCGCAAGAATTGCGTGTACCAAGAACAGAGGAGGAGCAAGGAACAAGAAGGTAAATTCTAGAGGCTCTGTAATGCCGATAAGCATCGCGGTGAGGCAGACAGGAACCAATAGCGTCATGAGTTCTTTTCTCTTCTCTTTACGTGCTGTGACGTAGAATGCGGCAGCAATACCGATAGGAGCAAAGACTTTCGAGTTACCGTGAAGTGCAAATCCGCCACCGGGGAAAAGTTCATTCAACGGTGCAGAAGACTGGGAGTACTCGTTAAGGTGGGCTACCCAGTGCTTGATAATTCCGTCAGGAACCACTGCTGGTCCAAAAATAAAGGGGGTATAAATGAAGTGGTGCAAGCCCGTAGGAATCAAGATACGCTCAAGGAAGGTGTATAGCCAAACACCAAAGACGCCGGTGCTCAGGAAGAACCCTTGCATAGAACCAATTGCATGCTGAACGGAAGGCCAGACAAGGCAGAACACTAAGGCTACCGGCATCATCAAGAAGAAGCCAAGAGCATATACCCATTGTGTTCCTTGGAAAATACCGAGGAAGTCGGGGAGCTTAGTGTCGAAATAACGGTTGTGAAGCCACACGACAATAGCAGAAATGATAATAGCGCCGAAGATACCAGTATCGAGAGTCTTAATACCGGCAATCATCTTCAATCCAGTGCCAGCTGCACCTTGGGAAAGATCAACATCATAATCAACGTTGAACGCAGGGCCCCAAATAGAAAGAATTGTTGCGATGAAGTAATTGAAGGTCAGGTATACCATCGCAGCTTCAAGTACTGCACGAGCATTAGCGGTCTTTGCTAATGCGATGGGCAGACCCAAGACGAAGAGTAGTTCCATCTGGTTGAAGACGGTCCATGCGCCAGACTCCCATACAGACCAGAAGTTATACCAGCCAGTGCCTTCAGCAGCGATTGAGCCAAGAAGTTGCTCATTCTTGCAGATAATTGCGATGCCAACGACAAGACCAGCAAAAGCAAAGAGGAGGACGGGGGCAAGCATTGCCGAGCCGAACCTCTGGATTTTCTCCATCATTAGAGAATCCCTTTCACCGTAATTGAATGTATATGTAATGGATGTGTTTGTTTTACACCACACTATATGTGTATTAGTACGCTAAAAACATACTTCTTTGAGAGAAGAAGCACTTCTGGTACGTTTTTCAGAAACTGGAAAGAAATTCCATGAGACGGAAAAAGTTCCTCTCGCTGAGTTATAAAAACTATCGCTTTTCGTCAAAAGTACTTTTAGGATTTTTCATAAGACCGTACCCAAACACACCAAAGGTTTTAGCTCTTGAAGATTTTGACGCTTAATACACATAGCTGGCTAGAACTTCATCAACTCCACAAGATACGAGTCCTCGCAGACTTCATCTTGTCAGAAGATATCGACATTATCGCGTTACAAGAGGTCAACCAGCTCATCAAAGCACCTTTTGTTGAGACAGACCATTTATATCGCCCACTCACAGAACGCCCTATCACCTTTGATAATTTTGCACTCTTGCTGGCACAATTCCTCCAAGAAGACGGAAGAACCTATTACTGGAGCTGGGCAGAGTCCCACGAAGGATGGGGAATCTACGACGAAGGTGTAGCGCTCCTGAGCAAACACCCCTTCAATACACTGCACACCGTGCACATGAGTGACCCGCAATACGACTATAAAAATGTGTACCGTCGTTGCGCTCTAGCAGCATGTATCAATATCAATCAACAAGACTTCTGGTTCGCTAGTACACACATGAATTGGTGGGAAAGAGAAGGAAAACAGCTCTTCCGCCACGATTTTGATGCACTTAACCAACAACTTCAAGCCTTAGCCCATCATAGCCCCATCATCCTCGCCGGAGATTTTAATAATGATGCAGGTATCCCCTCAGAAGGATACGCACAAATGCTCGAGGCAGGGTGGGCCGATACTTACACTCAGGCAAAACACGTTGACGGAGAATACACCGTTCATAAAAATATTGCAGGATGGGAAAATTCGACGGAGGCTAAACGTATTGATTTCATCCTGACCAAGGGATTGAACGCTCCAGTATTACGCCACCGAATAGTCTTTGCCGATAACACTCCAGAAGCTATCTCTGATCATTCTGGAGTTCTCGTAGAGATAGCTCTCTAACATTCAACATGTTCCACAGTCCCCCAACCATCACCCACTTATTCTTAAGGAGTTCTCCATGAGTTCAGCAGCACGTACTTGGTGGAAAGAAGCTGTCGTATACCAGATTTGGCCACGTTCTTTCCAAGACTCTAATCATGACGGTATCGGCGATCTTCCCGGTATCACACAACGCCTTCCATACCTTGCACAACTAGGAATTAACGTCATCTGGCTTTGCCCGATGTTTTCTTCCCCCAACGATGACATGGGGTATGACATCTCCAATTATCAGGGCATTATGGATGAGTTTGGCACGATGGAAGATTTTGATACTCTCGTTGAGACCGCCCATAGCCTCGGTATTAAGATTCTCTTAGATATTGTCGTCAACCACACCTCCGATGAACACGAGTGGTTTAAGCAATCTCGCTCTAGCCGAGAGAACCCCTACCGTGATTACTACTATTGGCGTGACTCTTCAGGTGTTGACGAAGACGGCAACCCACTACCTCCAAACAACTGGGGCTCAGAATTTGGGGGGCGCGCTTGGGAATACGATGAACACACCGATCAATGGTATCTACACATTTTCTCCAAGAAACAGCCCGACTTGAACTGGGAGAATGAAAAGGTTCGTGAAGAAATCTACACCATGATTAACTGGTGGCTCGATAAAGGACTCGACGGTTTCCGCCTCGACGCTATCAACATCATCTCTAAACCAGAGGGGCTACCAGATGACCCCAATATTGACTTCGATAAGCATGGTTCATCTATCCCGTTCGTGGTCAAAAACGGTACCAAAGTGCACCAGTGGATGCACGAACTTAATCTCAAAACCGCAGCGAATTATGATGTAATGACCGTCGGAGAGATGTCTCAAACCTCAGCAGAAGACGCCGTACAATTTGCGGGATTTGATACTGAAGAGCTCAACATGATTTTCCATTTTGAGCATATGGGTGTAGATACAGACCCCGCCACCGGTATGGGCAAGTGGTCTATCAAACCCTACGATCTCGTTGACCTTAAAGAAGTTCTTAATGCGTGGCAGACCACATTACAAGGACGAGCTTGGGGATCATTGTACTGGAATAACCATGACCAGCCTCGACTGATTTCTCGCTTCGGTGATGATTCACCACAGTGGCGTGTGCTCTCAGGCAAAATGTTAGCGACAACTCTTCACGGTATGCAGGGCACCCCCTATATCTATCAGGGGGAAGAGTTCGGTATGACAAACGTCCAATTTGAAGAGATTAACGACTATCGAGATCTCGATTCGTTGAATCTCTACAAAGATATGGTCGTAGAGCGTGGCAACCTTAGTCACGACGCGTGTATGGAACTCATCTACGCTAAAGGACGAGATAACGCGAGAACCCCCGTGCAATGGGATGCAAGCGATAACGCAGGCTTTAGCGCCGTAGAACCGTGGATTAAACTTAACCCTAATTACCAGAACATTAACGCAGCAGAAGCTCTTGCTGATAGTGATTCTCTGTTCTATCACTATCAAAAGCTCATTCAGCTACGTCGTGGTGAGCTCAAAGACCTTCTTGTGTATGCAGATTTTATTCCTCTTGATGTTGAGGATGCTCAGGTTTATGCCTATGAGCGTCATGCACAAGATGGTTCTAAGCTACTTGTTATCTCGAATTTTACCGATCAACAGCTCACTCGTGAGTATGATCTACTGGATCAAGGCGAATTAGTACTTTCAAACTATGAGGACGATATGCGTCAAACATTACGTCCTTATGAATCGAAGATGTACCGCATAAACGCATCCTAAGAAAAGAACATACATGGATATCTGGGGTTTGCCCGATATCCTCACAATGAGGCGAACTCTTATATACGTTTGGCTCATCGGCTTACAAAAATATCGTGGTATGCGTAGCTTCTGCGCATACCACGATATTTTTCTATTCACTCAGACATTTCGGTTTAAAGAATACTTTGCTTAAAGAAGAAACGTCTTCTTGAACCATGCGTTAACAAGTTCAAGAAGACGTTGAGGGGTTTATTCCCACTCAATAGTTCCTGGAGGCTTTGAAGTAACGTCCAGAACGACACGGTTCACTTCAGAGACTTCATTAGTGATACGGTTCGAGATTTTCGCTAATACGTCATACGGTAGACGAGACCAGTCGGCGGTCATAGCATCTTCGGAGGATACGGGGCGTAGCACGATGGGGTGACCATAGGTACGGCCGTCACCTTGCACACCGACAGAACGAACATCAGCAAGAAGCACAACGGGGCACTGCCAGATTTCGTCGTCAAGACCAGCATTTGTGAGCTCTTCACGAGCAATAGCGTCTGCAGCTCGTAGAATCTCTAAATTCTCGTATGTTATTTCACCAACAACGCGGATACCCAGGCCGGGGCCGGGGAAGGGTTGACGAGCCACAATCTTTTCGGGAACACCCAGCTCACGGCCGATAGCACGAACCTCATCTTTGAAGAGGGTACGTAAAGGTTCGACCAGTTCAAAGGTCATGTCTTCAGGTAAGCCGCCTACGTTATGGTGAGACTTAATATTTGCGGTGCCTTCTCCCCCACCTGATTCAACAACGTCAGGGTAGAGAGTTCCTTGTACTAAGAATTTAATATCGCTGCCATCATCGTGTGCCTGTTCAATCAGTTGACGCTGTGCAGCTTCAAAAGAACGAATAAACTCACGACCGATAGCTTTACGCTTCGTTTCAGGGTCGCTGACACCAGCAAGAGCGTTGAGGAAGCGTTCGGACTCATCAATGGTAATGACCTTGATACCCATAGTGCTAGCGTAGTCATTTTCGACTTGTTCGCGTTCGCCCTGTCGTAAGAGTCCATGATCAATAAAGAAACAAGTCAGTTGGTCGCCTACTGCTTTATGTACTAGTGCCGCTGCTACAGAAGAATCAACACCACCGGATAGGGCGCAGATAACGCGGTCTTTACCGACCTGCTCACGAATCTTCGCTACTTGTTCTTCAATGATGTTACCGGTAGACCAAGTCTTCTTTAGTCCTGCAATGTTGAAGAGGAAGTTCTCAAGCGCAACCTGACCATAATCAGAATGTTTGACTTCGGGGTGCCACTGGACGCCACCAAGTTTACGGTCTTCATCCACCATTGCGGCAACAGAAGCGCCAGGTGTCTGCGCAAGTACAGTGAAGCCTTCAGGTGCTTGTGATACAGAGTCGCCGTGGGACATCCAGACGTTCTGAGTTGTTGGGGTTCCGGTAAGGAAGGAAGAGTTTTCAGCGCACACTGACGCATCAGTTGCGCCATATTCGCGAAGCCCTGTTTGGGCGACAGTTCCGCCAAGGGTCTGTGCCATCACCTGGAAGCCATAGCAAATACCAAAGATGGGAATACCCGACTCGAAGAGTGCGATATCGCCCTTAGGAGCGCCTTCTGCATATACCGAAGAAGGACCACCAGAGAGAACAAGAGCAGCTGGGTTCTTAGCTAGAATCTGCTCGGTTGGCATAGTATGCGGAACAATTTCGGAATAAACACCGGCTTCACGAACGCGACGAGCAATAAGCTGCGCGTACTGAGCACCGTAGTCAACCACCAAAACTGGACGCTGTTCTAGCTCCGTATGAGATGTGTTGGTCACGAGTCACCTTAACAGTTGATATGAGGAACTTTTTCACCGAGAAGGCAGAAAAAGCGAAGAATATATCTTCATTCTAAAACACAATGCTCAGATACCGGCAATAATCTATCCGGACAAGAGCAAAGGGAATATTTATCACTACCGGTATTGAAATGTTAGTAACGTTTTGTGGCTTGCGGATTTGCCCGCAGTAACGCTAAAGTCTCACGGTGAATACGGCTCTCAACAATAAATGAGAGGAAAGGAACGACACCGCCTAATGCCATCACAATAAGTTGTGGTAGTGCCCAACGCATCAAAAGCCATAGACGGAAACAGGAGAAAAGATACACAACATAGAACCATCCGTGGATAATCAGAATCCATGTTGAGATGTTAATTCCTCCCACCAAGTTATCTGTTTCAAGGTTCAATAAGCCCAGAGGGACACTCTGACCAGTGTGTGCGTCTTGAGCGCCCATCACAAGGTCAAAACGGAAAACATAACGAGTAATCATCTCGAGAACGAGCAGGAGAAGGAACGTACCAGAAATCCACGCACACCATTTATAAAAGGTCAGGGAAGATCGAATCTGAGATTCTGTTCCACCGAATTTTTTGCGGATAGTAAATCCACCTTTACCGTCAGCTGTGCCTTGTCCGGTAAGCACCACTTTTTTGCCGTCTTGACGTTCTTGAGGTTTCTGAGGTGACGAGTCATGATGATGCATGTTTATTCGTTCTTTCTTCTAGTATCTGTTGCTGTGAAATATCGTCAAAAAAGTAGTATTGTTCTTCGGCTGGATCCCAGTAATAGTATCTTCCGGAGTCTTCATCTAACCAATACTGTCCCTCATATTCAAAATATTCAGCAGGGTCTTGAGCTTTTTCATAAGAGTCTTTAAGCATCCGCCACCAGAGGAAGAACGCAAAACCAGCAAAAACAAGCCACTCCAGCGCATAAAAAATATTTAACCAGTTCACATCTTCATGGGTCACTTGAGAAGCTCTCACCCCGTGTAAATCTCCAGTCTGCCCCACAATAGTAGCTGAGGATAGTAGCTTTCCTTCAGCGTCCAAAGGAAGCGGAGTGCCTTGAGGTGTTTCAGCATCGGCAGTAATAATCGCACCGTAGAGGGGTATATCCCACAGGTTTGTCAGTTGAGCGCTAGCTGCAGTTCCAATCATACGCTGTGAAGTGATCTGTTCAGCAGAGTATTTCTGCTCGATATCTCGAGAATAATAAGGAGCATCATTAGAGACGATACGACCAATCACGGTAAGAGTGCCTTGAGGCTCTGCAGGAAGTGAGTCCTTGGCAGTCCATGCTCGTGCAATAGCAAGAGCTCGAGGTTCAGAATCTGTTGCAGGTGTTGTTTCGGGAAGGAAAGCACTCACTACCCAATATCCTTGGCGTCCCTCATTAAGTTTATCGGTGACCAGATAGGAAGAACCTGCAATATAGTGACCAGTCACCTTAACCATATGGTCAGAGTTCTCAATAGTTAACGGTTCATGTGCTGAAAGAAATTTTTCCCAAGGCTGCACAATTTCTTTGGCGGGATCAGCGGTGCGTTGGCCCCAAGTTGCAGAGGAAAGCTGCCAGTGGCTGAGCAACACAAAACCCGTACTCAAGGCAATCACCAGAAGTAAACTGGCAATCCATCGAGGAGTAAAAGCTAATTTCAACACGATATCTACCCTATAACGTTTGATATCAAAAAGCTCTGACACCACTGCCACTATCGGTGATATCAGAGCTTTCTTTAAGGCTTATTGACGTGAAAACACGTTCCTTTATGTTAGGTGTCTATCCTTAGTCGGCTAGTACTAATTCGCTTCGTTGGAAAGATTTCACATCGGTAAAACCGCATGTTGCCATAGCCCGTCGCAAAGCACCAACAATGTTGGATGTGCCATCAACGTGATGGGAAGGACCATACAAGACTTCTTCGAGAGTACCAACCGTACCGAGGTTTGTGCGAATACCTCGAGGGAAGTTCACTGAATGAGCCTCATTGCCCCAATAGAGTCCGCGGCCAGGTGCTTCACTTGCGCGTGCTAGTGGAGCACCAATCATCGCAGCGTCAGCCCCGAGAGCAAGAGCTTTAACGAGGTCCCCTGAACGTCCAAGTTCTCCATCAGCAATGACATGTACATAGCGTCCGCCAGATTCATCAAGGTAACGAGAACGTGCAGCTGCCACATCAGCAATAGCTGTGGCCATAGATGCCTGAATGCCTAGACCACGTCGAGTGGTCATCGATGAGCCTCCACCAAACCCAACAAGAACACCTGCCGCACCCGTTCTCATCAGGTGCAACGCTGGAGTATACCCAGCTACACCACCAACAATCACCGGAACGTCAAGTTCGTAAATAAACTTTTTAAGGTCGAGCGGTTCACGGTTTTCTGAAACATGCTCAGCAGAAACAGTAGTCCCGCGAATCACAAAAATATCGACACCAGCGTTAACAACAGTTTCGTAGAACTCTTGAGTATGTTGAGGAGTCAAAGAGCCTGCAACAATAACACCAGAATCACGAATTTCTGAAAGGCGTTTAGTAATCAGCTCAGCTTTAATAGGCTCAGCATAGATTTCTTGCATGCGGCGAGTAGCAGCAACAGGATCGTTAAGCTCTAAAGAAGTAATCTCATCCAAATAAGGTTGAGGGTTCTCATAGCGTGTCCACAATCCCTCAAGGTTTAAAACGCCTAATCCACCCAAACGTCCCAACGCGATAGCAGTTTGCGGAGACATCACCGAGTCCATCGGTGCACCGATTAGGGGTGTTTCGAAGGTAAAAGCGTCAATACGCCATGAGGTACTCACGTCTTCAGGGTCGCGAGTACGACGAGAAGGTACTAGAGCAACATCGTCGAGCTTATAGGTGCGACGAGCCCGTTTTGATAAACCAATTTCGATATCGGACATGGTTCGTTCCTTTCGTTAGAGGCAATACCCCAGCAAGCGCATAACGCTTATGGGGTATACCACGCCGAATGATTTAGCGACGGTAGTTTGGTGCTTCAACCGTCATCATAATGTCATGAGGGTGAGACTCTTTGAGTCCTGCGGGGGTGATACGCACAAACTTACCCTCATATTTCAATTCTTCAATGGTGCGAGCACCAACATAGAACATTGTCTGACGTAGACCGCCTTCAAGCTGATGCAACACAGAGCCGACACGACCACGGAAAGGAACACGTCCTTCAATACCTTCAGGAATAAGTTTCTCTTCAGAAGAAACATCCGCTTGGAAATAACGGTCTTTCGAGTAAGACTTGTGGCGTCCACGAGAAACCATTGCGCCTAAGGAACCCATACCTCGATATGCTTTGAACTGTTTGCCATCAACAAAAATTAGGTCGCCAGGAGATTCTGCGGTACCGGCAAGCATGGAGCCCATCATCACAGAGTCAGCACCAGCAACAAGGGCTTTACCGATTTCACCGGAATGTTGCATACCGCCGTCAGCAATCAAAGGAACGCCTGCAGGAATAGCAGCCTTAGCAGCTTCGTTAATGGCTGTTACCTGCGGGACACCTACACCAGCAATAATGCGAGTAGTGCAAATAGAACCAGGGCCAACACCAACTTTAACGCCGTCTGCTCCAGCGTCAATAATGGCTTGTGCACCAGCACGGGTTGCTGCCTGTCCGCCGATGATATCGACGTGATCGACAGCAGAATCTTTTTTAAGACGGGCAATCATATCGAGTACGCCTTGTGAATGTCCGTTAGCGGTATCGATAAAGAGTGCATCAACACCAGCTTCTACTAAGGTCATAGCTCGTTCGTAGCCGTCACCAAAGAATCCAACAGCCGCACCAACGCGAAGACGGCCTTCGTCGTCTTTGGTGGCGCGAGGGTATTGTTCTGTTTTGATAAAGTCTTTGACTGTGATCAAACCGGTCAATTTGCCGTTTTGATCAACAAGAGGCAGCTTTTCAATCTTGTTAGAAGCTAATAGGTTGTAGGCTTCTTCTTTGGACATCCCCTCATAGCCGGTGATTAGTGGCATAGGGGACATAATCTCACGAACGGTACGCTGTGAGTATTCAGATTCGGGTAAATAACGGATGTCACGGTTGGTGATGATACCGACCAAAATACCGTTTTCGTCAACGACGGGAAGTCCCGAAACTCGGAAGTGTCCGCACACGGCATCAAATTCTTCAATTGTTGCGTCTGGACCGATAGTTGCGGGATTAGTAATCATTCCAGATTCGCTACGCTTTACACGGTCTACGTGAGTGGCTTGATCTTCAATGGAAAGGTTGCGGTGTAGTACGCCCAGTCCACCCAGACGAGCCATTGCAATAGCCATGTCAGATTCAGTGACGGTGTCCATCGCAGCAGAAATAATAGGGGTGTTCAGGGTGATACGCTTTGACAATTTTGTGGAGGTATCAGCATCTGCAGGGTTGACGTCGGTATTACCTGGTAGCAGAAGAACGTCGTCGTAGGTGAGGCCGGTGAAGCCAAAAGGATCTTCAGACAATGCGGTGGGCGTAGCCATGAACGAATCGGACCTTTCGGTTGTGAGAGTTATTCTCTGGAGGAAAGAGAAAAAGGTTATCCAATTGTTAATAGTAAACCCCAGAGGGTGTGAACCCTAATAGTTCCACGATAAAAAGGGTATACGTCTCACCGATTCAATATTTTCTGTACCTGATGAGCTTACCGAGTTTATGTATCTGAATATTCCGGTACCGAAGATTCATCAACCGTATCGGCATGTTCAGTACCTTCAAGTGTTTCAAGCATCCGTTGAATGAAGAAATTTTCCGCAGAGACGACGAATGTTTGTGTTAGATGTGAATCATCACGATATACGTACACGTTACCGACAGCAGAAGGGCACTCTGAATTGGGGCAAATCAGGTCTGTCATATCGACAGTGCCGAAGTTAGGGTATTGTGCTGCGTATTCTTCTAAGGGGCTAGGTTGTTGAGCAAGTTCTGAGTCAAAGGTGCAGAGCTGATGGGTTCTTGTCTCACAATCTGCATGAGTTGATTCAAAACGAGGGTTATCCCGAAGAGCAATAATCTCAATACCTTCGTGCTCAAGATGTTCAATAAACTCTTCTAGCCCGTCAGGGACGTACTCCCCCGAGCCTTCGTACACGGAGATTGTTCCAATGGTGATGACGAGGTCAGGTTTTTGCTCATCGATATAGCGTTGTGAGTTCTCAATCCAGCGTTGGCATCCTTGATTTGTGGTATTACGGGCAGGGTCGAGTAGGTAGCAGTCGTTAAATTGTAGGAATTGAAGATCCCAATTTTCTTGTGTTGCTAGTGAGATAAGCGGATCGCCCCACTGATCCATATGAGAGTTTCCAACAGCGATGACTCGGCGTGTAGGCTCTTCAGAAGTTGTCAGTTGATGACAGTTCCATTCTTCAAAATGGTATGTTTCTAGAAGGCTCGGCGCACAAGAGGTGCTATAGAGGGGACGGTCGTCGAAACGGTCAGCAGAGCTAGGGCGAATACCAGCATTTTCTTCACCTTCGTAAATGAAACCTGCTTCAAGGGCAAGGGCACCAGGGTTATCGACGATAGGTTGAGCGTTCAGGCGTTGTTCTGCACGCTCTAAAACGACATTCCATAATGTTGTACTTACGAGGACAGCGGTCATACAGCATCCAACAATCAGGACAGAAAAACGTGCATTGCCGTCAAAATGCTGAGTGCATGTTAAGAGTTTTTTATTCGCCTGAGTAAGAATCCAAGCGCATCCCAACGATACTGCAAAGAGTATGATTCCAGCGCTGGTACTGGCCTTTTCTTGGTCGACGGTGTAGAGGTAAAACACAAGAAGAGGCCAGTGTATAAGATAAAGCCCATAAGAATATGTCGCAAGCCATAATAAAGGTTTGAGGGAGAGTAAACGCTCCACACCCCATCGGCTTGCACTATCTCCGCTAACCAGTACAGCAGCGGCTGCTAAAGTAGGCCACAAGGCATAATACCCAGGGAAATTACCTTCAACATCTAGGATAAGGCCACATAATACTATTGCGATAAGGCCCAGCCAGCCCACCATTATTTTGATGGTTGAAGGGAAGCGAAGATACGGCAGCCCGATAGCAATCAAAGAACCTAAGGCAAATTCCCAAAGGCGAGTGTACGTAGAAAAATATGCAAGCTGTTGGTCAAGATGTGTGTAATAGACCGAGTACGTCAATGAAGCAAGAAAAACAGCACCAAAAAGAGTTGCTAGAATACCGCGAGCGAACCGTCGCCCTATCATACGGTAAATGACCCAGCTCAGAGCAAAGAGTAAGGGCCATAGAAGAAATATTTGCCCTTGAACCGATAGCGACCAGAAGTGGCGTAACGGTGAGGCCTGTGAAGAATCAGCAGCATAATAATCCACCAAGTTGTTGATGGACCACCAGTTTTCATAATAGAAAACGACTGAAACGGCTTCATCCATAATCCCTTGCCACCGTGGCGCAGGCAGAAAAAACCATGTCCCCATCAGCACTAGTAGAACAGTTGCCGTAGCCAAAGGCATAATACGTTTAAAAGTACGTGCCCAGTAGTCTTTCAGGGCTTTAAAACCGATTGGCTGACCTGTTTCTAGTTTCCGAGTGAATGAAAGCGTCATCAAAAAAGCGGAGATGAGGAGGAAAACGTCCACCCCTCCCGAAACTCGCCCGAGCCAAAAATGGTAGGCAACGACCAAGGTCACAGCAAAAGCGCGTAACCCTTGAATCTCTGGTCTAAATCGACGTTCTTTTGATGCCACAGGTAGGTATTTTTCTCTTCGTGATAACAGACAACATGGTAGGGGTATAAGACGCCCCCATTATGAATATTTAATGTGGTAAAAGGAGTAGTTTAGGTACGTCCGAGGCTAAACCCTTGTTCTTGTAGCTGTCGGTTGAGTTCTTGATCCAAAGTAGAACCGTACGCACGAGAGATATGGTTATCGTCCATGTACACATAGACGTTGCCAAAAATAGGAGAACAAAAACCATCGGGACAATATTGTTCCGAAAAATCAAGACCATAAACCAAGGGATTGCGGTCTATCAAATCTTGAGCAGGATTAATATCTGCAAGTTTTTGTTCCCGCTTTTCTCCACAAAACGTAGGATCTTCTGGATGAGTCTGAGCACAGTCATAAATATTATCAGCCCATCGAGGATTATCACGTAACGCAAGAACAGGTATCCCTGCTCGAGTGTACGCTTCAATTTCTTCTTCGATACCGGGCACAAGAATCTCCGAATGATGCGCGTCTGTCTGTGTTACGAGCAAGGCGACTGCCTCAGGGTGAACATCAAGTACGAGCTGACGAATATTAGCGTTGTATTCTTCGCATTCTTCGTTAGGGTTCGGTTCTGCCTCCAACGGGTAACGACACGCGCCAAGATGTAAATCCATAAGGTTTGTTTGGTGCTCTTGAGCCCACGGTCTATAGAAGGCAATAGATTGCCCAGCATGCGAAGAGCCAATAACCATCATTAAAGGACTATCTGCCTTAGATGAGTTCTGTTCAAGTCCGCAGAGTGAATTGATGACTCCCCCGTCTACTCCGATAAGACCGCCACAGCCGTTCGGGTCGATACCATCGTATTGTTTTTCGGGGTCGGTAGTAGGAATAGGCGGATACTTGTAATGAGTAGAAACCTCGTTGTAGGCGTACGCCCCAGGAAAGTCAGGGCTTCCGGCAGCTTCGGCAAGAGCTTCGAGCTGATTGTTACGATGGTGGACCCACGCTTTAGCGCCCACGAGAGGAACACCAACAAGCATCAGGCAGCTCAGAATAATAGCTATTGGGCGAGCAGTAGCACCGGAGAGAAGTTTTTTCATTCCACGATGAGGTTTCGGTACCGCATGTTTTTTAACGGTGGGAGTACGTCGTAGAGGTTCTTCAATTCCATAGTGAATGATGGTGGCAATGACTATCGAGCTAATGATGAGCAACGAACCGACCAAAAAATCAGGGTGGTCCACGCGAGCGCGCGTTGAGTAGATGATGTAAACCGGCCAGTGTACGAGGTAGAGGGCGTAGGAGATTTCGCCGAGCTTTAGTAGTGGGGTGGAGCTGAGGATTCGGTCAACGCCCCATGGGGAGTTTGTTTGTCCTGCAAGAATAACGAGAGCGCCGCAGGTTACTGGCCACAGTGCAAGGTATCCGGGGAAGGCTTCTTGTACTGGCAGTATGAGCCCGCAGAGGATGAGTCCGGCAACGCCAACCCATCCCATGGGGATGCGAAGCCATCGTGGAGGTTTCCAGTAAAAGGTCACTATGGCAAGGAGTGTTCCGGTAGCGAATTCCCATGCTCTAGTGCGTGTATCAAAATATGCGAAGCCTTGGTTGGTAGCGGTTTCGTAGATGGAAAAGGCGAGTGAGATTCCCCAGACGGTACCGAATACGAGTAAGGCTGTTCCGATGAGGTTAAGGCGGAAGCGGCGGACGAGTAATGCGACGCAGAGGAAGAGGATGGGCCAGAGGATGAAAATCTGTCCTTGCATGGACAGTGACCAGAAGTGTTGTAGGGGTGTTTTTGTGGCTGCGTCTTGGGCGTAATAGTCTACTGAGTTATATGCTAAACGCCAGTTGAGGAAGTATAAGAGTGCTGCTATGCCGTCGTGGATGATTCCCATGATGCGTGATGGGGAGAGAAAATACCATGAGGCGATGACGGTTCCGGCAATGACGGTGGCAGCAGCTGGTAGTAGGCGTTGAAAGACGTGTAGCCAGTATTTGATGAGGGCAAGCGGTTTTCCCTCATTGATTTTACGTAAGGTTGATAGTGAGAGGAGGAAGGCGGAGATGAAGAGGAATACGTCAACGCCTCCAGAGACTTTGCCGAACCAGATGTGGTAGGTGACGACGAGAAAGAGAGCTAATGCGCGTAGGCCTTGAATTTCGGGGCGAAAACCTTGGGTTTTAAGCCACCGCCTATTCAACGGGTATTTGGTGTGTGTTTGCGCAACCATGAAAGAGTTCTCTTTCTGTGTGTATATATCTGATTGACGAGAGTGCTGACCTTTGAACGTTACCGGAACTGGAGTCGATTGTCTGCCTAAATAGTATTTTTTCTGAGTCTACTGTGAGCAAACACAAGTTCTTTTTGAGGTGAGAAAAGCCTGTTTTAGTCGCTGTGGGAGCGGCTAAAACAGGCTTTTCTCTGTTCTAGAGGGTTCTAGAAGAAGATGTTTTATTTATCTTCTTCGTCCTCTGTTTCGGGTTTCTCAACCACGAGGGTTTCGGTTGTCAGTACCAATGCGGCAATGGATGAAGCGTTCTCTAGCGCTGAGCGTGTTACTTTGACGGGGTCAATAACGCCAGCAGCGATGAGGTCTTCGTAGTCGCCGGTACGTGCGTTGAATCCAGAGCCAACGGGTAGTTGAGCTACTTTGCTGGTGACGACGTATCCGTCTTCGCCAGCATTTTGAGCAATCCAGCGCAGAGGTTGGACGAGTGCTTTCTTGACGATTTCAACACCGGTTTGAGCGTCTTTTGACTCAAGTGTCATACCTTCAAGTGCTGCTAACGCATGCACGAGTGCGGTTCCGCCACCTGCAACGATGCCTTCTTCAAGTGCTGCACGGGTAGAGGATACTGCATCTTCAATGCGGTGTTTACGTTCTTTCGCTTCGACCTCGGTTGCTGCACCAACTTTGATAACTCCAACACCACCGGCAAGTTTTGCCAGACGTTCTTTGAGCTTTTCGCGGTCCCATTCGGAGTCGACTCGCTCAATTTCTGCGCGGAGTTGGTTGACTCGTTCAGCGACGTCTGCAGAGCTACCGGCACCTTCAACGATGGTGGTGTTGTTTTTGGTGACGGTAACACGGCGTGCTGAGCCGAGCTGGTCGATAGTGACTGAGTCAAGGGAGATTCCAAGTTCTCCGGTGATAACGGTTCCGCCGGTAAGAATTGCAAGGTCTTGCATAATTGCTTTGCGGCGGTCGCCGAAGCCAGGAGCCTTAACGGCAACGACGTTGAGGTTTCCTCGAAGCTTATTGACGACGAGGGTGCTAAGAGCTTCTCCGTCTACGTCTTCTGCGATGATGGTCAGCGGTTTTTTCGCCTGAACGATTTTTTCTAGCAGTGGCATAATCTCAGCAACAGTTGAGATTTTGCCTTGGTAGAGCAGGATGAGGCTATCTTCGAGGACTGCTTCTGCACGATCAGAGTCGGTAACGAATGATGGTGAGAGGTAGCCTTTGTCGAATTGCATACCTTCGGTAATTTCCAGTTCAATTTCTGTGGTTGAACCGTCTTCGATGGTGATGACGCCGTCTTGTCCGACTTTGTCGAAAGCTTGGGCAAGCAGTTCACCAATTTCTGGGGACTGTGCTGAGATAGCCGCTACGTGTGCAACTTCTTCGCCTTGAACGTCTCTGGCGTTTTCAAGGAGTCGTTGGGAGACAGCGCGAACAGCTGTTTCGATGCCTCGTTTGACTTCTCCTGGTGCGGCACCAGAGGTGACGTTACGCAGACCTTCAGAAACAAGCGCTTGAGCGAGTACGGTTGCAGTAGTTGTACCGTCACCTGCTACATCGTTTGTTTTGGTGGCGACTTCTTTGGCGAGCTGAGCGCCAAGGTTTTCGTATGGGTCTTCTAGTTCAATTTCACGAGCGATAGATACACCGTCATTAGTAATGATAGGTGCGCCCCACTGCTTATCAAGAACTACATTGCGCCCGCGAGGGCCCAACGTCACTTTGACAGCATTTGCGAGTTTATCCACACCAGCTTGCAGGCTCTTGCGAGCTGCGTCATTGAATTCAAGCTGTTTTGCCATGAATTCTTAGCTCCTTTGTATTGTGTGCGGAAAAGATTATTTGTTGACGATAGCCAATACGTCGCGTGCGGAGAGGATGAGGTAGTCTGCTCCGCCGAAGGATACTTCGGTTCCGCCGTATTTGGAGAAGATGACGATGTCGCCTTCTGCTACGTCAACGGGGATGCGGTTGCCTTTTTCGTCGGTGCGTCCGGGGCCAACTGCGATAACTTTTGCTTCCTGTGGCTTCTCTTTAGCGGTATCAGGGATAACAAGTCCGGATGCGGTGGTCTGTTCTGCTTCGAGAATCTGGACAACTACGCGGTCTTCGAGTGGTTTGATGGAGGACATTTTTGCTCCTTGATGTTCTTTAACATTTCTGATGTTTGAGCTAAGTAGTGCTTTGAGGGAGTTTCGTCGTCGCGGTGCCGATACTTCTTCAAGAATTATTAGCACTGTCAGCTCTTAAGTGCTAACACAAACTTTAGAGCCGTACCCTAGAGAAGGTCAAGAAAACCCGCCAGTTTCGCACACAGCGCATCTATAATATGAGCTCTAACCAAACATAAGGACACTGACGACTATGAGCACCTCTGTACATCCGGCACCAGCAGTTGAAGAAACTCAAGAAGAGTTAGACGCAATTGCTTTGTTCGTCCCCTATAACGATAGTCATGCGCTTAATCATGCGACGCAATTACGAGCACAAGGCTTTAGCGCAGATAGTGTCCATAAGATTTTGACTCAAGCAAAGAACAGAACAAAAGCTCTTGAAAAATTTGGGCAACAAGCTCACCAAATGCTTTTAACCGAAGCTGGGTATGAACAGTCCACTCGTCAAGCTGTTGCGATGGTACATGCACAGCGCTTTACACAAGCACAGATTGATTCTGTCGCAGATTTAGGGTGTGGTATTGGTGCTGACGCACTCAGTTTTGCGCAGGCGGGGTTAGCCGTTACTGCTGTAGAGATTGATCAGAGAACAGCTAGCTATGCCCAATATAATCTTATGGATTTTCCGTCGGCACAGGTTTTTTGTGCTGATATAGAACAGCTTGATTTAGCAGCGATTCACCAAACTTTTGGGCGCCAAATTGACGGGTTATGGCTTGATCCTGCACGGCGAACTGTCCAGCATGGTAAAACGCAGTCACGCACTTTCGATGCAGAAGATTTTTCTCCGCCTTTATCGTTCATTCGAAAATTAGCACAAACAGGAATTGCCATGGGCGTCAAAATGGGGCCAGCTATCCCCCACGATCAGATACCTGAAGAATGTGAAGCTCAGTGGATTAGCCATCAGGGATCTGTCGTTGAAGTGGTGTTATGGTTTAACGCGTTAGCACGACCTCACGTTAAAAGAAGCGCGCTCGTTCTTGATAGTGACCCTTTTGAACCATCGGTTATCACTGAGGTTTCTAGCCCTTACCATGAATCTCACAGCCAGCAACAAGCATCTGAACCTCTGTATGAGGTCAAAGAATATATTTATGAGCCAGATGGTGCTTTAATTCGTGCGCATCTTCTCGGCGAAATTATTCGTACCACCGATGCAGAACTTATTGACGAACATATTGCGTATCTCACCAGTTCTTCTCCCCTGCAGGTTCTCGGACTCAAAGGGTATCGTGTAGAGCAAGTGCTTCCTATTAACGATAAACACCTCAAACGGTGGGTACGCGAGAATAACATCACCACTCTCACTATCAAAAAACGAGGGGTAGATATTTCTCCCGAACAACTACGTATCAAGCTCCTAGGACATCACAAAAATACTAAAAAATCAGTGACAGGACGTAGCGGAACACTCATTTTAACGCGGATTGGAGAGGGTAAAACCTCTCGACGGTTAGCGTTGGCTGTCTCACCTTTATGACGTCATAAGTTCGTAATTCTTCTTTTCTGTCCTACCATGGAAAAACACCATCACAGGTAGGAGAACAATGATTCCCTTCGCACCGTCTGCACCATCCACATTGGGTATAGAGTGGGAGCTTGCCCTTGTCGACGCCAAAACACAGGAGCTATGCTCTCGGGCTCAAGAAGTACTAGCACGAGTACAGCAGAAGAACCCCGAATTATCGGATGCTACTGAGGGTGCTCATCTCACCGGAGAGTTTCTCGATAATACCCTAGAACTTGTCACCGGGGTCTGCACAACTGTCGCAGAAGCCATAGAACAGTTACGTCACAGTGCATTAACTCTCAAACAGTCCACCGATGCACTAGGAATAGAGTTCTTCTCCGCCGGAACTCACCCCTTCTCGCGGAGTCTTGACCAGCCGGTAGCTTCTAAAGAACGTTATCTCAAGATGCTTGAGCGTACCCAGTATTGGGGGCGACAGATGGTCATTTACGGTGTTCACGTACATGTCGGTGTCGATTCTCGAGACAAGGCATTACCCATTATCGATGGACTCACCACCTACTACCCCCACCTACTTGCTCTCTCGGCATCCTCCCCTTTTTGGGAAGGTGTAGACACCGGTTACGTTAGCCAAAGAGCGTTAATGTTCCAGCAGCTTCCAACAGCCGGACTTCCCTTTCACTTTGATAGTTGGGAAGAATATGAAGCATATCTACAAGATATGCTTCATACAGGAGTTATCGACGACCCTAGTGAAAACCGTTGGGATATTCGTCCAGTACCCCATTATGGCACCGTAGAAATGCGTATTTGTGATGGGCTGTCATCGCTCAAAGATATTGCAGCTATCGCAGCTTTAACCCAATGTCTGGTCGAATCTTTCTCACGAAAACTCGATAGAGGAGAAAAGCTAGAGGCCCTCAAACCATGGCATGTTCAAGAGAACAAATGGCGGGCAGCACGTTATGGTTTGGACGCCATCATTATTCAAAATAATCGTAACGATGAACGCCCTGTACAAGAAGACTTACAAGAACTCGTCAGCGAGCTTTCCCCCATTGCACAAGATCTAGGGTGCGTTGAAGAACTAAAGCACATTAAGACGATGATGGGCTCTGGAGGAAATAGCACCAGACAACGTCTGGTTGCCCAATCGGCCGGAGGCAATTTACGTGCGGTCGTTAAAGACTTAGTAGCTCAATGCCTCTAAACCCACATCTTTGACAATTGTGGATATCCAGTTCTTATATTGAGATGAGATGCACAGGTAACGATGAGTCCGTCTCGAACTCTAAAGGAGAAGGTTTTGTCCCTTCAGCAACCAGGCGTGCCCCTAATGCTGCAACCATCGCACCGTTATCAGTGCACAAAGACAGCTCAGGAACGATCAGTTCTACCGAATGTTCAGCACAACGTTGAGCAAGCAGCTCTCTGAGCCGTGAGTTTGCAGCGACGCCACCTCCTAAGAGCAATGTTTCTAGCCCTTGTTCAGTACATGCTAATAACGCTTTATGGGTGATGATGTCTACTACCGATTCTTGGAAAGAAGCAGCAATATCTGCAACAGGTACAGTTTCTTCTCGTGCTTGATATCCTTCGATGACTCGGGCGACAGCTGTTTTGAGACCGGAGAAAGAAAAATCATAGCGATGAGGTCCGGGGGCTTCAGCTGTTCCCATAAATTTTCGGGCAGAAAGTCCGCGGGGGAATCGGAAAGCCTGAGAATCTCCAGAACGACTAGCTTGGTCGATGGCAGGTCCCCCAGGGTAGTTGAGCCCGAGAAGTCGAGCTACTTTATCGTAGGCTTCCCCCGCCGCGTCATCGAGGGTAGCGCCAAGAAGACGAACATCTGATGTGATGTTATGAACGGCAAGAATCTCGGTGTGCCCGCCAGAAACTAATAGTGCGCCGAGCCCTCGTTCGCAGAGTTGTTCGAGGTGGAGAGTGCGAGTCGGTTGATCAAGTAGACCGACACCAACATGAGCAACAAGATGGTTAATACCGTAGAGAGGTTTTCCGGTAGCAACGGCTAACGCCTTAGCTGCGGAGACACCCACGATGAGCGCGCCGGCAAGGCCCGGTCCTGCAGTAACAGCAATAGCGTCTATTTCGTCTAAATCCACTTGAGCTTCTTCAAGTGCCTGCTCTATCGCGGGAATCATCGCTTCAAGGTGTGCCCGAGAAGCAATTTCTGGTATGACTCCGCCAAAACGTACGTGTTCTTCCATGGATGAAGAAACCGTATTGCTCAGGAGTGTGGTTCCTCGTACGATGCCGATTCCTGTTTCGTCACAGGATGATTCAATTCCTAGTACAAGGGGTTCTCTATTGGTCATGGTGTTTTTCTTCTTGGAGAGATTCAACGTTTTCGAGGTTTTTCATCATTATCAGAGCGTCTACGCCATCGTTATAGTATCGTTCACGACGGTGCACCGGCGTATAGCCTTGAGCTAAATATAGATTCTGAGCAATAGGATTATCCGCTCTTACTTCTAGCATGATACGTTCCGCGCCACGGGCAAGGGCTTGTTTATGCAAGGTTTCGAGGAGCCATCTTCCGTAGCCTCGCCCCCTCGCAGAGGAGCAGACGGCTAGAGTCTGGACATCTGCGGTGTCTGCGACTGTCATAACACCGGCGTACCCAATAATTTGATGTTCTTGTTCTAGCACAATGTAATGACGAGTTGGGTGCTGTACCTCTGCTAAAAACATCTCTATCGGCCAAGCATCAACCGGAAAGAGTTCGCATTCTAGACGATGAATTTGTTCAAGATCGACCAGTTCTAATGTTCTCAACACTACCGTTGAGCCGTCTGCGGTTGTCCTAGTTTTTTCCATTAGGCAGTTCCTGCTGTCACCATAGACTGAGGAACTTTTGCGTCAGATTCCCGTAAATATAGTGCACTTGTTTCGGTCTTTAGGTTTTTCTGTCCTAACCGCCATGCGGCGTGGAGAAGGCCATAGGCCTCTGGTTGAACGTGAGTAAAATCAGCCACAGCGTTCAGAACGTTAGAGTATAGTCCGGCACCTGCACCGTACACTGGTAAGTCTTTAAGATTGGAGGCAGAGCCTACCGCCGGTTCAGTACAGAGTTGATATCCGTGCTCTGTGAGTTCAAATTCTGCTGAATATACTTCTCTACGGCGGGCGTCAGTAGCCACGAGAAAACGCTGGTTTTGGTGTTCTTGAGCATGTTCATATGCAGATTCTGCGATGGTATATAAGCTCATAAGCCCGTAACACGGAATGTGATGAGCGAAGCTGAGCACTCGTGCCGTCATAATGCCGGCACGTAGCCCTGTGAAAGGTCCAGGTCCTCTACCGACAAGCACAGCATCTAGGTCTTTAGCGGTGAGCTGAGCCTGTTCTAAGGTTTGTTGCACATAAGGAGCCATGACTTCAGCATGTGAACGGGTATCTGAGGTTTTGCATTGGCCTAATAGTCTGACTCCATCGGCAGTCCATTGACCGAGGGCGACAGATGCAGTGGCGGATGAGTCTAAAGCAAGTACAAGCACGCTCTCTAGTCTAGCGGTTTCCTTGTCAAAAGATTATTGTTCAGCGTTCAATACAGCCGAGAGCCTGTCCACTAATTCATTCCATGTTTCAGTATTCCACCGAGGTCCGCATCCGCGAATCATCATCGTGCGTGGTTCTGAGCTGTATTCATCCGTTTCGTCTTCATCGTTTATCCCTTGAAATGGTATGTTTCCGTTTCCTCCGGTTGCTCGAATGATGTCGATTTCTAGGCGTGAATCGCTAAGGTGTTCAACTTTGTTTTCTCCCCATTCAACGATGGTCACAGAGCGTTCTAAAGAATATTCGAGGTCAAGGTCATCAATTTCTTCAGCGCTGCTTAGACGGTAAGCATCTACGTGCACAAGGTCAGGTCCACCAGGGCGGATACCATCTGCAAGGTTAGGGTGCACTCGAGAAAGTACAAAGGTTGGAGAGATAATTCCTTCACGTACCCCTAGCGCATGTCCAAGGCAACGCGTGAAAGTCGTCTTTCCTGCTCCTAATTCGCCGTTGAGCATGATGAGGTCTGCAGGACGTAGCAGTGGCGCTAATGCTTGTGCAAGGTGTTGGGTGTCTTCTTTTGAGGAAAGTTCAAAGGTTACGGTCTTATTCATCACGGGTATTATCGTTCTTCGTCGTTTAGGGGTGGTAGACGCGTGGGACTCGAGCAGAAATGCGGGTGACAATCTCATAGTTGATGGTTTGAGCGGCCTCTGCCCAAGCTTCTACTGGAGGATTCTCCCCTGCCCCAAAGAGTACAACGCGAGCGCCTAAGTATCCGTGTTTGCTCTCTGATAGTCCAGCTTCGCCGAGGTCTATCACCATTTGGTCCATGGCTATTCTGCCGACGACTGTATGGTTTTGTGCGGGGTATCCTTCTCTGTAGATACGTACTGGTGCGTTCTGGGCGATGCGAGGTATCCCGTCCGCGTACCCCATGGGGATGAGCGCTAATGTTGTGGGTTTTGTGGTGCGGTAGTTGAGCCCGTATGAGACTCCTTGTCCAGCGGGTACTTCTTTGACTGCGCTAATGTATGTTTGCACTGTCATAGCTGGTTCTAAACCTAGTTCTTGTGAGGTTTTACCCTCGATGGGGCTTAACCCGTAAAGTCCGATGCCGACGCGTACTGTATTGCAAAGTAACTCTTGTCCGTAAAGCCCTTCTCCCGTTCCTAGGGTGGCGGGAGTATTTGCTAGGTGAATATATTTTGGGTTCAGGCCTATTGTTTGGGCTTGTTGTACGGCCTGAGAAAAATGCGTTAGCTGTTGTTGTGTTTCAAGGCGTTGAGGTTCGTCTGCGACAGCTAGATGAGAGAAAATACCACAAACGTTGATAAGGCCTTGGTCTTGATATTTTTTGGCTTGGGCGAAGAAAGTCTCCCATTGTTCTGGTACACATCCGTTACGCCCTAGACCGGTATCTATTTTGAGGTGGACGTGGGCGGTTTTGTTAAGTTGTTGTGCTGCACGCGCAATATGTTCGAGATCCCAACCGGAGCTGCCTAGCTGGATGTTATGTTCTATGGCTGTAGCGAATGGGGTGCGGGGGGTGTGTAGCCATGCGATGAGTGGAGCTTCGATTCCTGCTTCTCGAAGTGTTATAGCTTCACTCACGTGTACGACGCCAAGGATGTCTGCGCCAGCTTCTAGTACGGTTTTCGCTACGGGTATTGCACCGTGCCCGTAGGCGTCTGCTTTGATAATGGCGATAAGTGTTCGGTTGCCGATATTTTTTCGGATGGTTTGAACGTTGTGGGTGATAGCTTGTGTGTCAATGATAGCTAGACGTTCTAGGCCGTCTTCGTGTAGCTGTTTTTTGCGGGGTGTTTTGTGCATAGCTAGACTCCTACTGTTCGTGGTTTTTAGTATCTCATGTTCTGCTCTTTTCTGTGTAGTGCATCGTGTTCGTGACGTTATCGAGGATAAATAGGTGCGTCCTTGTTCGTTGTGCAATACAGTAAAGAGGTGCAGCACGATACTACAAAGTTTTTTTCTCAGTTCAGTTCTTCTGATTCGCCTAAGATGCATCTTCATATTCTGTCGATGCATACGTCGCCTTTAGATCAGCCAGGTACTGCGGATGCTGGTGGAATGAATGTGTATATTCTTCGTTCTCTTCAGGCGTTGTTGAAGCTGTATCCGAACCTATCAGTAGAGGTATTTACGTTAGATACTTCTGGTTCTTCTTCACCGTCCGCACAGGTATCGGAGGTGTTACCGCGGACGGTCGTGCATAGTCTTCAAGTTGATGCTGCGGCAGGTGCGGCAAAGGATCAGTTGCCAGCGTTGGTTGATGATTTTGCAAAGGCAGTAGCTGATGCGGCGTTAGAGAATCCTGATATCGTTCATTCTCATTATTGGCTTTCTGGCATGAGTGTTCTTTCTTTGTTAGAGGGGGTATGGAAGGATTATTCTGTGCCGTGGGTACACACCATGCACACAACTGCCGCTGCTAAGGATGCTCGTTCTGCTCACGGTGAGGGGAAAGAGCCGCAGATTCGTTATGAGGGTGAGCAGAAGATTTGTCAGCAGGTGACCTCTTTGGTGGTTAATACTGTTGATGAGGCTCAGCAAATGGTGCGTTGGTATGGTGCTCAGGAGGAGAAAACGGTTGTTATTCCGCCGGGGGTTGATTCTCAGGTTTTTCACGATGTAGTGCCTTCTCGTCGGATGAATGAGGGTTCTTCTTCTGAATGTTTTCTGGTATTTGCTGGACGACCTCAACCGTTAAAGGGGTTGCACATTTTGGTGGAGACTCTTGCTCTTCTGCCTCAGGACATTTCTGTAAGGTGCGCTTTTATTGGGCAGGGCAGCCCTGAGTATCACCAGCAGCTTGTCTCTCGTGCTGAGGAGTTAGGAGTGGATGAGTGTATTGATTTTTATCCTTCGTATCCACCAGAAGAGTTGGCAGAGTTTTTCCGTAGGGCAGATATTGTGGCTGTTCCGTCGTCTTCTGAGACTTTTGGTTTAGTTGCATTAGAGGCTCAGGCTTGTGGCGCTGCGGTTTTAGCGAGTGATGTTGATGGGCTAAAAAGTGCTGTTGCTGACGGTGTCAGTGGGGTGTTGGTTTCTCCGCGTACTCCTGAGGCGTGGGCTATTGCTGTAGAACAGATGGTTCGTTCGCCACAGCGTAGGCGTTTATTAGGTCAAAATGGTGCTCACCGTGCCCGTGAGAAAACATGGGAGCATAGTGCGGAAGATATGCTTAGGTTATATAGAACTCTTATGAGTTTGGCGTAGAAAAGTTTCTGTTTTGTCGAAGGAGCGCAATATGTATCCTCAGGGAGTTGGCGTTAAACGTTTTACGATGTCTGATGATGAGTTTATGGCGTATTTAGATGCGTCTAAAATTACGGGTGAGGTTGCGACTGCTCGTGAGAATAATCTAAGCCATATTCAAGGTTTCATTGATGGCAACGAGCATTTAGAGTTTGGGGTGAAATGGACTCGACCATGGACGTATGAGGATGTTTTTGAGGTGATGACGCGTCGGGTTGGTATTGTTTCTGACCCAGAGTTTCGTATGGGTCAGGATACTATTAGTGCCCGTTTGTGTGTTGATGCTTTACGTCGTTATGCTCGTATCTTTGGTGCTGCGGTCCGTGAGAAGAAGTCACTTCTTTTTGCGACAGGGCATCCCGCTGGATTATTTCCTATCTATGCGCAGATGGCACATATTGCGCGTTCTCATGGGGCGCAGGTACTGAGTATTCGTGAGGGTGAACGATTTTTAGATGGGGATCTTCGCCAAATTTTTGATGTCATTGTTTTTGAACAGTATGGCGGTCTTCAACATACTCATTTTCCTGGTCCCATGGATATTGCGTTATCTCAGTTATCTGAGCGTGGTATTGTTCCTGATTTGGTGATTGCAGATCATGGTTTGGCGGGGTTTGCGGCTTCTGTTGGTGTGGATACTATTGGCATTGCGGATTGTAATGATCCAGGGCTTTTTGTATCTGCTGAGCAGGGTCATATTTTGGAGGTTGTTCCGATGGATGACAATGTTACTCCACATTTATATGCCCCTGTTATAGAGTTTATTCTCACAGAAGCGGAACTCATCTAAGCGTCAATCCTTGACACTTATGTCTATTTACCTCAGCAAAGTTCATTCTTTAAGGAAATTTTGTCCACATTTATCCGTTTTCTTGAGGTGATATGCCTATTTGCTGAGTTCATAGGATTATCATGGGGGAAGCGCAATAACATTAGATAGCGTATCATTCACGTACTGATGTTCTACTAGGAGATACAAATTTTTAGGGGTGTCTCCTAGCTCTTTATCTTAGGGAAATATTCGGGGGAATCTTCAGGTGGCTAGCAATACCATCATTAAACAACGTTGGTCAGAGAACCGCGGTCTTAAAACCTGGCAACCTAAAGTTGTTGCAGCGTTGTATCTCTGCGATGCTCTGGTGATTACGTTCACCATCATTTTTTCACATCTTGTGAGTTTTGGTTTCAATAACGCTGAAGTACTCGGTCGTTTTGACGCATCGTGGAATTACGCTGCTACGGGTTTTGTCCTTGCCATTTTATGGTTTATCACTCTTGATATCTCTAATTCTCGCAATATCCGGTATCTCGGACAAGGAAGCGATGAGTATCGTCTAGTTTTCAAAGCCACTAGCTATTTTTTCTGTGGACTAGCTATTTTCTCGTACATGACGAAGGTAGATTTTGCCCGCACCTATATTTTTATAGCCTATCCTCTAGGTCTCATATTACTCTTAGCTGCTCGATGGAGTCTACGACGTTACCTCGTACATTGGCGTCAACGCGGACGTGCTCTCACCCGTGTTTTGGTGATTTCAGATACCGAGTCGGGTAAACACCTCTACGATATTTTGAGGGAAGCGAAGCTTTCTGGGTTGAATCCGGTGGCTTTCTATTTGCCGGGGTATTCCGAAGGAAAAGTCATCTCCGAGGTTGAAGCTCCCATTCTTGGTTATAGCACGGATTCCCAAGAAATTCTGAGAGTATGCGTCGAGAATAATATCCAAGCCGTTGCAGTATCTTCAGGGCATCGACTGACACCAAAACAGTTGCGAACTTTGGGTTGGGATCTCGCAGCCTCTCATATCAAGCTTATTCTCGCCCCAGCCATGACTGATATCGCTGGACCACGTATCCATACCCAGCCGCTTAACGGTGTTCCTCTCATTCACGTATCGACCCCTCGTATGGAAGGATTCTCTGCCTTAATCAAACGGACTATTGATATCGTCTGTTCTACGTTAGGGCTTATTGTGCTAGCTCCTTTACTTATTGCTGTTGGTATTATTATCAAGCTAGATGGTGGACCAATCTTCTTCTTCCAAGAGCGAGTAGGGTACCGTGGTGAAACGTTCAAAATGGTGAAGTTCCGTTCGATGGTGACCAACGCTGAAGAGCTTAAAAAAGATTTGCAAGATCGGAATGAGGGCAATGGCGTTCTGTTCAAAATGGCAAATGACCCTCGTATTACCAAGGTTGGAAAGTTTATCCGTAAATATTCCATCGACGAACTTCCTCAGTTATGGAATGTATTTGTTGGTGATATGTCCCTCGTGGGGCCTCGCCCACCGTTGGAAACTGAGGTCAATCAGTATGAGGAGGAAGCCTACCGCCGTCTACTGGTCAAACCCGGTATTACTGGTCTATGGCAGGTTTCTGGACGTTCTGACCTCTCATGGGAAGAATCTATTCGCTTAGACCTATACTATGTTGAGAACTGGTCAATTACTGGTGACTTTGTTATTCTCTTCCGTACTGTACGCGCAGTCTTCGCTAAGCAAGGCGCATACTAGCGCAGTCCATCTTTTTAAAAAATTGGTGGGTGCCCAACTTTGGGCACCCACCAATTTTTTATGAACAGTAAAACACTATTCTGAGAATATTTCTGAGATAGCTTGTGCGATATATTCTGTCACGACACTCGGTGGTGTTGGGCCCCCGCATTCGTTACGATGAACGTTCTGCGCTGCCTGATGATGGATAGCTACAGCGCTTGCGGCTACTCTCAAAAAATCTACGGTAGATAATGAATGGTTCTGTGTTCTGGCTTGGGCATGGCGTGTGGCAAGGAAAGATCCCATAATCCCACTCAGGGTATCTCCACTTCCTGCTGTTGCTAGCCAACTATGAGGTGCTTGGAGTTTGTACCCTTCCTCGTTTTCGGGGCTAGCGATATAGCTCGTGTGCCCTTTGAGAAGTACTGTTGCCCCTGTTAGTCGAGCTGTATGTTGAGCCCAATAGCTAGGGTTTTTGAGAATATCGTGTTGTTCTGGTACATCATGGGCATGATGTTCATTCCATAAAGTGGGGTTCAAGGAAGCAATCCATGTGAGCATCTGGCGTAGTTCTCCGGCATGAGGAGTCACGATACGATGACTTTTAGCTGGGCCGTTTAATGCAATAGATTGAGCAAAATACGGTAGCGCTTGGGCATCTAATACTGCTGGAACCGGTTCATCAAGAATCCGTTCTAGAAGTTCTTGACGTTCTTCACCCGTTGCGCCAGAGCCTGCGCACCATGCATCAGGTGTAGGCATCTTTTCGCGGTTAGTAGTGCATACCGCTTCTGGAACATGCAGGTGTATCAGAAGGTTAAGGGCGTCAGTACCAAGAAACCGCACCATTCCCACACCACTATGGACCGCGGCTTTTGTGGCGAGTAGTCCGGCACCAGGGTATTCTGGGCTACCTGCAACGACACCTAATACACCACGAGTGTATTTATGGTCAGTAGGCGTGGGCAGTAGGATGTCATTTTTAAGATCTTCAATAGTGTAAGTGGTATAGCATTGATCGATAGCTTTTAGCGGATCCATGTCTACGTTGTATCCTTAGGGGTACGTTGGCAGTGTTAGAAATTATCCATTCTTTTTGGTGTTCTCGATGTTTTTAAGAAGTTCTAGTTCTTCACTGTTAAGGTGTTCTGCTATCACCATAGCAGTGGCTATTGGTTCGTCATGGCTTAGCGTTATATGCCAGTGGTTGATACGTAATTTTTCAGCATATGATTTGACTGTTCCGGACAGAAGAAGTTGAGGTTTCCCATTCACACTATTGGTGATGGAACAGTCTTTCCATGACAGCCCTGATGGTGCCCCTAAAGCTTTTGCAACAGCTTCTTTAACAGCAAAACGTGCTGCCAGTGAGCGTATCGGTTTTTGCTGTTCTTCTTCGCTGAAGAGTCGCTGGCGTAATGCTGGTGTTTTATGGATTATTTTTTCAAACCGGTCGATATTTACCACGTCAATACCTGTCCCAATAATCATCTACTACTCCCCCAATATGAACCATAACGATTCAGGGGGTGGTGAACCATAATTCATGGTTCACCACCCCCTGAAGAAGTCATCTCAACAGCACAAGCTCTTGTCCCGTTGATAGTTTGCGGTTTTTATTCCACTGTCACAGATTTTGCCAAGTTACGTGGCTGGTCAACGTCCAAGCCTTTAGCTCCAGCGAGTGCACATGCAAAAATTTGCAATGGTACGGTTGCTAGCAGAGGCTGAAGAAGAGCTGGGCACTGTGGGTAGGTGATGACGTGGTCAGAGTATGGGAGAACTGCGTCATCGCCTTCCTCTGCAATCACCAAGGTTACTGCGCCGCGTGCTCGTACTTCTTGGATGTTAGAGACAACTTTAGAGTGCAAGGAGTCTCGTCCACGAGGTGAAGGAACAACAACGAAGATGGGTTGTCCTTCTTCAACAAGAGCAATAGGTCCGTGCTTCAGCTCGCCTGCGGCGAAACCTTCTGCATGGATGTATGCAATCTCTTTGAGTTTCAATGCGCCTTCGAGTGCTACGGGGAATCCGACGTGGCGGCCAAGGAACAACACGGACTTAGCATCTTTCATGGAGATACCAAGATCTTTGATTTGTTGTTCTTTGGTGAGAAGCTCTTGAATCTTCTCCGGCATCGCTTGTAGCTCGCTCAAGACCTGCTGAATTTCGTCCTTGTACATGTTGCCACGAAGCTGAGCAAGGTAAAGACCGAGTAGATATGCTGCGGCAATTTGTGACAAGAAGGCTTTCGTTGAAGCTACAGCAATTTCTGGTCCGGCGTGAGTGTATAGTGCTGCGTCTGATTCACGTGGCAAGGTTGAACCGGTGGTGTTGCAAATAGAGACAACTTTTGCGCCTTGTTCTTGTGCGTGTCGTACTGCCATCAGAGTGTCCATGGTTTCACCTGATTGTGAGAGTGAAACCACGAGGGTTTTCTCGTTAACGATGGGGTCACGGTAGCGGAACTCGTGTGCAAGCTCAACTTCAGTGGGGATACGGCACCAGTGTTCAATTGCGTAACGTGCAACCTGTCCAGCGTATGCTGCGGTACCGCATGCGACAACAATAATTTTATCGATGGAGCGGAGAATACTGTCATCAATTTTTAGCTCGTCAAGGGTGAGATTTCCGTTCTCATCGAAACGTCCCATGAGAGTGTCACGTACGGCAGCTGGCTGTTCATGGATTTCTTTTTCCATGAAGGACTCATATCCGCCTTTTTCTGCTGCGGCAGCATCCCATTCGATATCGAAAGGTTTACCTTCTGCGGGGTTTCCTTCGAAGTCGATGATGGAGTAATCGGTTCCGGTAATGGTCACGATTTGGTCTTGTCCCATTTCGACAGCACTCTTGGTGTAGTCGATGAAGCCGGAGACGTCAGATCCAAGGAAGTTTTCGTTTTCGCCAAGACCGATAACAAGTGGTGAGTTACGACGTGTTGCTACCACGCGGTCAGGGAAGTCTGCGTGAATAGCCAAGATGGTGAAAGCACCTTCGAGTCTATTAGACGCTTGACGGATAGCCTCGGTGAGGTCTTTTTCTTCGAGGTTGTTATAGATATCAGCGATGAGGTTTGCTGCGATTTCGGTGTCTGTTTCAGAAAGGAACTGAACACCTTTGGCGCTGAGCTCACTGCGGAGTTCTGCAAAGTTTTCGATAATGCCGTTGTGTACGATCGCTAGGCGGTTATTATCAACGACGTGGGGGTGGGCGTTGGCGTCGTTGGGTCCACCGTGGGTTGCCCAGCGGGTGTGTCCAATGCCAATGTGAGAATCCGCGATGGGGTTCTCTTCTACCTCTTGAACGAGGTTAACTAGTTTTCCTGCTTTTTTACGGAACTCGATGCCTGCATCGCCAACAACAGCAACACCGGCGGAGTCGTATCCGCGGTATTCTTGGCGACGGAGCCCTTCAAGGACAACATCATATGAGTTGTGATCAAATTTTTTACCGTCTGGGTTAGAACCCAGACCAACATATCCTACAATTCCACACATACAGCTAATACTACCTGAGAACCGTGAAAATTTTAGGTGTGTGCCACGCGCGGTGTGGGATACTCGTCGTTGTTTTATCTTCTGACACGTTCTGAGCAAACTGCTCATATTGAGGTTTTTCTAGGTGAAGAGAACTAAAATGTGTTCAATGAGCTCAGCCCCTTTATTATCGCGACACTCACCTTTTCTGGAACTAGATCGTGCCACGTGGTCACGTTTATCTTCGGAGATTGAGGTTCCTCTTAGCGAGTCTGAAATTGAACAATTGCGCGGGTTGGGAGAGACTCTCGACGTAGAAGAAGTGCGTAATGTGTATCTTCCGTTGTCTCGCTTATTGAATTTATATGCAAACTCTACTGCCTCTATTAATCGTATGACTAATGATTTTTTGGGGTTATCGCAGCGTCGTGTTCCTTTTATTATTGGAGTTGCGGGTTCTGTAGCAGCAGGTAAATCAACAACGGCACGTCTGCTTCAAGCGTTGCTCAGCCGTTGGCCTTCTACCCCAGATGTTCAGCTCATTACAACAGACGGTTTCTTATATCCCAATGCGGAGCTTGAACGCCGTGGGATCATGGCTCGTAAGGGTTTTCCCGAGTCTTATGATCGTCGTGCGCTATTGCGTTTTATTGCTGATGTAAAGTCTGGTGTGCCACGGGTGAGTGCACCAAAGTATTCGCATTTGTTCTACGACATCATTCCTGACGAAAAAATTGAAGTAACATCGCCTGATGTCTTAATTGTTGAAGGACTTAACGTATTAGCACCGCCTAAATTGCGGGGGCAGAGCCAAGCAGCCTTGTCTTTGAGCGATTTTTTTGATTTCTCTATCTACGTTGATGCCCGAACGAGTGATATCGAGCGTTGGTATATTGATCGTTTCTTGTCTTTACGCGATCATGCTTTTCAGAATCCGGATTCGTACTTTAATCGTTATGCGAATCTTTCAGATGAGGAAGCTGTAGAGATAGCAACTTCAATTTGGCGCACTATTAATGAGCCCAATCTTTTAGAGAATGTTCGCCCCACAAGGGCACGTGCACAACTAATTCTTTCTAAGGGGTCAGACCATAGTATTTCTCGTGTGCTTTTGAGGAAGAATTAGTAGTGATGGCTAAGTCTCGTTCTTTTGGTCGTCGTTGGTTTTTATCTGCTGCGGCGACTCTTTCTTTGTGTTCTTGTAGCTCTCATGCTGAGCAACCTCAAAGTCGCACAGAAGTATCATTGCCTGAGGCTCGAGGGGGAAAGTTAGCACAGGAGTCTCCCATCACGTCGGATTCAACCGAGTCACCGCAGGCGGAGCCTTCAGCGCATCATTTTCGTGCCGATTCTTTATCTGTTCTCGTCAATAAGCAGCACCCTCTTGACCCGATTCACTACCATCCACATGATTTGGTACCTTTTGGGTCGGTATTACTTCGTGCAGAGGCAGCTCAGAACGCTCATGCTTTGTTTGCGGCAGCTACGCGTGAAGGTTTATCTCCTACAACGTTGAGTGGTTATCGTTCGTATGATGATCAGATTAACACCTACGAACATTGGGTGAACACATATGGCAAGGAACAAGCTGACACTGCTTCTGCTCGTCCGGGGTATTCAGAACATCAAACGGGTTTAGCTCTTGATATTGGTTCAGCCGCAGGCAATTGTAATCTTGCAGTATGTTTCTCTCAAACCCCTGAAGCGCAATGGTTTGCTCGTTATGCTCACCGTTTTGGTTTTATTCTGCGTTTTCCATATTGGAAGCATGAGCTTACGGGTTATTTTTATGAGTCATGGCATTTTCGATATATCGGGGTGAGTGAAGCCGAACGATACTATCAATCTCACGCTGAATGTTTGGAAACATTTTGGGGTTTTGGTCCGGCACCAGCATACCTCTAAATGAACAAATCTGATATTTTTTTCAAAAAGTAGGATAGGTCAATATCCCATGTCACACCATGTGACTAAATACACTATTTTCGAGAGAAAATATCTTTTCTAAACATTCAAATTAGTTCAGGACAAAGATACTCTTATATACATGCTTAATGGATTTAAAGATTTTATTACCCGTGGCAACGTCGTCGACCTCGCAGTAGGTCTTATCATCGGCACCGCCTTCACCGCAGTTATCACCGCATTGGTTGAAGCTGTTATCATGCCTGCAATCGCAATGCTTGTTGGCTCCCCCAGCTTCGACGATTTCCTCGTATTCGGAGAAATCAAGATTGGTGTATTCCTCACCGCAGTTGTGAACTTCCTTCTCATCGCAGCAGCTGTTTACTTCGCGATCGTTACCCCCATCAACAAGATGAACGAACGTCGTGCAGCTAAAATTGCAGCTGGCGAAGAAGACGAAGAAGAAGTTGATCCTCAGATCGTTCTTCTCAAAGAGATTCGCGACGCTCTTTCCAAGTAATCTTTATTGAACTAACACAATAAAATACTTAAAAAGTTACTCCCCATATCTTGTACAAGATATGGGGAGTAACTTTTTCCCTTTTTCCTTTTTCACAGCAGAAACATCAACACTGCTCCTGCTATATAGGGGATTCTTATCTATGATGTGTTAGATAAGAATCCCCGTACCACTTACAAACCTAGTTCTCGTTTGACGATATCAGCTAGATAGGCTGCATAGCGATCAGCAGTCTCCTGGTCCGAGGCTTCTACCATGACACGAACCAAAGGCTCAGTTCCTGATGCGCGAAGTAAGACACGGCCAGTTTCACCGAGTTCTTCTTCAACCTCTGCAATAGCTTGTTGAAGCTTCTCACAGGTTGCAACACCATCACGATCGACTCCCCGAACATTAATCAGGCACTGAGGAGTTGCCTTCATACGACTAGCCAGTTCTGAGAGCGGAAGACCCGTACGAACAATTTCTGCAGCAAGTTGCAGTCCAGTGAGTACGCCGTCACCAGTCGTCGCATAATCGCTCATAATGACGTGGCCAGATTGCTCACCACCCAAGTTATAACCTTGAGCGTTCATCGATTCAAGAACATATCGGTCGCCTACAGAAGTACGCTCCAATTTGATACCTTGTTCTCGAAGATATAGTTCAAGTCCCAAAGAACTCATCACTGTTGCAACGAGGGTGTTATCTTTGAGCCTTCCAGCTTCATTCATCGCTACCGCAATAATCGACATGATTTTATCGCCGTCAACAAGGTTGCCCTGTTCGTCTACAGCAATGCAACGATCGGCGTCTCCGTCATGGGCAATGCCAAGGTCAGCGCCATGGGCAACGACCATTTCTTGAAGCTTTTCTGGGTGGGTGGAGCCCACTCCATCGTTGATGTTGATTCCATCAGGAGCAGCAGCAACAACTTCGATATCGGCCCCTAGCATGCGGAATGCATCCGGAGAGACACCCGAGGCTGCACCATTTGCGCAGTCAAGGACGACTTTCAGACCGTTAAGGCGTCGATGGCCAGGAATGGTCGAAAGCAAGTGCGTCACGTACCGGTCTTCTCCATCGGTGAGAGGACGTATACGCCCCACTTCCCCACCGGTGGGATATCTGAACTCTTTGGAGCGATACAACGCTTCAATCTCATCTTCGATGGCGTCATCAAGCTTCTTACCGCCTCGAGCAAGGAACTTAATTCCGTTGTCCTCAGCAGGGTTATGTGAAGCTGAAATCATCACACCGAAGTCTGAACCTGTAGCCCCAACCAAATATGCTGCTGCTGGCGTGGGAACTAAACCAGCATCCCACACATCAACACCAGAAGCAGCAAAACCAGCCATCATCGCAGATCCGATGAACTCACCGCTAATACGGGAATCATGGGCGATAAGCGCCTTGGGTCGGGTACCTTTTTCTACCGTATTGAACCCTAATACGATGGAGGCAGCCTGCGCGAGCTCTAAAGCCATACTTGGCGTAATGAGCTCATTCGCTAGACCGCGTACACCGTCGGTTCCAAATAATCTTTTCGACATCACTGGCTATTCTACGCCTTTTAGTCTAATTATCCTCGTCTTTGAGAATTGGAAATCCTTCTGGATTTTCAGGGTCTTCATCATCAAAGACTGCAGAAGCTGGACCGATAATGAGCGAATCAACATTGCCAACAACATCTTTATCTTTATTGGGGTAATCGAATTGGCTCAAAACATGACGCATTGCCTCAAGTCGGGCACGCTTTTTATCGTTAGATTTAATAACGGTCCATGGAGCATCACCGGTGTCTGTATAGAAGAACATTGCTTCTTTTGCCTCAGTATAAGCATCCCACTTATCCAAAGAGGCTAGGTCTGTAGGAGAAAGTTTCCACTGACGTACGGGGTCTGTTCTACGAGAGTTGAAACGAGCTAGCTGTTCTGCTCGTGTCACGGAGAACCAGAACTTGATGAGTTTAATACCAGAGTTCACAAGCATACGCTCCAAATCTGGTACTTCACGCATGAATTCGTAGTATTGCTGTGAGCTGCAATAGCCCATGACTCGTTCGACTCCTGCACGGTTGTACCAAGAGCGGTCCATCATGACGATTTCTCCGCCGGCAGGAAGGTGCGCAATATAGCGTTGGAAATACCATTGGGTTTGTTCTATTTCGGTGGGTTTCTCAAGCGCAACCACACGTGACCCACGAGGGTTTAGGTGCTCAGTAAAACGTTTAATAGAACCACCTTTACCAGCGGCATCTCGGCCTTCAAAGATGATAAGGATTTTCTGTCCGGTTTCTTTAACCCACAATTGTAATTTCAAAAGCTCAATTTGCAGAGCTCTCTTCTCACGTTCGTATTCTTTACGTGAAAGTTTTTTATCGTAGGGATAACCCTTTTTCCAAGCGTCAGAGTCGCTGGTTTCACCTGAAAGTTTCTTCGTCAATGAAGCAATTTCATCTAACTCAGCTGAATAATCTTCAACGACGGAGACTCGACGTACCTCTTTTTTCAAAGCAGCTTTAATAGCTTCTTTCTGGTGAGTATCGGCTCCAGAAGCAGAGATTTTTTCAACCTTAGCTTCGGTGTTCTCGTTATTTCCATTGGTAGCTACCATAGCTGCCCTCTCCGTTGAGTTTTTTTGGTGGTTGGTTCCATTCATATTCTAAAGAGCTTTAGAACTGAGACACAGTGTTACTGGCAGATAGACCCTAATAATCAGGTGTATCGAACGAACCAGCACACTCTTCTTATCCTACTCTTCTCAGGTTGAGGGTAGAGATTTTTTGTTCATAGAATGAGAGTGCTGCTACACCAGAGCCCTTTTCGAAAAATATATTCCTGAGATACGCCAAAGGCAGAGCCTCCTCTTTGGGAGACTCTGCCTTTGAACAGTGTAGAGCCAAATGCTCTCGTTGCGTGATTAACGCTTGGAGAACTGTGAAGCCTTACGTGCCTTCTTGAGACCTGCCTTCTTACGTTCGATAACGCGTGCGTCACGGGTAAGGAAGCCAGCCTTCTTCAAGGTAGGACGGTTGTTCTCAACGTCGATTTCGTTCAATGCGCGTGAGATACCTAGGCGCAAAGCACCTGCCTGACCGGAAGGTCCACCGCCGTGAATACGTGCGATAACGTCATATGCACCTTCAAGTTCAAGAATTTTGAAAGGTTCGTTAACCTCTTGCTGGTGCAATTTGTTAGGGAAGTAGTTCTCGAGTGCGCGACCGTTGATGGTCCACTGGCCGGTGCCAGGTACAACGCGAACACGAGCAACTGCTGCCTTACGACGACCAACTGCTGCACCTGCAACAGTAAGTGCGGGGCGGGGTGCTTTTGCGTCTTCTGCTACGGGAGCGGAAGATTCAGAAGTGTAGCTGGTTAGCTCTTCTTCTACTACGATCTGCTCTTCATTCTGAGCCACGATTTCTCCTAATGTTCTTTCGTTGGCCCGAATTACTGGGCGACCTGAGTGATTTCGAAGGTCTTAGGCTGCTGTGCAGCATGCGGGTGCTCTGCACCTGCATAAACCTTAAGATTTTTCAGCTGCTGTGCTGCAAGCTTGTTTTTAGGAAGCATGCCTTTAACAGCTTTCTCTACGGCACGAACTGGGTTTGATTCCAAAAGTTCTGCGTAAGAAACTGACTTCAGTCCACCCGGGTAACCGGAGTGACGGTAAGCACGCTTTTGTTCTAGTTTTGCACCGGTTAGTGCAACTTTGCTTGCGTTAACGATAATGACGGAATCGCCAGTATCAACGTGAGGAGCAAAAGTCGGCTTGTGCTTTCCGCGCAGCAGTGTTGCGGTCTGGCTGGCAAGACGACCCAGGATTACGTCAGTAGCGTCAATGACGTGCCACTGGCGTTCTACTTCACCGGGTTTCGGAGTGTAAGTGCGCAAAATTTCGCCTTTGTCTCGTTTGAACAGTTGGCGCTTAGTTGGGTATCGCGCCTAATTACTAATATGCGTCAAACAGGGTTTGGGTGAGGACCAAACGCATCTGTTGTTCTTATATCCTGTACACTTCATAAATATTTGCTCTGCAACTGAGCTATTTCTGAAGGTATTTCAACCAGGACAGAACACGCACAATATATAAGACTATACATGAGGATTACTAGTTAATCCACAGGATTCTCTTTTAATTTCGAGTTCCCCATCACATCAGAGCTCTCTACGAGACCGAGCTTGCCGAGCTTGCATTTCAAAAGCTGATTCTTCGGGGTATGTAATCTCAGATAACGCCAGGCCCCATGGCGGCGCAAGACGTATTTGAGAATCTCGTAACGGGTTTTTAATCCTATCCCCCAACCATTCACTATTATGAGTGCCAGATCCCACCGAAACTGCTGCAGCAATCAACGAACGCACCATGTGATGACAAAAAGCATCAGCACGAATATCAGCACGGATAAGCCCCTGCTCTGTACGATAAAAACTCAACTCACGTAATTGGCGAATAGTTGTCGCCCCTTCACGAGGCTTGCAGAACGACAAAAAATCGTGAAGCCCTAATAACACCTCACAGGCATCATTCATCAGCTCAAGATCTAGTGGCTGATCTACCTGCCACGCTAGGCGTCTGTAAAGGGCAGATTCTCCAGAATAATTACTGCCATCATCAATTAAATAACGATAAGAACGGCCAGTAGCAGAGAAACGAGCGTCAAACGTGTGGCAGGTTGCAGAAACTGCAAGAATACGGATACTCCCATTTAAGAAACCATTAAATCTGGATGGCAGCCCCAGTTCTCGTTCAGCATGAGTGAGTACTCTTCCAAGCACTCCCCTCAACCGACGTTTGAGGGCATCAGCTGGCAAGCTATCGCTCCGCCCGGGAAGGGCATCCCAACGGCTGCGTTCAATATCGCAGTGCACGACCTGATGAGTCGCATGAACACCGGCATCCGTTCTACCACCGACTACTAAACGAACAGGAGCACGAAGAACCATCTCAAGGGCTTGTTCGAGGCAGCCTTCAACGGTTACAAGCCCAGGCTGTTTGGCCCACCCCGCAAAAGGAGTGCCGTCGTATGCTAAATCGATACGCACCCGTTGATTGTGATGTTCTACAGTATCCACATAAGTCATGGTTCTCCCGAATATATAAAAACTCTGCCGTCCATAGTCTAACTACGGACGGCAGAGTTTAGCTAAAAGCCATATGAGGTGAATTATTCAGAAACCTTCTGAGCGGCTTCGCCACCTGCAGGTGCGTATCCTGCAGCTTTAGCGGACTCAGGGGAATCGAACCAGATTTCAGCCTTGGTGCTGGTGTACCAGCGAGATCCAGGAACGTGATACTTCATAGAATCAGCGTTGCCTTTGATTTCGAAGCCTTCAGGAGCTTCGCCGTTTTCCAAAGGAGCGTGTGCACCAGCAGGAAGAGCACCGTTATCGGTTGCTGCAGGAGCAGCAGCTTCGGTTTCAACCTGTGCAGGAGCTTCTTCAGCTACAGCAGAGTTCTTTGCAACGGTGGTTGCTTCAGCAACAGCAGAAGCAGTTGCTACAGGCTCCATCACCAATTCGATAACAGCCATAGGAGCGTTGTCGCCCTTACGGTTACCGATTTTGGTGATACGAGTGTATCCACCAGGACGCTCTGCCATTGCAGGAGCAATCACGGTGAAGAGCTCGTGAACTACGGATTTGTCGCTGAGGGAACGTAGAACGCGACGGCGTGCAGCCAAGTCGCCTTTCTTAGCGAAAGTAATCAAACGTTCTGCAACAGGACGCATACGCTTTGCTTTAGTAACAGTGGTGGTAATGCGCTTGTGCTCAAAAAGCTGTTGAGACAGGTTGTTGAGCATAAGGCGCTCGTGTGTAGGGCTTCCGCCGAGGCGAGGACCCTTAGTGGGAGTAGGCATAATTATTTCTCCATGGAATTACTGTTCCATCGCTCCTTTGCGAAGAGTGTGGAACCAAGTTTGTGACCTGAGGTTCGTCTCACCGTAGTGAGGGTATCCGAACCGGGATTAGAAATCGCCGTAAGCGTCGTCGTCGTGCAAACGTGAAGCAAGCTCGAAACCGGGAGGTGAGTCTTTCAACGCAAGACCAAGCTCGGTGAGCTTTGCCTTAACTTCGTCAATAGACTTTGCACCGAAGTTACGAATGTCCATAAGGTCAGCTTCACTGCGAGCAACAAGTTCACCCACAGTGTGGATGCCCTCACGCTTGAGGCAGTTATATGAACGAACAGACATTTCCAAATCTTCAATGGGAAGAGCCAAATCAGCTGCCATTGATTCGTCTGCGGGAGACGGACCAACCTCAATACCTTCTGCAGCAGTATTAAGTTCGCGGGCTAGGCCGAAGAGCTCTACCAAAGTGCTACCTGCCGATGCCACAGCATCACGAGGAACGATAGCTTCCTTGGTTTCGACGTCCAAAATCAAGGAGTCGAAGTCAGTACGCTGCTCAACACGAGTTGCGTTAACGCGGAAAGTAACCTTCAGCACAGGTGAGTAGATGGAGTCGACTGGAATACGACCAATCTCGCCATCACCGGTTTTGTTCTGAGCCGCAGAAACGTAGCCACGGCCACGTTCAATAATGAGCTCAGCATCAAAGTTTGCGCTGGAGTTCAAGGTTGCGATGTGCAACTGTGGGTTATGAATTTCCACGCCGGCTGGAACCTCAATATCACCTGCTGTGAGTTCGCCTTCACCTTGCTTACGCAAGTAAGCGACGACAGGCTCGTCATTCTCAGAAGAGATTGAAAGCTTTTTGATGTTGAGGATAATCTCGGTGACATCTTCGGTAACACCTGGAACGGTGCTGAATTCATGCAAAACACCATCGATGCGGATGCTGGTTACAGCTGCACCGGGGATTGATGAAAGCAACGTCCGGCGAAGGGAGTTACCAAGGGTGTATCCGAAACCCGGTTCAAGGGGTTCGATGGTGAAGCGTGAGCGATTTTCCGCTACGACCTCTTCACTCAGAGTGGGGCGCTGTGCAATGAGCACGATGTTTCCTTTCAGTGAGCATCCGCTATATGAGCTCACAGGTTGGGGAAAACAGGGAATAAGGAAGCAGACGAAGCAGTCTGTCCGGTGATCGGTTTATAGCTCCTTATAGAAGAGCTAAGAACCGACCGCCCGAGTCATAGGACTCGGGAGAACCGCATCTTCTAAAAATTAGACGCGACGACGCTTCGGCGGACGGCAGCCGTTGTGAGCAACAGGGGTAACGTCCTGAATCGAACCAACTTCGAGGCCAGTTGCCTGAAGTGAACGAATTGCAGTTTCGCGACCGGATCCTGGACCCTTAACGAAAACGTCTACCTTACGAACGCCATGCTCTTGAGCTCGCTTTGCAGCAGTCTCAGCAGCCATCTGAGCTGCGTATGGGGTGGACTTACGTGAGCCCTTGAATCCCATTTCACCAGCAGATGACCATGAAATGACTGCACCAGAGGGATCAGTAATAGAAACAATGGTGTTGTTAAAAGTGGATTTGATATGTGCCTGACCGGCAACAATATTCTTGCTTACCTTGCGGCGGCTAGTTTTGCGTGCCGCTGCACGAGTCTTGGGAGGCATTTTTGATTCTCCTACAAAGGTTTGGTGAATACGTTGGTCCAACAAGAAGTGATGGACTGAAACAACGCGTTATTACTTCTTCTTACCAGCAACGGTACGCTTTGGACCCTTACGGGTACGAGCGTTAGTTTTGGTGCGCTGACCGTGTACGGGCAGACCGCGGCGGTGACGCAGACCCTGGTAGCTACCAATCTCAACCTTGCGGCGAATATCTGCAGCAACCTCACGGCGGAGGTCACCTTCAACCTTGTAGTTACCTTCGATGAAGTCACGAAGCGAAACGAGCTGAGCATCGCTCAGGTCCTTAACGCGCACGTCAGGGCTAATTCCAGTAGCCTCGAGTGTTTCGTGTGCACGGGTTTTACCCACGCCGTAGATGTATGTAAGAGCTACTTCCACGCGCTTTTCGCGGGGAAGATCGACTCCAGCGAGACGTGCCATATTGGCTGTTCTCCTTATTGATATCAGAGGTCTATGGCATCACTGCCTGGAGGTTATCTCCAGTCCCCGGCCTCTGTGTCCGGAGGTATTCTAAAATACCTATACGTAGTTTTTAGAAGCGGTGCCTATTTCATGAACCCGTTCTTGAAACGGATGAGCATTGTTCAGAACTATTAAGTTATTAGCCCTGACGCTGCTTGTGGCGCGGATTTTCGCAGATCACCATGACTTTGCCATTACGGCGAATCACTTTGCACTTATCGCAGATCGGCTTAACGCTCGGCTTGACCTTCATCGCATTCCTTTGCGTTGATTGCAATTATTTGCAGTTACAGTTGGGCGGGATAAGAGGTTTCCCTACATACGTAGAGAACGTTATCCCCTATTTAACGCACGTTAAACGCCGCGTTAAGCGACGTTTATTATGCTGTTTATTTATAGCGGTAGACAATACGACCGCGTGAGAGGTCGTAAGGGGACAATTCCACAATAACTCGATCCTCAGGCAGGATTCGAATGTAGTGCTGACGCATCTTGCCTGAGATGTGAGCTAGTACTTTGTGTCCGTTGTCCAACTCAACACGAAACATCGCGTTGGGTAGAGCTTCGACCACAGAACCTTCAATCTCAATGACGCCGTCTTTCTTGGCCATATCCTCCGCTAACGTCGGTGCCTAATGAATCCACATCAGACATTGAACTTATCTTGTGAGCTATCCCTACACAGAACACGAGGAACGGTAGAGACAACCAACAATCTAGTGTACGGGATATCTGCTCAAAAGTTAACCCATTTGAGTAATCATCACGTGATATTGCACTCATTGAGCATGTTGCGTGGCACGAATTATTCCTGAGCAGCTAGCTGTCCACAGGCTCCGTCAATATCCGACCCACGAGTATCACGAATAGTGGTTGGAATACCATGAGCGCGTAAACGCTCCACAAAGTTCTGCTCCACACCTTTACGAGAAGCCGTCCACTTTGAACCGGGAGTCGGGTTTAACGGAATGGGATTCACATGAACCCACCCGCGTCCTCGCTGTGCCAACTTCTTCCCTAAAAGATCGGCACGCCATCCTTGATCATTAATATCTCGAATCAACGCATACTCAATGGAAATACGGCGCCCAGTAGTCCGATAATAGCTATACGCGGCGTCCAGCGCCTCATCAACTTTCCAATGAGTGTTAATAGGAATTAACTCATCGCGTAGTTCATCGTCAGGGGCGTGCAAAGATAGGGCAAGGGTAATCGGAAGTTTTTCCATCTCGAATTTACGCATACCTGGCACAAGCCCCACGGTAGACATCGTAATACCGCGAGCAGATATACCAAGGCCTTCCGGAGATGGGTCAATCAAACGGTGCACCGCACCCATCGTACGTTTATAGTTTGCAAGAGCTTCGCCCATACCCATAAACACGATATTCGACACTCGTAAGGGGCGAGTATCCTCAGCGCCATCGCCAGCTTGTTCAAGGCCTTTCATCTCTTTGAGATAACGAGCTCCCGCAACAACCTGTTCAACAATTTCGGCAGTTGACAGATTACGTGTTAGCCCCTGCTGCCCCGTAGCGCAAAACGGACAGTTCATACCGCAACCAGCTTGCGAAGAAATACACATCGTCACACGATTCTCATATCGCATGATGACGGATTCAACCATCGCGCCGTCGAAAAGACGGTGAACAACCTTCAACGTATTACCTTGATCTGCTTCAAGAGTACGTACCGGAGTCAGGAGTTGTGGCATAGCCTCGGATACCATTTTTTCGCGGTCAGCAGCAGGTAAATCCGTCATAAGGGCAGGATCGCTCACCAAACGTTCAAAATAATGTTTTGATAACTGTGCTGCACGGAATGGTTGATAACCAAGTTCCTCCAAAAAAGCACGGCGACCTTTCATATCAAAATCAGCAATATGACGAGGAGGCTGTTCACGACGTGGAGCACGTAGCGCAATAGTTCCAGGGGCAGGGCGGACATTAGAAATCTCCACCGAAGTTTTTGTGTGAGTTGTGCTCATAATATCTTTCTTCATGTCTCACCAAATGTGGGAGATGAGACTCAGTGTGTGCTGCGTTCTTCTTTCAACCAGACTAAGCAGGAATAGGTTTGACGGTAACACCAAGCTTAGAGAGTTCCTCCGCGCCACCATCTTCTGCGGTCAATACCCAAATGCCCTCAGAGTGAAGAGCTACACTATGCTCCCATTGGCACGCGTCACCACCATCAGCAGTAACGATGGTCCATTCATCAGCAAGAGTTCGGGTATCAATGCCGCCGGTAACCAACATCGGTTCAATAGCCAAGGCCATCCCCTTCTTCAAACGAGGGCCTAGATCTCGTGCCGCATAGTTCAGTACCTCTGGAGCCATATGCATTTGCGTACCGATACCGTGACCTACAAAATCTTCGATAATCCCATATTTATCGCCAGTCTCGGAACGGACGAAGTTCTCAATCGCTAAACCAATTTCTCCAACTTTGCGTGCTGTCGCCATAGCAGCAATACCATGCCACATTGCAGCACGAGTTATTTCAGAAAGTTCTCGACGTTCTTGGCTCACCTCTCCGATGAGCTTAGTTCGTGCAGAATCGCCATTCCATTTTTTACCTTGCGGATCAACGACAATGGCTCCTCCATCAATAGAAATCATATCGCCAACGGCTAGAACTCTATCCCCGGGAATACCGTGAACGACCTCATCATTGACCGAAGTGCAAATAGTTGCAGGATAATCGTAATACCCCAAGAAGTTTGACGTAGCGTTATGTTCTTTCAGCACATTCCGGAAAACGACGTCGAGTTCGTTAGTGCTTATCCCAGCTTCTGCAGCGTGCACGGCAGCATCCAGCGCACGAGAAGTAATGACTCCTGCTTGAGCCATCCAACGTAATTGTTGATCTGTTTTATATTCGATGCGTCCCATCAGAACGTCCTTTCTCAGCACTATGTTGAAAACACAATGCAGGTGATTTTTATTCTTTTAAGCTGTTGTGCCCCCGCAACTTGTCGGGGGCACAACAACCTATCAGAATATTATTTCTTCAAGGCCTCAAGGATACGAGTCGTTACATCGTCAATTTCTCCAAGACCATCTACTTCTTGAATCAAGGCACGTTCACGGTATACAGAAAGCAAAGGTGCAGTCTGTTCTTCGTAGACCTTCAGACGGTGACGAATCACTTCTTCCGTATCGTCGGTGCGTCCTTGTTCAGCAGCGCGCCCAAGAAGACGTTCTACGAGTTCATCGTTATCAGCAATGAGCAAAAGTACCTGGTCAATTTCTTGCCCAAGTTCTTTGAGAATCTCATCAAGTTCAGCCACCTGAGCAGTATTGCGAGGGTATCCATCAAGAAGGAAACCATCTCGAGCATCTTCTTCAGCTAAACGAGCACGCACCATGTTGTTGGTGACCGAGTCTGGTACGAGGTTTCCAGCGTCGATATAGCTTTTTGCTTCTTTTCCAAGGGGAGTTTCTTCCTTAATATTTTTACGGAAGATGTCACCTGTTGAAATAGCAGGAATATTGAGCTTTTCTGCAATACGAGCAGCTTGGGTTCCTTTACCTGCACCGGGAGGTCCAATGATGAGCAAACGATTCATCGTAGCAATCCTTTGTAATTGTGTTGTTGTAGCTGAGCGTCAATCTGTTTCACAGTATCCAAACCAACGCCAATAACAATGAGCAATGAGGTACCGCCAAATGGGAAGTTCTGGTTTGCGTTAAACAGTACCAACGCAATAAGCGGAATCATCGCGATAATTGCCAAGTACAAGGAACCTGGCAAAGTAATACGGTTCAGAACATACGAGAGATATTCTTGGGTGTCTCGTCCTGCACGAACTCCGGGAATGAAGCCACCGTATTTCTTCATGTTTCCGGCAACCTCTTCGGTATTAAAGGTGATAGAAACATAGAAATATGCAAATCCTAGAATCATGAAGAAGTAAAGCAACATATACAGAGGGTGGTCTCCACGAACAAGATAGGTGTTAATCCAGTTGACCCATTCTGGAGGAGCAGTACCATCACGAGGAGTATTGAAGTTTGCAATCAAACCTGGAACAAGAAGCATGGATGAAGCGAAAATCAACGGAATAACACCGGCCATATTCACTTTCAAGGGGATATACGTTGAACGAGTCTGTACGGTACGACGCCCCACCATACGCTTTGCGTATTGAACAGGGATACGACGCTGTGATTGCTCAACGAAGACAACGGCGATAATGACGACAAATCCTATAGCACAGATGGCGGCAAAGACCCCCCACCCTTGAGATCTAGCGATACTACCCAAGGAAGTCGGAAATTGCGCTGCAATAGAGGTGAAAATCAGCAAGGACATGCCGTTACCGACGCCTTTTTCGGTGATTTGCTCACCCAACCACATGATGACGCCTGTTCCTGCAGTAAGAACAACAATAATCAGAAGGATATGGGCCAAGCTCTCATCGGGAATAATAGGAAGTGGGCACTCCCCTAGCAAAGTTCCGGTACGAGCTAGCGTAACAATTGTTGTTGCATTCAAGAGGGCAAGACCAATTGTCAGATAGCGGGTGTACTGCGTGAGTTTGGTTTGTCCCTGCGGGCCTTCTTGATGAAGCTGTTCAAAGCGTGGGATGACGACTCTCAACAACTGCACAATAATAGAAGCAGTAATATAAGGCATCACACCAAGAGCAAAAATTGACAGCTGTAGCAATGCGCCACCGCTAAAGAGGTTCACCACATCGTAGACGCCTCCGGTAGTGTTACCGAGCGCTAGACATTGCTGAACGTTGCCGTAAGAGATACCCGGTGCTGGAATAAAAACACCAAATCGGTACACTACGATAATGCCCAGGGTGAACAGCAGCTTACGCCGCAAATCGCGGGTTTTAAAAGCCCGACCGAACGCGCTAAGCACATGTCCTCCTGTAAATATAAGTTGGGTCAATGCATCGTCTTCAGATTGAGTTTTAACTCATCATGGCACGATGCTGTACACAGTCTCATTTAGTCTAGCTTGTTTAGAGGGTGAACGACATAATCTCAAGACTTAACTTCCCCTAATATCAGCGAAAACAAGCGAAAATGTGGCAAAGAATAACTTTAGAGAGCGAAAGGCCTCGTATGGATAGCACAAGCTATACCATACGAGGCCTTCGCGTTTTGAGCTAAGCGATATTACTTAACGGTAACGGTGCCGCCAGCTGCTTCAATCTTTTCGATAGCAGACTTGGAAGCTTTATCAACGGTGATGTTGATTTTAACGTTAAGTTCGCCGTCGCCGAGAACCTTAACCAATTCGTTTTTACGAACTGCGCCCTTTGCTACGAGTGCGTCAACGGTAACGTCGCCGCCCTCAGGGAAGAGCTCCGCAAGGCGATCCAAGTTAACAACCTGGTATTCGGTGCGGAAAGGGTTCTTGAAGCCACGAAGCTTTGGAAGGCGCATATGCAATGGAAGCTGTCCACCTTCAAAGCCAGGACGAACCTGGTAACGTGCCTTGGTACCTTTGGTACCTCGACCTGCAGTTTTACCCTTTGAGCCTTCACCGCGACCTACGCGGGTTTTAGCTTTGTGGGCACCCGGTGCGGGGCGCAGATCGTGAATTTTGATAGCGTCTTGTGCCATCTTTACTTGACCTCCTGAACCTTCACCAAGTGAGCAACGGTGTTAACCATGCCGCAGGTGACGGGGTCTGCAGTGCGAACAACTTTGTTGCCTGGGCGCTTAAGACCTAGGGAACGAAGGGTGTCGCGCATGTTCTGCTTCTGTCCGACGTAAGACTTGATCTGAGTAATCTCAAGTTTAGCGTCGCTGGGCTGAATTCGCTTACCGGCCATTACGCACCTGCCTTATCAGACTTGGACTTGAGCAAGAAGTTAGGAATAACTTCATCCTGAGCAAGACCACGGCGTGCAGCAACAGCTACAGGCTCTTCAAGCTGCTTGAGCGCTGCAACAGTTGCGTGAACAATGTTGATCTGGTTTGAGGAGCCCAAGGACTTGGAAAGTACGTCGTGAACGCCAGCTGCTTCAAGAACGTGGCGTACAGGACCACCAGCGATAAGACCGGTACCTGCGGTTGCAGGGCGGAGCATAACAACGCCAGCTGCTGCCTCACCCTGAACGCGGTGAGGGATGGTGCGACCATCAACACGAGGAACGCGGAAGAAATTCTTCTTTGCTTCCTCAACTGCTTTAATAATCGCTGCAGGAACTTCTTTAGCCTTACCGTAGCCGATACCGACCATGCCGTTACCGTCACCGACGACCATCAAAGCGGTGAAGCTAAAGCGACGACCACCCTTGACGACCTTAGAAACACGGTTAAGGGTTACGAGGCGCTCGATGTATCTCTCGCGCTCCTCTTCACGACCACGGTTTCCGCGGCGCTCGCCACGGTTACCACGACGCTCGCCACGGTTTCCGCGGCGCTCTTCACGTGCAGAGGAGTTCTCGGTGGTTTCAACTGCTTCAGCGGTTGTTTCAGTCACCTGAGTTTCCTTTTCATTTACTGTCTGTTCGCTCATTAGAGTGCCAGACCTCCTTCGCGTGCGCCTTCAGCCACTGCTGCTACACGACCGTGGTATTTGTTACCACCGCGGTCGAAGACAACGGCTTCGATGCCAGCTGCTTTTGCACGTTCGGCAACGAGTTCACCGACGCGCTTAGCTTTTGCAGTTTTATCCATTTCAGCGTTACGCAATTCAGTTTCCATGGTGGAAGCTGATGCAAGAGTGTGACCCTTAACATCGTCAATGATCTGAACGAACATGTGACGGGTGGAACGGGTTACGCTCAGACGAGGACGTACAGCGGTGCCAGATACGTACTTGCGAACGCGTACGTGACGACGCTTGCGCGCAGCTGCCTTTGACTTGATAGCCATTATTACTTACCAGCCTTTCCGACCTTGCGGCGGATCTGCTCGCCTTCGTAGCGAACACCTTTGCCTTTGTAAGGATCAGGCTTACGGAGACCGCGGATGTTAGCGGCAACCTGACCAACCTGCTGCTTGTTAATACCAGAAACGGTCAGCTTGTTCGCGCCCTCAACGGTGAAAGTAATTCCTTCAGGAGCTTTCACAGAAATTGGGTGGGAGTATCCCAAAGCGAACTCTAAGTCGGAGCCCTTTGCCATTACGCGGTAACCGGTACCAACGATTTCGAGCTTCTTTGCATAGCCTTCAGTTACACCAATAATCATGTTGTTGATTAGGGTGCGGGAAAGACCATGGAGAGCGCGAGAAGTGCGCTCGTCATTCGGACGGGAAACAGTGATAACACCGTCTTCCAAAGCAACAGTGATAGGTGCAGAGATCTCGCGGGACAATTCGCCCTTAGAGCCCTTTACGGTAACCAAGTTGCCATCAATCTTTACCTCAACGCCGGCAGGAACCGAGATGGGGAGACGTCCAATACGTGACATTCTTCTTCCTTTCTCTTCTTACCGACTACCAGATGTAAGCGACGACTTCGCCGCCAACACCCTTCTTCGCTGCCTGCTTGTCAGTAAGCAGACCTGAAGAGGTGGACAGGATTGCGATACCGAGTCCACCGTGAACCTGAGGGAGGTTGGTGGATTTTGCGTATACACGCAAGCCCGGCTTGGAAATACGGCGAACGCCTACGATGGAACGTTCACGCGAGGGGCCGAATTTGAGGCTGAGTGTGAGGGTCTTACCGACCTTTGCGTCCTCTACCTGGAATTCAGCGATGTAGCCTTCAGCTTTAAGGATTTCCGCAATGCGGCCCTTGAGCTTGGAGTAAGGCATAGATACGGTGTCGTGGTATGCCGAGTTTGCGTTGCGCAAACGGGTCAGCATATCTGCGACAGGATCTGTCATAGTCATGGTGGGCTCTTGCCCTTCCTCGTTATGGTTTCCTCTCCCCTACATGTTTGTAGTTTTAGGAGGGACCTACAACGTAGTCGTTACTTGGTCTTAAAAGGGAAGCCAAGCGCTTTAAGCAATGCGCGGCCTTCGTCGTCAGTCTTTGCGGAGGTCACAATGGTGATATCCATACCGCGAACGCGATCGATGCTGTCCTGATCGATTTCGTGGAACATTGACTGTTCGGTCAAACCGAACGTGTAGTTACCGTTACCATCGAACTGCTGATCGGATAGACCGCGGAAGTCGCGGATACGAGGCAGTGCGAGGGTGATCAAACGATCGAGGAATTCCCACATGCGGTCGCCACGTAGAGTGACGTGAGCACCGATAGGCTGACCTTCACGCAGTTTGAACTGTGCGATGGACTTCTTCGCGCGGGTTACGAGAGGTTTCTGACCGGTAATTGCGGTGAGGTCGCGGATAGCGCCATCCATGAGTTTTGCGTCGCGAGCAGCTTCGCCAACACCCATGTTTACAACAACCTTAAGAACCTTGGGAGCCTGCATCACGTTGGAGTAGTTGAACTGCTCCTGCAAAGCTGGGGTAACCTCTTCGTTGAACTTAGTCTTGAAGCGAGGGGTAATCTTGGTTTCGGTCATTAGATGTCCTTACCTGAGCTCTTGGCGTAACGTACGCGAACGGTACGAGTTTTGCCATTACGCTCTTCAGTCTCGAGGCGGAAACCAACGCGAGTCGGCTTTTTGGTCTCGGGATCAACGATTGCTACGTTAGATACGTGAATCGGTGCCTCAACCTTTTCGATTCCACCGGCTGCACCGGTCATCGGGTTTGCCTTGTTGTGCTTGGTGACGATTTTTACGCCCTCAACGAGCACACGGTTGGTCTTCGGGAAGACGCGCAGAACTTTACCCTGCTTACCGCGATCTGCACCTGAGATGACCTGTACGAGGTCACCGGACTTGATCTTAGCCATGAGTTAGAGCACCTCCGGAGCAAGCGAGATAATTTTCATGAACTTCTTATCGCGCAACTCACGCCCAACTGGCCCGAAGATACGGGTACCGCGGGGGTCGCCATCAGTGTTTTTGATGATGACTGCGGAGTTCTCATCGAATTTAATGTAGGAGCCGTCTGGGCGACGGGTTTCCTTCTTGGTACGGACGACAACTGCTTTAACAACGTCGCCCTTCTTGACGGTACCGCCAGGAATTGCATCCTTGACGGTTGCGACGATGATGTCGCCAATGCCTGCGTAACGACGGGAAGAACCACCGAGAACACGGATGGTCAGGATTTCCTTCGCACCAGTGTTGTCAGCGACCTTCAGTCGTGACTCCTGCTGAATCATATTTCTCCTGTCGTCTCGCCGGTTCCAGCCGCACGGTATGTTGTGGACTAGCCTTGCGGAACATTTTTACGGGATGTTTGACGCACCGGTCCCTCATCATTTTGATGCGGGTTAGCGGATACGCCTGGGACTAATCCATGCCAGGAACATTTGGACCCGCTAGTAAAGCGGGCGAACCCCGCCAGTAGAGCGGCATTATGCTTTGGCACGAAAAAATCCGTGGTTAAACGTTTGGGCACAAAAACCCATACAAACGAATACTCTAGCATAGTTTTTCACTGCTAAGACAGCCCCCAACCAGAAGATATTCCTGTAATTAACGACACTTAGGATGAACGTTAAAAAGAAGTAGGGCACTCAAAATATTTTGAGTGCCCTACCCCTTCAGGATTAGAGTCTTAGCAACCGCCAGACTCCTCGTTTCTCAACGAAACACTATTTACTTCTTTGCGCTAGCTTCAAAAGTAACGTTCTGTGCAAAACGGTAAACGAATGCCGCCATAGCGTCACGCTTGTTGTTTTCATAAGGACGGTAAGTATTATCTTCCCAGCCCTTGCTGATGCCGTTTTCCTTCATCCATGCGATTTCCTTGTGGAAGATGTCTGCGTTAGAAACATCTTTGAAGGAGTGAGCAGGCTCAGTGAACTCAGGAGAGCCAGCTGCACGGTAGAAGAAGGCCGCCATAGCGTCACGCTTGATAGGTTCAGATGGGCGGTAAGTGCCATCTGCCCAACCGGTAGTGATACCAGCCTGCTGCAACCATGCAATTTCCTTATAGAACACGTGATCGGTAGGAACGTCCTTGAAAGGAGATTCTTCAGGAGCGCGGTAGCGAGGTGAACCAGCTAGACGATACATGTACGCAGCCATTGCACCACGATCAATGTTTTCGAAAGGACGGTAAGTTCCGTCACCCCAGCCCTTAGCCACGCTATGTTCACCGAGCCACTGAATTTCATTGTGGAAGATAACGCTGTCATTGTTGTCCTTGAAGGAAACAACAGTGAAATCTTTATCGGTAGTCTTTGTGAGCTCAGGGTATCCCTGGAAATCGACCTTTGCAGGAGTAACAACCTTAACTTCGGGATCTGCAGCTACTGCAGGTGCGCCAACTTTGAAATCAAAAGTTACTGCACGGCCGTTATCATTCTGAGTCAGAGAACCACTCAAGAAGGTTACAGAGTGTTCAGTTCCAGCAGCCCAGTCCTCGGCAGTAGCAGTGGAGTTTTCGGGGGTGGGGAATGGCAAGGTTGCAGTCCAAGAACCATCAGCACCAGCCTGAACAACACCGTAGACGGTCTTATTTGGAATAGCTTTTCCGTTGACAGGGTTGGTTACGGGTTCAAGAACACTCACGCCGCCCATGTCAAACTTTGCAGCAAGCACAGAACCTTCACCATCTTTAGTGGTCCATCCGGTACCGCTGAAGACGAGATCTTTACCGTTCTCAGCAACCTTAACACCGGTAACGGTAGCACCGTCTGTATTAGTGACGGTGTCTTGTTCAGCTGAAGAATTATCAGCAGCCTGTGCAGGTGCTGTCTCTACAGCAAAGCGGATAAAGGAGTTAGCTTCAATGCTGGTTTCTTTACCCAAAATGTTGGTGCTAGTACCAGGTACGCGCTGACCGGTGACGTAGTCCAAGGCAAAGGGAACGTAAACGTCTTCTGCATAGGTTGCTTTATCGACAGCAAAGACAGAACCGTCGTTTGCCAACGCCAAGTCGTTAGCACCACGTTCACCAGTGTCTACGTCTGCAACTAGTTTGCCAGCAGCAGCGTCGATAACACCAACAGAACCGCTACCGAAGTCAGCTACGTAGACGAGGTCACGCTCTTCATCGTTGACGATAGAAAGTGAACGAGTACCGAATGGGATGCTCTTCTTATATGCATGAGTATCCAAGTCGTAAACGGTCACGCCAGAATTAACACCCTCGGTACCCTGCGAAGAAATGTAGATTTCACGGAGGGAATGATCGATAGCTACCGCAGAAGGAAGAATGGGAGTACCTGCAGTATCTGCGTGTACAGGGAATTCCTTAGCAACAGTAAAGGTGTTCAAATCGATAATCTGAACAGTGTCGCTAGAACGTTCTGGTACATACAGTAGACCAGCGTTCTCATCAATAGTGGGGTTCATGGTAAGAACACGTGCATCGCTCTCAGGCTTGATAGCAAGGTTCTTAATCTCATGGCTGGTAAGATCTACCGACCAAACGTTGTAGCGTCCGGTGACGTAAGCCTTGTTATGGGTATTGTCGATGATGACAGAGCGAGGGTGCTCAATGACGGGGATGCTCTCCATAACATTGTAGTTTGTCCAGATGAGCTCCATCGTGTCTTGGTCAAAGACAGAAACAGCGTTGCTACGGGTATTGGTAACCCAGACGGTGTTGTTCACATCGTCAACAGCAATACCGTATGCGCCCATATAGGTGAGGCCAGCTTGAACACCAGTGCCGAAACGACCAACAGGTAGTTCAGCAGCTGCTTCAATCTTCATTGTCTCAGGATTAACGCGAGCAATGGTTGAAACAGTGTTTGCGCGCAAGAATGCGCCAGCAACCCACATTTTGTTGTTGGTCTTGGAGTATGCGGTCTGGAACTGACCTGGCAGCCCCTGAGTCTGCTGTGCATCAACGCTGATGGAGCGTGCCGGCTCATCCGCCTGAGCTGGAACTACAAAAGAAGATCCGAGCAAAGAGAGCGCGCTCATGCCCACCAGGGCAGAAGTAGTGAAACGATTGCGCTTATTGAGAGTCATAATATTCCCATCGGAGGAACAGGTCTGAAATACAACCTGAAAGTGTATGTTTAGCATGTTCTTTCCCCATACAACTTCCCCTCGAGGAAGGTCAGAAAGAACCGTAATTAAGGATGTCCTATTTAACCGTTGAGTGCAAGCTAATTTAATAAATAGGTGATATTTTTTATTCCTAATTGACCATCACTTCAAAAGTCCGTAAACTCAACAATCTTCATGGACTTCACCTCTCATTCTCAACACCACAACTGATAACTTTTCAAAAAAGCGCTCTCACTACATAATCTGAGAATATCCTCAATATTCAGCAATAAATACATGACGTTTTATGAACAAGAACCTATTAAATAGTTAAGAAACATCACTCTTGCATAATGTCAGAATTTCTTGAACCCGAGACGGCTGAACCAATGACGGATGAACACCCTTAATATGATGAACTCGCACATGAGGAGCCTGCTTCGCCCATGCAGAAGCATCCAAGAAAGGCTGATCATCATGAGCAACAGCAATCACAACGGTATCGCCGTTAAAAACACGCTGAGTAGAAGAACGCATCAACCGAGTGTGATACCCCATCGTACGAATACACGTCTGAAGGTCTCGCTCCCCCAAATGCCCTAGTGCAGATCCTGAACCTTTTAAAAGCTCAACAGCCCGTCCCAAAGACAACGGAGACTCTTCCGTGTCAATACCTCCCATACGCAGTAACGCACGGTACGTGTCTTCTTCACTCGGCTCAGCTACAGAAGCCCACTGCTGAGCAGGATAACCATCAAGAATGACACACTGTTTAACCTTCATCCCGCGAGCGCTCGCCAAAGATGCCACATCAACAGAGACTGTTCCGCCAACAGACCAGCCCACCAGATAAAAGGTCGCTAGCTGCAAGCTCTCAAGCAACCCAACATAGTATAGGGCTAATTCTTCGATGCTCTGAGGTTCAGGATATTCGGGGTCCTCATAATGTGGAGTCTGCAAAAGAATAACTGAGGCGTCTTCTGGTAAATGCGCCATGTACGAAGAATAGCTCCACCCTAACCCGCCAGCAGGCGCTAAAAAGACCCACGGTATTTGCTCGCGAGAACCTTCCCTGAGTATCAACACGTGAGAGAATTCTCGACGTTCATCATGGCCCATAGCAGCTGAAAGCTCTCGTGGCGTAGGTGCAGCAAATATCGTTCCTAAGGTACAGCGAGTACCTAGACGACGTTCTAATAAAGCAACTAGTTCTAAAGCCTTAAGAGAGTTTCCACCAGATAGAAGGAAGTTTTCTTGAGCACCATAATGTTCCACGCCAAGAACTTCTGCATATAAAGCGCAGAGTTGCTCTTCTTGAAGAGTCTCGGGAGTATCTACAGTTGTCTGAGATGCTCCGTAATCGATATTCGTCAAAGACTTTCGATCAATCTTTCCGCTTGTACCAACGGGTAGTTCAGGAAGTACCGCCCACAGGGTCGGGACCATGTAGGGGGCAAGATGTTCAGCACAATACTGACGTACCTGGGAGATAGAGTCCTCGACTAGGTGCTCAGAGTAGGGTTCTGCCATCTCGTAGATTGCAGCTAAAACGGGTTCAGAACCACGATATTCGATGCGAGCAATAGCAGAACGAATCAGAGGAGAAGCGTTTAATACGCTTTCTACTTCGCCTAGTTCAAGACGTTGCCCAGCAATTTTGACTTGAGCATCGTTACGTCCACGATAGGTGATGGTTCCGTCATCATTCCATTGGGCGATATCTCCCGTGCGGTAACAGCGTTCACCGGTAACTGCCATAGTAAAGAAGCTACGTTCGTTAGCGTCAGGGTTCCCACAATATCCTTGAGAAAGTTGAACGCCTGCAAGCACCAATTCTCCGGTCACACCAGCAGGTACCACAGCTCCGGTGGGGTCAACAATATAGCAGTGAGTGTTCCATACAGGTTTGCCAATAGGAATAGGGTGACGTTGAGGTTCTTCTGCCGTATCAAAATAGGTCACGTCAACAGCAGCTTCAGTTGGACCATAAAGGTTAAGCGGATAAACCCCTAATAATTGGTGGGTTCTTGTCACGTGTTCTGTTAATAAGGCTTCACCGCTGCATACAACATACCGTAAGTTTTTGGGAGGACGCTCTTGAAGAATACGCGAAGCGGTAGGTGAGCTGAGGAAAAGAGTCAGCATTGCTGGCACAAAATGCACACAGGTTACGTTCTGTTCACAGATAACTCGTGCAAGGTATGCGGGATCTTTATGCCCTTCTGGTGCAGCAATTAGCACTGTTGCGCCTTCTTGTAACGGCCAGTACAGCTCCCACACATGAACGTCAAAAGAAATAGGGGTCTTATGTAAAACGACATCGCCGTCTGATATCGGAATCTGATGTTGTTGCCAACGAAGTCGATTATCAATAGCACGGTGGGAAATAGCAGCACCCTTAGGCCGTCCGGTAGACCCAGAGGTAAAGAGAATATAGGCGGCGTCATCTAAAGATATCTGTTCGCCTAGATACTTCTCTGATGCTATGTTGTGCTCTGATTTTAGCTCCAACTGGTCCCAATGAATTTCGGGGGTGGTCGGTGCAGAAGAACCATCTTGTGGAGGTGTTTCAGGACCATGAATAATGAGCCTGATATTAGCATCTTGCACCATAGAACTGACTCGTTCTGCAGGTAGCTCAGGTAGAAGAGGAACATATACGGCACCAGCATAGAGCAAACCATACACCGCAATATATTGTTCAATACCGCGATGGAAGCGAAGGCCCACCGCATCATGAGCTGATACTCCATGATGTTTGAGTGCACCAGCAAAAACTCGCGCTTGAGCATCTAATTCCGCGTAGGTGAGTTCTCTATCGCATATCAAAGCATTTGGTGCATCACAATGTATTGCCGCGCTTGCTCTCACAGCAATAGCATCGGGTGTTTTCTTCACTTGATGTTGAAAACGCTCTAAAAGGCTGCGATAGGTTACGGGATGAGCCGTACTATTAAACTTTTCTAGCTCCTGTAGCTCTTCTGCGGTGCAAATGCTCAGCGTTTCTGCACCATCTTCAGTAAGAAGATCCTGAGCCCAACCGTTAAGCCACGACACCAGACGGGTAAGATGTCGTTGTGTCTCATCAAAAGTATAAAGAGCTGAGTTTGCGTCAATTTCACAGCTGATACCTTGCCCCCGCCCAGGCACACCACGAAGACAGAACGTCATATCATCAACAGGACCAGCATTAAGGTTATGTACGATAACACGTCCTTCTGGAACCCGATAAGAAGAGTCAAAAGGAACAACATTAATCTGTGCACCAAAAAGGCGCCCCTGATGACGGTGAGCCAGACGCTCAAGCTCTTCTTGACGAACCAGCGCATATCGTTGATTACGCTGTTGTTGCTGATGGACCTGATGTATCTGTTCTTCCCCAGAGAGCCTAGCTGACACAAGTACCGGTAAGACGTTGACTGCAGTACAACCAATTTGTGCACAGGCAGTAGCAAAAGGTTGCTGTTGTGCAGGAAGCATCCGGTTCATTTGCGGGATGCCTACTGACACATGCTGGTTATAACTAGCCCGCGTCAAATACGCACCAATGCCAGCGATAACAACAGTTGGCCACGCAACTTTATATTTTTGGCTGAGCTCTAATAAAAGCTTTTCAGTGTTTTGGTCAAGCTCAGTACATGCCCTCCACGGATACGATGAAGCCGGTTCACGGTAACCTGCAATCGTTGTGTCAGGCTGGCTAAGAACACCCAATAGCGGTTCGGCGCTGTCGACCTGCAACTCTTGGGAGTTCCACATCGGATTTGATTCCCAGAAATTTTGTTGCTCCTGCTCGATAGCGTGAGACTGTGCGTCAGCCTCGAGGAGAGAACGCAATGAGCCTCGCTTCACCTCGGGTATCGGTTGCCCCTGTTTCAACGCCCGATAGATACTCAAGACACGACCTAAAGCATTAAAAACAGCAAAACCATCGGCAACGCTATGATGAAAAATATGTACTAGCCATAAACGTCCCTGCCATAGAATTCCTTGGCTACGAACCGTCTGCCCAGAGCCAAGGTCTAGGGGGCGACGCATCAGCTCAAGCGCCCACCGAGCAACAGGAGATGGTAAAGACGAATGTCCTTGAATATACTCTTCGCTGAGGTTTTGGTCGTGTTCTTGAGAAAGCTCAACGATGGGGAACAATGGGTTGATATCAACGAAGTCTTCAAGAGAGATTAAACGTTGTTGAGGTTTTCCGTCAAAGGCTCTTAACTGCACACGAAAACTTTCATTTTCTTGGTACACCTGTTGCAGTCCTTGACGTAGCAACTGTATATCCATCTCTTCTGGGCACTCCAAAACCTCGGCAGTGTTATAGCAGGGGTTTTCGGGATCTAATTCTTGGGCGAAGAAAATACCACGAGCAGAAGAAAGCAGAGGTAACCACTGTTCTTGTGGGGAGGAAGATACACAATCCATCGTTGAGGTGTCTTTTCTCTAAATCCTAATTTTTATGGTGAGCGTTCAGCTGACTGCTGAGAAAGCTATAGAAAAATATGGAAATTAACGGGAACTTAAAAACGCTGTTGTGGGGTCTGCAACCAATTCGGTAAATTCCACATGAATACCAGCTTGAGCAAGATCATCTAAGAGAGCAAAAGCCCCCATCGAGTCCAACCCTAAAGTAAATAAATCTGTTTGGGGTTCATCAAAAGCACGTGCTAGAGAGTCAGCATCGTGAAGGTATTTCTGAAGAATAGAACGTAACGTGTTCTCAGAAGTCATGAGACATTCCTTTCAAAGATTTTTTATGAGTATGACAATGTTTCGAGTAGCTGAACTCGCACATCTTTTCGAGAAATTTTTCCAACTTTTGTTGTCGGTAAAGAGCGCATCACCTCTACACGTTCAGGAATCTTATATGAGGCAAGTCCCTGCTCTGTGAAAAAGTGTTGAAGCTCTTCACGTGCATTCGCCTCAAAATGTTCTCCGGGATAAGGAACAACTACCAAACAGACGCGTTCGCCAACAGTCTTATCCGGGATTCCTAACGCAATAGCGTCATAGATTTTAGGGTGAGATAACGCCAAATCTTCGATCTCATCAACCGCAATTTTTTCGCCATTACGGTTAATTTGATCTTTGGCACGTCCTGTCACTTCTAGGCTTCCATCGGGATGTAATTTCACAATATCCCCAGAACGGTAAAACCCATCTTCAGTGAAACTTTTCTCGTTAATGGCAGGCTCATCATAATAACCACGAATCGTATAAGGTCCTCGAGTCAGTAAATGCCCAGAGACCCCCACCGGAACAGGGTTGTCGTGGTCGTCCACGATTAGTATTTCATCAAAGGCGCTGATGGGCTTACCTTGAGTGTTATATCGTAGTTCATCGCTATCCTCTGCACGTGTGTAGTTAACAAGGCCTTCAGCCATACCGAAAACTTGTTGTAAGGTTGCCCCCAGCACAGGTTTAATATTTTGAGCAACAGACCGTGATAGCTTGGCTCCACCCACTTGAAGAAGCTCTAAAGAACTCAAATCGGGGGTACGTCGTTGTGCAGAAGCAATCCACGCTTGCACTAACGGAGGGACTAAAGCCGCAACTTTAACATTCTCTCGAGCAATAAGAGTAAACGCAGTCTGCGGGCTCGGATCTGCAGCAAAGACGATGGTTGCGCCAACATACATTGCCCCAAGGATTCCCGCAGAACTCATCGTAAAATTATGTGAAGCAGGAAGCACCACCAAAAAAGTACTATCACTTCGTAGCTGACAAATCTTTGCAGATTCTCGTACCGAATATAAATAATCAGCATGAGTGCGCGGAATCAGTTTAGAAACACCAGTGGTTCCTCCAGACAGTTGTAAGAACGCTACTTGTTCGCTCTTCTTCTGCGCAGAAGTGTTCACCACAGTTGTTAACTCTTGCAGATGTTCTTGCTCTTTAAGCTCCCACGGATGACAAACATCATATCCAAGTGGGGGAATTTTCCCCTCATCACGAAGCATCTGAGAGTAAGAAGAATAGACTGCTGATAGGTCCATTCCAGGTACACGAGAAGAAAAGATATGCGCTGCGGCATCAGTCTTACGAGCAAAATGAGATAGCTCTCGCTCCCGATGTGAAGGCATACAAAAGACAGGTAAAGCCCCCGCGTAAAAGATACCGAGCAACGCACTCATATACTCAGCGATATTCGGTAATTGCAAAAGCACCCTATCTCCGGGACGAACACCTCCAGCACGCAAACGAGAGGCAATATCCCACCCGTGCTCAGAAAGTTCGGCATACGTCCATCGAATAGTCGGAGGAGTTTTCTCTTCCCATAAAGTATGTGAGTGCCCAACTACAGCAAGAGATTCAGCATGACGCTGGCATTGCTCCACAAAAAATTCGGGGAGTGTCTGATCAATCCACAGGCCTTCTTCTCGATAACGCTGAGCGTACTGCTCTGGTATAGCTGGAGGAGGAATTAAAGCAGAACGAAAAATATTATGAGTCATGATGGTCTTTCCTTCGTGCCATATATTTTTGAGCTCGATTTATTGCCGGAATGAGGTCTCCACGCCAACACGCGTAGTCATGTCCACCATTGAAAACAGTGAAATTTACGGTGGCAGGAGTTTGCCGAAGTTGACGAACAAAAATTTGATGAGGAGGCTCTAACACCCATTCTTGAGCACCCACCTGAATATCAAAATATAGGTGAGATAGACATTCCTGCTCATTCTCAGAGACAATACGTTGTAATGATTCAGCAACAACTGGTTGCCATAAAGAAGCAGACTGGGAAATCACAGCACCAACTTCTTGAGGATAATCTAGGGCAAGTAACAAGGAAGAAAGCCCTCCCAAAGACTGTCCCATCACCATCAAAGAACCACGAGATATGCCGATACCATATTGTTCTTCAAGCCACGGAATCAAAGACGATATTAGATACTGCCCCATAGGTGCTGTACCGTCTAACTCAGCCCAACGTCGTTCTCTACCTCCCGAATGCACAAACACTACGTGCATAGGGTCTAATACGCCTTCAGCAAAAGCACTTTCAAGCATCAATTGAAGACCCATCGACAGCCATACCTCACCGTCAAAGACAAGAGCTATCGGCGAATCTTTTGTCGCGTGAGGTAAAGAGTGTACGAGTATCTGGCGGTCTTCGGGAGCCTGCACCCACTTGGGTTTATCTAAAGAACGAAGCTGTTCCATCTCCGGTAAATACCGTTGTTCGGGGGCTTCAGATAAAGATACGACGCTTAGTTCTTTACCTGCGCGGTTGAGACACCGGTGCTGATTGTATACATCAGCATAACCAGAGTCTAAGGCTGCACGTAAACGAACCTGCTGGCCTTGTGTAACCCAAGCCGGAGTCTGACCTGTATAAGCGGGAATATAACAATAGGAAGCCCGCCAGTTGGTCTTCATCAAGAAGCTTTTACTAAACCAACCGGTCTTTCCAATAGGTTTCATTAAAGAATCGTCAATATTTTTCTCATCCGTTAGACGATTCACAAAAATCAGCACCTGTTCAGCTTGCCGATCATGGTAGAGGAAGGTCACGATACGCTCATCGTCAGACGAAGCTGATTCTATGAGAGGACTCCCCTGCTGAGCAATAGCTAAAAGTCTCTCTGCTGCTTCATCAGTTGTTATTTTTGCGTGGTGAAGATTCTTATGTATCGTATCGATAACAGCAGAAGAAACTTGCACTAGAGGTGTTGGGCGCGCAATTTTAGGGGGCATTCGGCGAGCGCTTGCTAAGGCTTGCTCTGATGTATCTACAGCACTGTTTTGGGTAGTCTTCGAGATATTCTTCACGAGTATTTTTGCTTCTATACGTGGTCTTCTTGTTCTGCGGCAGGAACAACCATGGGTGTACCGGTGTAGGGGTCTTGCATAATCATGCAATCTAGGTCAAAGACTTTGCGGATGAGCTCTGAAGTAACAATCTTTTGTGGTTGCCCTTGAGCAATAATTGCTCCGTCTTTCATGAGCACAACATGCGTTGCATAGCGGAAGGCGAGGTTCAAATCATGGAGGACAACAGCGATAGTTCGTCCGCTCCGGTGCAGGCGTTGGGTAAGGTTAAGAACCTCGATTTGATGAGTAATATCTAAGTATGTGGTTGGTTCGTCGAGTAGGATGAGCGGTGTTTGCTGAGCTAAAGTCATCGCAATCCAGACGCGTTGTCGTTGTCCTCCTGAAAGTGCTTCGATAGGGCGATCAGCAAGTTCAAAAACATTTGCAGCTTTCATCGCATCAATGACGATTTGTTCGTCTTCTTCGCTCCATGAGCTGAGCAGACTCTGGTGGGGGTATCGTCCTCGAGAAACGACGTCAAAAACATTCACCCCAGAAGGTGCTTGAGGTGTTTGAGGAAGCATGGCAAGAATCTGTGCAATGTTCTTTGATTTCAGACCCGACATCTTTTGTCCGTCAAGATATACTTCACCTTTCTGGTGAGGAATAACCCGCGCAAGAGTTTTGAGGAGCGTGGACTTTCCACAGGCGTTAGGGCCAAGAATAACGGTGAGTTCACCTTCTAAAACCTTGAAGTCTACCCCCTCAATGACGCGATGTTCACCGTAACCGACGGATACATCATGGGCTTCAAGACGTGATGCTACGTGCTGTTCCATAGATTCTTATTTCTTCCGTTCCGTTGCAATGAGGTAGATAAGGTAGAGTCCGCCAAGAGCTCCTGTCACAACGCCCACTTGTAGCGTCATATTGAAGGCGTATTGTCCGATAAGGTCAGAGCCAAGAACTAGAGTAGAACCGGTCAGCCCTGCCGCGAAAAGTGTTCGCTTCTTAGCAATTTTTTGTGCAATATGCGGTGCACTTAGAGCCACAAAAGCTAGTGGACCGGTCACAGACGTAGCTAAGGATACGAGAATCACTCCGACAAAAAGGGCAAGAACTCGAATGGTAGAAACATTCACCCCTAATCCGGATGCCACGTTATCGCCGTAGTTCAAAATGTCTAAAGGGCGAGCAAGTAGGAGCAAGAATGGTACGAGTACGGTAAAGAACACTGCAAGAAAAATGATTTTATTCCAGTTCATAGTGTTCAATGATCCGGCAAGCCATGATGCTGCAGTTTGAGCTTGAGTGAGAGAGGCTCGTACTACCAGCAAAGAATTCACCGCCGAAAGAGTTGCCCCAAGCCCCAAGCCGATAAGTACAAGGCGGAACCCTCTTAAACCCGTATGGCGTGTTAAGAACCAGACAGCCAGTGATGTTCCGAAACCTCCTAAAACAGCGCCCACCGCAATTTCTAGTGGTGTGGCGTTACCTAGGATAATGGTGATAAGGGCACCCGTAGCTGCCCCGTTGGTGAAACCGATGATGTCTGGAGAGCCGAGAGAATTTCCTGATATGCCTTGAAAAATTGCTCCAGAAATTCCTAGTGCAGCGCCGACGATGAGGGCAGCGATAATACGTGGAGCACGTACTTCAGTCACAAAATATATGCCGAGTCTGTTACCTTCACCGTAAAAAGCTTGAAGAACTTGTAACGGGCTCAGATGATAATCTCCTTGAAGCATGGCCCAAAAGCTCATGGCAATGATCAGTAATGACAGTGTTAGACAGTAGACCAATACGCGACAGGTTATTTGCCAAGAAACTAAGCCAGCAGAAAGACTGAGAACTTTTTGACCAGCAAGGTTGTCGTGAATTCGCAAGGGTTTTGACACATTTTTCATAGTGCATCGACCTTCCTGCGTGACATCAACACAATAAATAGTGGTGCGCCCACAAGTGTGGCGATAATTCCTACTTGGGTTTCTTGAGGAGCAATGATAATGCGTGCAATAACATCTGCTAGTAAGAGCCAGAGTGGACCAACAAGAGCTGAACCGCTAGTCACCCATCGGACGTCATTACCTAACACATAACGAACAATAAAAGGTACTGCTAGTCCGACAAAAGAAATCGGCCCGATAGCGGCTGTTGCAGATCCGGCTAGTAAGGTTACCGCCAGAAGCGATAAAAACTGTGTTCTTCTCACATGAACGCCCAATGCTATAGCAGCTTCTTCTCCAAGTGATAGAGCATGTATGGCAGGAGTAACGACGAAGGCAAGTATGAGGCCTACCCCAATAACGGGAGCAACAGCATACACAATAGACATATCTCTAGCTTCTAAAGATCCGGCTACCCAGAAACGAAACTCGTTAAATGCGTCTTGATTGCTAAGAATAAGTGCTTGGTTTAAGGCGCTTAATGCAGCAGAGATAGCAACACCGGCTAAAGCTAAACGCACAATAGAATGGTTTGTTCCTTGGCCTAGAAAATACACTGCTACAGCTGCGATGCTAGCACCGATGAAAGAGGCGATGAGGTAGTGACCGATGCTGAGCACTCCCCAAAAAATCACCGATAATACAACGGTTACCGACGCACCAGCGTTGATTCCCAATAGGCCAGGCTCGGCAAGGGGGTTACGGGTGAGAGATTGCATGAGTGACCCAGAGACCGCTAAAGCTGCGCCACAAAGAATTGCTAGAAGAGTGCGAGGGATACGCTGTTCCCAAATAATTTTTTCTTCAATGCCAGAAGAGTGGCCGGTCAAGGCTGACCAGATATCGTGCAAGGTGAGTGAATGCGAGCCGAAGAGAATAGAGAGCACTATTCCAATACAGCTTAATACTACGAATAGTATAATCCAACGGATACGTTGCGTATACCGTACGGTCTGGGCAGGAGAACTCACCGGCCACCCTTTCAGCAAGAGATATTTTATGCTTCGTTACGACGTTTGAAGACAATAACTCCAGCAGCAATCAAAGCTGCAAGGAATGCTCCAATACCAATCCAAGGGACACTATTTCCAGATTCTTCAGTTACTTTAGAAGAGTTCTCTTGTGCTACTGCATCAGTAGTTGCAGAAGGTGTTGCTGAAGATGCTGAGGGCTTTGCTGAAGAAGAAGCAGATGAACTGGCAGAAGGACTAGATGAGGCAGGTTTTTTGTCCTTGTTTTCAGAAGCAGCCATGAGTTTGTCATATTCTTCGCGAGAAATAACGTTTCCGTCTGCATCAGTGTAGACAATTTCTTCTTCAACATTTTCGTTGCTATCAGAGGAAGCATTATTGTGCTGATGTCCAGAATGTTCTCCAGAAGAATTCTTCTCGTCAGAATGGTGCTCGGAACTTCCGTTATTGGATGAGCCAGAAGTATTGTTACCAGAGTTTTTCTGTTGAGTATTCTGGTCAGTCTGGTTCTGTGTGGAGTGATCTGCAGAGCTGTTGTTCTGGTCATCACGCTGGTTTACTTGGTCAGGAGTCAAGCTGATGACGGTGCCTCCTGCAGAGTTTTCATTCACTCCAACAACGGTGAAGATGGGAGACTGATTAGAGTATCCTTTGGTTCCTTGCTGTTCTCCTGAGGCATTACGAATTACTTCGGTTGCCAAGAAACGTAAGGTGTGTTCTCCTTCTTCCAGGTCACGAGGAAGTAAGAAGGAACCACGAACATTTCCGTTTCCGTCGCTCTTTTGCTGATGAACAACACACGCACCTTGAGCGGCGTCACGAGGGCACGCAGCACCGTCATCAACTTTTACACGTACTTGTTCATTGGCGGGGAATCCGCTCACGGTAAAAGATACGGTATCGCCGGCTCGTACCGTTGTCGGAGATACGGTGGAGCTTGTTCCCGGTGTGTTTGGTGACGCTCCCCCTGGAGGGAGCGCATAGGCGGTGCTCATCCCTGTGATGAGGGCGAGAACGCTTAGCAGTGCTAGGAAGAATGTTTTTAGTGGGGAGAAAAGTTTCATCATTAGATGCCATCTACTTTCACAGTATTATGCGGAGTTAGCGTAAGGGCTTTTTACGAGGAATAGCGACTGCGCCAAGAAGCACAATGCCAGCACCAATTAGGAGCAAGTTATTGACAGAAGCAGTGTTATCCCAGAAGGATTTTTCTACCCCAGTGGCTTCAGTTGAGGCGATAGCAGGTGACGAGTGAGGAGCTGGCGAGGCCGGAGCAGATGCTTTTTTCGTGGGTGAGGGAGCTGCCACGGTCTTCTTGCGAGCATCTTCCCGCTGATTTTTTTGCGCTTGTGCAGTTTTTTCCGTTTGTGCAGCTTGTGCCAGTGAAGCGGCGCGAACAATACGCGTCACTTTCTTCGGTGGTGCCACAGCAATTGTTTCGTAGGAATTTGGTACGGGAGAATAAACAGGCGCTGATGCGTTATTGTACGTAGCTCGAGATAAAGAGGACGTTGCGGCACCAGTATGATGCTGGGTGGAAGAACCTTCGGTAGCTGGTACAGTACCGTTTTTAGTGTTCTCGCCGCCAGTAGCAGAATCATGATGTTCTGGGTTCATCGGCATGTGTGGGTGTTCTGTGGCAGGTGTTTGAGCAGAATTCTTTTGCTCGTTTGTGGTGTACTCCAGTCCTGCCCAGCCAAGAAGCTGGCCGAAGGTAGCTTGTTCACCGTCTTGAACCACCATTTTGTAGTGTCCGGCAGGTAGGCCTTCTTCTAAGGTGTATTCCATGGTTCGGTTGTCGTCTAATTGAACCCATCCACTAGACCATGTTGCGCGAGAAGAACCGTCAATATAGGGAGTAACATGAACCCACTGTCGTGGTTGTGCATGAGGAACATGAACGGTCACTTTTCTTTGAGATTCTTTGACGGTAACCTCGTTCTGCGTTTGAGCGGTTAGCTCACTATCAGAGAGGACATCTGGCATGGTCGTTGGTGAATATGCACCGACAATGAAGTCAAGGACACCAGGACCACCGTAGGAAACATTGATGTCTCCTGCTTTAAGAGAACCTGACAGTAGACGCAATGAGTGTGCACCTTCAGTAAGTGCCGGTGAGCTATCTGAACCGTCTGCTTTTGGAAGTTGAATATGTGCGTCAATTTCTCCGGTTGTGGGGTTTGCGTCCACGATCGTCCAAATAGTTTTGTTGGAATGTACGGAGGTATCTAGACGTGAGATAGCGGCATCGTCAATTTTGATAGCTAGTCGTGCTGCTCCTGCACCGTTTTCGTTACACCATCCTTTTCCTAGGAGGTGTAATGTTCCTCCTGGTGCGACAGTGTCCTTTTCAAAATGTGCGCTTGGTTTAGTTTCGGAAGAAACACATTTTTCGGTGGGTTCTTCTTTTTGGGGTGGTTGTGCAGCTACACCGTTGACAGGAATTGGTTGAGATTTTGCTGAACGACGAGTATCGCCAGGGGCAAAACGACCTGAGAGCGCTTGAACGGCGAGGTATTGACCGGTAGAACCATTTTTTAAGGCTTCAGGTACGTCAAAGGTAATGTCGAAAGAGCCGTCTGGTTTGACAAGAGAGATACCTTTTTCTTCGTTGACCTGTTGTGCATCTGGCATTACTAGCATCCATGCGGTGTGGTCATTACCGAGGTCAAATAGTCCTAAGGATCCTAAGTATTGTGCTTGTGCAGAGTTATCGGGGCGTTCGTAGAAGGTTCCATCGCTGCTGGACTCCAATTTTAGAACTACGACAGATCCTTCAGCTCCATTTTCTTTAAGCCAGCCTGTTCCTGTGATGCGCATTTTTTCGCCAGTTGTATAGGGACGAATATTAAGTTGAGCGTCCCCGACCTGAAGGTGTGTCCATGAGGACTGGTCTTCGGTGTCTTGAGGCGCATAAGCAACAGTGAAATCTACCATCGCGTTGCCGGGGACGTCTTGTGCTCCGAGAGAGCCTACGAGTGCGGTGAGGTTATGTGTCGTTCCTTCTGCCCAATCGGCTTCATTTACCGTGCTATTTGCCGGTGAAGGTAGGGGAACTTTTGCTTCAAAGCTGCCGTCTTCTTCAGCTACTACGACAAAGTTAACTGTTTTGTTAGGGATTTTTTGGCCGGTGAGAGGGTGTACAACAGGTTCTAAATTATTGACACCTCCAGCATCGAATTTTAGGGCAACAACAGCACCGCGGCCTTCTGCTGCTGAGATGAACCCACTACCAATAACGGTAATTTTGCCCTCAGCGTCTGCGGTAGAGCTCACAGAGAGTGTCTTTGTTGCTGGTGTTTCTTGGGCGATAGCGGTATTTCCGGAGAGGGAGTAGGTTGGGGCAATCGCCGGAGCGCCAACTAACGCAGCGGCCAAGGCGGCTACTGCTGTATAACGAGTGACCTTAGTCAATGAAGAGTTAGCTTGCATGAGGTACGTCCATCAAAGGTAGTGGGTTTGAAAATTGTTGATAGAGGATAGTGTTATGGGGTTTTATAAGAGAGATTTTTTGACGTCTTCGACGATGCCTCGCATCAGTAGCGGGCCTCCAGTAGATGTCCATTGGGAGCCGTCCACGAGGATAATGTTGTTCTCGCGGTACGCGCGAAGGTCGGTAAACCCTGAGGTCTGTTCTGCCCGTTTGAGAGCGTCCTTCGCTCCTTCAAGATCTGCGGTGGAGTCTGAGTGTGGGTTCTCTTGACTAGCCCCACCGAGAGTTCCAAGGAACATATAGTCAGCATCGATGCGTGCCATGTTCTCTAGGGAGACTGGTTCTGAGTGCCCGCGTCCTAGCATGTCTTGGTCGTGAGGGCGTTTGAGTCCTAAAGATTCTAGGGCTTGTCCTGCCGGAAGTTCTTTGAGGATGAGGGAGGGTCCACTCCCCTGCCATCGGACGATAGAGAAAGTTTTATCAGCGTAACGGTCTTTAAGTTCTGCGGCAGTCTGCGCTACGTAAGTATCGTAGTCTTCGATATATTTCTTTCCTTCGGGAACTTTGTTGACAGCGTTGCAGACATTTTCAAAGTTAGTTTTCCAGGGGCCTCCGGCATAGCCGCAGAAGACTACCGGCGCGATTTGTCGCAAAATCTCGAGAATGTCTGGCCTGTTGTTAATGCTGGTTCCGTCGGCAAGGATGAGGTCGGGTGATGCGTTGCCGATAGCCTCGTAGTTGAGCTCGGAGACTGAACCTAGTAGCTCAATGTCGGAGGCTTTTTCGTAGAGGTAATGGGGGACGGTGGATTGTCCGCGGCCTGCGACGGTTCCGATAGGTTTTAGTCCAAGCGCTAAGATGGCATCTAGTGTAGGTTCAGAGAGGGTGATAATGCGTTGTGGATTGAGAGGGACCTCAACTTCGAGCCCTTCAACGTCGGTGACAGTGCGTGTTTCTGAGGAGTTTTGGGTTGTGCTGGGGTCTTCTTTAGAAGAAGATCCACAGGCACTCAACAATAGTGCTGAGACTCCTGCTGTTCCTAAGAAAAAACGCCGGTTGATTGAAGTCATTGTTCCGCCCCATAGTTGGCCATAACCAATATATAAACAAAGCCTAACCTTATCTTTAAATAAGGCTAAGACACAAAGGTTTTTAGCCTATTTCGTAATATTTTTCTGACCTTATTGGGTAACTCTGCGGGTACGGGCTATTATTCTCAGCGTTCCTTATATATACGTTCAGATATATCTCAGCTCAACGTGGTTTAGAGCTTTTTACAGGTGGTTAAACGAAAGAGTCCTCTCTTCCAGTTTCCTGGAAGAGAGGACTCTTCGTATGTTCGCAGAGAACTATCTGAAAAAACTATTTAGCTTTTTCGATAATCTCGACAACGCGCCAACGCTTGGTAGCGGAGAGCGGACGAGTCTCTGCCAAAAGAACGAGGTCACCAATACCAGCAGAGTTCTGCTCGTCGTGTGCCTTGATCTTTGAGTTACGGCTCATAACTTTGCCATATAGCGCGTGCTTTACGCGATCTTGGACCTCTACAACTACGGTCTTGTCCATTTTGTCGGACACTACGTAGCCGCGGCGGGTCTTGCGGTAGCCGCGCTCTTCGTTCATTACTTCACTCACTTGGCTTCACCTTCGGTTGCGGGACGAATACCGAGTTCACGCTCACGCAACACGGTGTAAATACGTGCAATATCGCGCTTTACGGAACGGATACGACCGGGATTTTCAAGCTGACCGGTGGCTGCCTGGAAACGGAGGTTGAACAGTTCCTCCTTCGACTTGCGCAGCTCTTCTACGAGAGCCTCATCTGAGAGCTCAACGAGCTTGTCGATGCTGAGATCTTTTGATCCAACTGCCATTTCGCTTACTCACCACCTTCACGACGCACGACACGTGCCTTCATCGGGAGCTTGTGGATTGCGAGGCGCATAGCTTCGCGAGCCACTTCTTCGGACACACCGGAGAGTTCAAACATGACTCGACCGGGTTTTACGTTTGCGACCCACCACTCGGGTGAACCTTTACCGGAACCCATACGGGTTTCAGCAGGTTTCTTGGTCAAGGGACGGTCAGGATAGATGTTAATCCATACTTTACCGCCACGCTTGATGTGACGAGTCATTGCGATACGTGCAGCTTCAATCTGACGGTTGGTTACGTATGCAGGAGTTAGTGCCTGAATACCCCACTCACCAAAAGTAACTTCGGTACCGCCTTTGGCCATACCAGTACGCTTGGGATGGTGCTGCTTACGATATTTTACTCGACGGGGAATAAGCATTTATGCCTCACCGTTTTCTGCAGTCTTGGCTTCGGTGTTCACCGAAGCGTTGTCGTTGCGACGTTCGCGACGAGGTCCGCGGTTGCCACCACGACGACGGTCGTTACCACGACGGTCGCCACGGCCACGCTGTGCGGAAGCCTGCTGAGCAGCAAGTTCCTTGTCGGTCAGATCGCCCTTGTAGATCCAAACCTTCACGCCGATACGGCCGAAAGTGGTCTTTGCTTCGAAGAAACCGTAGTCGATGTTCGCACGAAGGGTGTGCAATGGCACGCGACCTTCACGGTAGAACTCGGAACGGGACATTTCAGCACCGCCAAGACGGCCGGAGCACTGGATACGGATACCCTTTGCGCCTGCACGCTGTGCGGACTGAATTGCTTTCTTCATTGCACGGCGGAATGCCACGCGAGAGGTGAGCTGTTCTGCGATGCTCTGAGAAACAAGCTGAGCAGAAAGTTCAGGCTGAGCAACCTCAAGGATGTTGAGCTGAATCTGCTTGTTCGTTAGTTTCTCAAGCTCACCGCGAATACGGTCAGCTTCTGCACCACGGCGACCAATCAAGATACCTGGACGTGCAGTGTGGATGTCCACACGAACACGATCACGGGTGCGCTCGATTTCTACCTTTGCGATACCTGCGCGCTCCAAATCTTTAGCGAGGAGCTCGCGAATTTTGACGTCTTCACGGACGAAGTCCTTGTAGCGTTCGCCTTCCTTGTTGGAGTCTGCGAACCACTTGGAGACGTGTCCGGTGGTGATGCCAAGTCGGAAACCGTTGGGGTTAATTTTCTGACCCATTTATCGGTCCTCCTCCTTCTCCGGGGTTGCTACAACCACGGTGATGTGGCTGGTGCGCTTGTTGATGCGGAATGCACGGCCCTGTGCTCGCGGCTGGAACCGCTTCATCGTAGGACCTTCGTCAACAAATGCTTCGCTGATGAAAAGCTCTTCTTCCTTGAAAGGAAGTCCCGCAGCAGTTGCTTTGGAACGAGCATTTGCCATAGCAGATGCAACAATCTTGTAAACCGGTTCTGAAGCGCCCTGAGGAGCGAACTTCAGAATTGCCAGAGCCTCTTCCGCTTGCTTACCACGGATCAGGTTGACGACTCGGCGTGCCTTCATAGGCGTGACGCGTACATAGCGCGCTGATGCCTTAGATTCCATTGCCTATCTTTCTTTCGTCTATTGCCGAAAGGAAAACGTATCTAATATCGGATATCCGATATTAGCGACGCTTACCCTTACGGTCGTCCTTCACGTGGCCACGGAAAGTGCGGGTCGGTGCAAACTCGCCGAGTTTGTGTCCGACCATTGACTCAGTGATGAACACGGGTACGTGCTTGCGTCCGTCGTGCACTGCGATGGTATGTCCGAGCATGTCGGGAATAATCATCGAGCGGCGGGACCAAGTCTTAATAATATTCTTGGTGCCCTTCTCGTTCTGAGCTGCAACCTTTACATAAAGGTGCTGATCAACGAAAGGGCCCTTCTTCAAACTACGAGGCATGTGTCAGGCTCCTTAGCGCTTCTTGCCAGTACGACGGCGACGAACAATGAGCTTGTCGCTTTCCTTGTTAGGTCGACGGGTACGACCTTCGGGTTTACCGTTCGGGTTAACCGGGTGACGACCACCTGAGGTTTTACCTTCACCACCACCATGTGGGTGATCAACAGGGTTCATAACAACACCACGAACGGTTGGGCGGATGCCCTTCCAACGGTTGCGGCCTGCTTTACCCCAGTTGATGTTGGACTGTTCAGCGTTGCCGACAGAACCAACAGTTGCACGGCAGCGAACGTCTACGTTGCGAATTTCGCCGGAAGGAAGACGCAACTGAGCGTAGCGACCTTCTTTAGCAACGAGCTGGATGGAAGCGCCAGCAGAGCGACCCATCTTTGCTCCGCCGCCGGGGCGAAGTTCAACAGCGTGAATAACGGTACCCACAGGAATGTTGCGTAGTGGCAAGTTGTTACCGGGCTTGATGTCCGCAGACGGACCGGATTCAACGATGTCGCCCTGCTGCAAACGGTTAGGAGCAACGATGTAACGCTTTGTACCATCAACATAGTGAAGCAATGCGATGCGTGCGGTACGGTTTGGATCGTACTCGATGTGTGCAACGCGTGCGTTAACACCATCTTTGTCGTGACGACGGAAGTCGATCAAACGGTACTGACGCTTGTGTCCACCGCCCTTGTGGCGAGTGGTGATACGACCGGTGTTGTTACGGCCGCCTTTTTTAGGAAGCGGACGAACCAGGGATTTTTCCGGGGTTGAGCGGGTGATTTCGGAGAAATCGGAAACGCTCGAGCCACGGCGACCAGGTGTCGTCGGCTTGTGTTTACGAATACCCATTTAGTATTTCTTTCCTTCGCTAAAGTGGTCTCCGCAGGACTATGCCTGCGGACCGCCGAAGAGGTCGATTGAGCCTTCTTTGAGGGTTACAATCGCACGCTTGGTGTTCTTACGAGTACCCCAGCCAAAGCGAGTGCGCTTGCGCTTGCCTTGACGGTTAGCGGTGTTTACGGAAGCAACCTTGACACCGAAGATTTCTTCGATAGCCTGCTTGATTTCCAGTTTGTTGGAGCTAGGAGCAACAACGAAGGTGTATTTACCTTCATCGAGCTGGCCGTAGCTTTTTTCCGACACGACGGGAGCGATAATCACGTCGCGAGGATCTTTGAAAGTAGAGACGCTCATTATTTAGCGGCCTCCTTCTTAGCCTTAGAAGCAACTGCGACGAAAATGTCGAACGCATCCTTGGTGAAAACTACGTCATCAGAGATGAGAACATCGTAGGTGTTCAGCTGGTCTGCATAGAGGACGTGAGTGTTCTGAAGGTTACGTGCTGACAGTGCTACAAGATCTTCTTTGCGGTCAATCACCAAAAGAACGTTCTTACGGCTGGTGATGCTTGCAAGAGATGCCTTGATTGCCTGAGTTGAAGGCTTGGTGCCTTCAACGAGGTTCTCTACAACGTGTACGCGGTCGTGACGAGCGCGATCGGAGAGAGCACCGCGCAAAGCAGCTGCAATCATTTTCTTGGGGGTACGCTGCGCATAGTTGCGAGGGGTTGGGCCGTGTACGACGCCACCACCGGTCATATGCGGTGCACGGATGGAGCCCTGACGTGCTCGGCCGGTACCTTTTTGTTTGAAAGGTTTACGACCTGCGCCGGAAACTTCGCCGCGGTTCTTAGTTTTGTGAGTACCTTGGCGTGCTGCAGCAAGCTGAGCTACAACGACCTGGTGAAGCAGAGGAACAGATGCCTGTGCGTCGAAGAGGTCTGCCGGTAGGTCTACCTTGACAGTTTTGACAGCCATTGTAATTAGGCTCCCTTCACAGCGGTGCGAACCAAAACAACGCCACCCTTAGGACCAGGGATTGCACCCTTAATCAAAAGTACGTTGTTTTCGACGTCTACACCCTGGATAGTCAGGTTCAAAGTGGTGTGGCGTGCTGCGCCCATACGGCCAGCCATGCGCATACCTTTGAACACGCGTGCGGGGTATGATGCACCACCGATAGAACCGGGCTTACGGTGGTTCTTGTGCTGACCGTGAGACGCGCCAACACCCTTGAAGCCGTGACGCTTCATAACACCTGCGAAGCCCTTGCCCTTGGTCTTGCCAACGACATCGACTTTCTGACCTTCTGCGAAGAGGTCCACGGTCAATTCCTGACCTAGGGAGTACTCTGCAGCATCAGAAGTGCGGATTTCAACTAGGTGGCGGCGAGGGGTTACGCCTGCTTTCTCAAAGTGACCAGCTAGAGGCTTGGTAACTTTACGAGAATCAATTGCACCGAAACCAATCTGAATAGCCTGGTAGCCATCAGTTTCTTGATTACGTAACTGGGTGACAACGTTGGAGTCAGCCTTAACTACGGTAACAGGCACAAATTTGCCGTTTTCGTCCCAGATCTGAGTCATGCCGAGTTTGGTACCCAGCAAGCCTTTCACCTGGCGCTCGAATGTGTTAGTCATGATTAGATGCGATCCTCTACAGCTTGATTTCGATGTTCACGTCTGCCGGAAGGTCAAGACGCATGAGGGCATCAACAGCCTTAGGGGTCGGATCAACAACGTCGATCAGACGCTTGTGCGTGCGCATTTCGAAATGCTCGCGGCTGTCCTTATACTTGTGAGGCGAACGAATAACGCAGTAAACGTTCTTTTCGGTCGGAAGTGGTACTGGACCTACTACCGTCGCGCCTGCACGCGTAACTGTCTCAACGATTTTCCGTGCTGAAGAATCAATGACCTCGTGGTCGTAAGACTTCAGACGGATGCGGATTTTCTGTCCCGCCATCTGTCGGACTCTCTTTCTTGAAGTACTTCCCTGTAACGGGGCGGTCGCCCCTTTTTCTGGCACTTGAGGTAAAGAAAAATATTTTTCTTTCGTGCCGCCTGAATCGAGCTGAATCCTAAAGGGTGTTAGGGTTCCTCAACTCGACCAAGCACCGACCCCCGAACTCGGGCGTGTCGCCTAAATGAGGACAGACAACGGCCTAAGCCTTCGGAACCGGGTCATATTTGGTCTTATCTTCGTTTGCTCCTCCGCAAAATAACCACCCTATTAAGGCATATTTTGCAAAGAAACGACAGATAAGCGCTTGAACAACGTTTACTATTCTCGCAGAGAATAAAAGCATAAGCAACCCCAATACCTAAAAGTGCCGAGTTTCACATGCAAGTTCTCTGGGTAGAATAAAGAGGCATAAAACAGGGCCCCTCAATAAAACTACTGAGGGGCCCTGCCGAGCCATCATCGACAGCTCAAAGTTGAAGTTCTAAAACTTCTGATTGACGCTCAAAGATTATTACTTGAGAATCTTGGTAACACGACCGGAACCAACGGTACGTCCACCTTCACGGATAGCGAAGCCGAGGCCTTCTTCCATCGCGATTTCCTGGATGAGCTCAACGGTCATCTCGGTGTTGTCGCCAGGCATAACCATTTCGGTACCCTCAGGAAGAGTGATAACGCCGGTTACGTCAGTGGTACGGAAGTAGAACTGAGGACGGTAGTTGGAGTAGAACGGGTTGTGACGTCCACCCTCATCCTTGGAAAGGATGTAGACGTTTGCCTCGAACTGAGTGTGAGGGGTGATGGAGCCGGGAGCTACAACAACCTGACCACGCTCTACGTCGTCGCGCTTGAGACCGCGAAGAAGTAGACCACAGTTCTCGCCTGCCCATGCTTCGTCGAGCTGCTTGTGGAACATCTCGATACCGGTAACGGTGGTCTTCTGGATGGGGCGGATACCAACGATCTCAACCTCAGAGTTGATGTTGAGGGTACCACGCTCTGCACGACCGGTTACAACGGTACCGCGACCGGTAATGGTGAAGACGTCCTCAATAGGCATGAGGAAGGGCTTGTCGGTTTCACGAACGGGGTCCGGAATGTAGTTGTCAACTGCATCCATGAGTTCTTCGATCTTCGCAACCCATTCAGCGTCGCCTTCAAGAGCCTTGAGAGCAGAAACGCGGATAACAGGAGCGTCGTCGCCGTCGAATTCCTGGGAAGAAAGCAAATCGCGAACTTCCATTTCGACGAGGTCAAGAAGCTCTTCGTCTTCAACCATGTCGGACTTGTTCAATGCAACAAGAAGGGTAGGTACGCCAACCTGGCGAGCAAGAAGAACGTGCTCGCGGGTCTGAGCCATAGGACCATCGGTAGCAGCAACCACGAGGATTGCGCCGTCCATCTGAGCAGCACCGGTGATCATGTTCTTGACATAGTCAGCGTGGCCGGGAGCGTCAACGTGTGCGTAGTGACGCTTCTCGGTCTGGTACTCGATGTGAGCAATGTTAATGGTAATACCGCGCTGACGCTCTTCAGGAGCGGAGTCGATCATACCGAAGTCGCGCTGCTCGTTAATGTCCGGGTACTTGTCTGCAAGAACCTTGGAGATAGCAGCGGTAAGAGTGGTCTTACCGTGGTCAACGTGACCAATGGTACCAACGTTTACGTGAGGCTTGGAGCGCTCGAACTTAGCCTTAGCCAAGGGTGTTCCTCCTAGAACGATTTTGAAAACATGCACTCGGATATCTCACCGGCGCAATCCGTTAAGAAACGGTCTAGCGTCTACATTAGCGGATTACACCGGTCAGATGAAACCCAGAAGCTGTTTTCAGGGGTATTTTTAGTGAATTTTTCGACTCAATAGTTTAAAGAGCCGGAACTGAGGCAAAAATTATTCGCCGCGGCTCTTCTGAATGATTTCGTCGGCAACAGCCTTCGGAACCTCAGAATAGCTATCGAATGCCATCGAGAACACAGCGCGTCCCTGAGTCTTGGAACGTAGGTCGCCGATGTAACCAAACATTTCGGATAGCGGAACCAATGCATTGACAAGTTTAACGCCAGCTGCATCTTCCATGGACTGAATCTGTCCACGGCGAGAGTTCAAGTCGCCGATAACATCGCCCATGTATTCCTCTGGGGTACGAACTTCAACTGCCATAAGCGGTTCAAGAAGAACAGGGTTAGCGCGCTTAGCGCCTTCCTTGAACACCATAGAACCGGCAATCTTGAAGGCCATTTCAGAGGAGTCAACATCGTGGTATGCACCGTCGATGAGGGTTGCTTTAACACCAACAACAGGGTAACCAGCAAGGATACCAAGCTGCATAGCGTCCTGGATACCAGCGTCAACAGATGGAATGTATTCGCGAGGAACACGACCACCGGTGACGACGTTATCAAACTCGTAAAGCTCTTCAGCATCAAGAGGAATAGGTTCGAAGGAAACCTGAACCTTAGCGAACTGACCAGAACCACCAGTCTGCTTCTTGTGGGTGTAGTCGACCTTCTCCACAGCTTTCTTGATGGTTTCGCGGTAAGCAACCTGAGGCTTACCGATGTTTGCCTCAACCTTGAATTCACGCTTCATGCGGTCAACCAAGATGTCGAGGTGCAATTCGCCCATACCGCCGATTTCAGTCTGACCGGTTTCATCGTTGAGATTAACGCTGAAGGTGGGGTCTTCTGCTGAAAGCTTCTGAATAGCGGTGGAGAGTTTCTCCTGGTCGCCCTTAGTCTTTGGCTCAATAGCAACAAAGATCACAGGATCAGGGAAGCTCATTGATTCAAGAACGATGGGGTTAGCAGCATCGCAAAGGGTGTCACCAGTGGTGGTGTCCTTCAAACCGATAGCAGCGTAAATGTGTCCTGCCTGAATCTGCTCAACAGGGTTTTCCTTGTTGGAGTGCATCTGGAAGAGCTTACCGATACGCTCTTTACGGCCCTTAGTGGAGTTAAGAACCTGTTCACCCTGAGATGCAGTACCGGAGTACACACGAATGTAGGTGAGCTGACCGTAGAACGGGTGTGCTGCAACCTTGAACGCCAATGCAGAGAAAGGCTCAGAAGAAGATGCTTCACGAGTCATCTCAACTTCTTCATCGTTGAGTTTGTGACCGCGAACAGCAGGCACGTCAAGCGGTGAAGGCAAGTAGTCGATTACAGCGTCAAGCATAGGCTGAACGCCACGGTTCTTGAATGCAGAACCACAAAGAACAGGGTATGCTTCGTTATTCACGGTGAGCTGACGGATGCCAGCTTTGAGTTCTTCAAGGGAAAGTTCGCCTTCTTCAAGGTACTTTTCCATCAGTTCTTCGCTGGACTCGGCAACAGCTTCGATGAGCTCTGCACGGTACTGCTCAGCCTTTTCTTGCAAGTCTGCAGGAATTTCCTGAGTTTCGTAAGAAGCGCCCATGGTCACATCGCCCTTAGCGTCACCAGGCCAGACATATGCCTTCATGGTGAGCAGGTCGATAACACCGAGGAAGTCGTTCTCAGCACCAATAGGTAGCTGAAGAACCAAAGGACGAGCACCCAAACGCTTGATAATGGTATCTACGGTGAAGTAGAAGTCAGCGCCGAGCTTATCCATCTTGTTTACGAAGCAAATACGGGGAACTTCGTATTTGTCAGCCTGACGCCAAACGGTTTCAGACTGAGGCTCAACACCCTCTTTACCGTCGAACACTGCAACTGCGCCGTCAAGGACGCGCAATGAACGCTCAACCTCAACGGTGAAGTCAACGTGGCCGGGGGTATCGATGATGTTTACCTGGTTGTTCTTCCAGAAGCAGGTAGTAGCTGCGGAAGTAATGGTAATACCACGTTCTTGTTCCTGAGCCATCCAGTCCATGGTGGATGCGCCATCGTGGGTTTCACCAATCTTGTGGTTAATACCGGTGTAGAACAAGATACGTTCGGTTGTGGTGGTCTTACCGGCGTCAATATGCGCCATAATACCAATATTGCGGACCTTCTTGAGGTCTGTAAGCACGTCTAGTGCCACTTGAGTCTCCTCTTATGAGATACTCCGAAAGCCTGCCGGAATACACGAAGTATTCTCGACAGGCATTTCAAAGAATTACCAGCGGTAGTGTGCGAAGGCCTTGTTGGATTCGGCCATCTTGTGAGTGTCTTCGCGACGCTTCACAGCGGCACCGAGACCGTTGGATGCGTCCAAGATCTCATTCATTAGACGCTCAGTCATAGTCTTTTCGCGGCGTAGCTTGGAGAAGCCAACCAACCAGCGAAGAGCAAGAGCAGTTGCGCGTCCGGAGCGAACCTCAACAGGAACCTGGTAGGTTGCGCCACCAACACGGCGGGAGCGAACTTCCAAGGAGGGCTTGACGTTATCCATAGCCTTTTTCAAGGTTGCTACGGGGTCTGCACCGGTCTTCTGACCTACGCCTTCGAGTGCACCGTAAACAATGCGCTCTGCAACAGACTTTTTGCCGTCCTGAAGAACTTTGTTAATAAGCTGAGTAACCAGCGGGGAACCGTAAACAGGATCGTTTACGAGGGGACGCTTTGGAGCGGGACCCTTACGAGGCATTACTTCTTCTCCTTCTTAGCGCCGTAGCGGGAGCGAGCCTGGCCGCGACCCTTAACACCCTGAGTATCCAGAGCACCACGAACGATCTTGTAACGAACACCGGGGAGGTCCTTCACACGACCACCGCGCACGAGCACGATGGAGTGTTCCTGAAGGTTGTGACCTTCACCGGGAATGTAAGCGGTAACTTCAATACCACCGTTGAGCTTCACACGAGCTACCTTACGGAGTGCAGAGTTAGGCTTCTTCGGGGTGGTGGTGTACACACGGGTGCACACGCCACGCTTCATAGGGTTGCCCTTCAGTGCGGGCGCCTTGGTCTTTACGACCTTGGGAGTCCGGCCCTTACGGACCAGCTGCTGAATTGTAGGCACAATATCTCCTGATTATCGGGTTGGTCTTTCACAACCCTTTCGTCTTTTCACCTCAGTGCAGAGTTCTGCATGATGCATGAGTTATTGAAGCAAATGTACTGAGTATCCTGCGATACACAATAACGGTAACTTAGTTCAGCGCGTGCAACAAAATTTTATCTGGGCATGCGTAAAAATGGCATTTAGGTATCAGATTAAAAAAACTTAAATCAATACCAAAGGACTGTATCCATACTGCCATTAATTCGAAGCCCACATTAGCTCTGCCGTTCAACGCTGGAATGCGCCGATATAAATGCTTCAAACAAGCATTAGAGGCACTGAGGCTAAGTACTTCGTATCAAACTATATCGGCTCTAGAGCCCTTAATCTACCTAGATTCTCGGTAATTCCCTATTGTTTACCCTAAACCTCAGAGATTTACCTCACTTAACCCAGTTAATCCTTAAAACTCAAGGGCCTTGCCAGAAATAAACCAGCAAGGCCCCCACCATATAATGCGATACCCCTCGGATACCTTAGGTCTTAATAGACCCTAAACTCAGAGCTTGTTCCCGTAAACGCAGAAACCTGCCCCCAACCGTTCTTGGAATGTCCATAGTACAAAATACGGTATGTACCAGAAACAGCAGTCGAAGGAACATCCCAGCTAATCGTCACACGAGACTGAGATGCCCAATGACGTTTCCACTGGAAACGAGTATTCGGATCGTTATCGCTTGCAACATATTCCCAAGCACGTCCATTCCAGCGCTGAATCTCAAGATAACTGCCCTGTTTACGTACGCTGTTATTCGGGTGAGCACCAACGAACTCAGCAGAGACACTACCACCACGCCACGTGCTCTGAGGAGCACGCAGTTGCTGTCCGTAGCGCTTACCAGCACCAGGCGTATCGTACAGTACCTTGCCCTTAGAGCTCTTTGCCGCATAAGGAGTCTGAGGCTTATCCCCCAAATCTAAAGACTCCCCACGATGCAAGGCAGAACCTACCTCATGCAGACTCTGACGGAAAGCTGGCGCTTCATAACGACCAAAAATCGTAGAACCGCCCTCATACTGCTGTAAATCATATTCTTCAGGGGTTGTCACATAATGGTTATAAGCATTGGTGTAACCTTGCAAAATAATATGAGACTCATCAACACCAAAAAGCTTTGCCATATCCTGACGATACTGCACGCCAACAGCACCCGTGTATTCTCCTGGCAACCCCAGAACATAGTAGTCACCAAAACGCATCACCTGAACAGGAAGTTTCTCCTGAACGGCGTTAGCTAGACCCACTGCAAGCAAATGGTCCTTAGGGTACTGGCATGCTTTCAAATCAGCAGAGACGTTATAAGCAGCACGGCTCATTGCATAAAAGAATTTATTAGTACCAACGCCCTCACCAAAAATAGGGAGGCCACCGCCGCCGTCTTCCTCAGAACCAGACCCAAAGGACTCCCCTAAAGAAGCACGGCAGGTACGCTCGGCTTTACCGGTTCCAGTATATTGAGCGTCCACCGTCATATTACTAAAGTCAAAGTACTTCACCGCAGAGCCAAGTCCCTGCCCAACAGGTTCTCCTTGGCTCCGAAGCTGATCACGAACAGCATCAGCCTGTTTAGTACCCTGAATCTTCATGTTCTGGAAAGGATTATCAGTTGGTCCCTTACCAGGGCGAAGCCACGTATTGGGCGAGACATCTCCAGCATTGCTATTGGCAAAAGCTGCAATAAAGCCATCACCTGCACCAGAATAATGGTCAACACCATGATCTTGATTCTCTAAAAGCCACTGGGCATACCCTTTATTGTCAGAAGAGATAAGAGTATTAGTGGTCGGCAACGACGTAGGGTGAATAGCAAACCAGTTAATCAGTGCGCGAGTTTTTCCATCACGTTCTAAACGCAACGTAACCGTCGTAGGATCTACCCCATCAATAAGTTTGTCCTGTAATTGCTGGGGGTTGTTACGTAAGGCAACCATAGAACGGTTAACACCAACACCGGTCAGCTGAGAATGAGAAACGGTAAGATTCCCTGGCGCTAAGTCACGGTGTGCCGCGTCAATGGCGTCCATAATGCCTTCAACAGTCGCGTTGAAGGTATCCTCGTGCCACCCGCTCGTCGTGACGTTGTACAAACCATATTTGGTAATACCACCAGGAGTCGCGTGAGTATGATTTGCCGTAATCATAATATTTGACTCACCATAAGCGTCACCATATTGGCGTTGCACACGACGAATCACCTCATCACGCACGCTCTGGAACGCTGAGAGCTGATCTAACACCACCATCAGGTTGCGCTCACCAGTATTACGATCTTGAATCTCAAATGCACGAGCATACGAACGGCTCATCACACCAGAACCAAGCTGATGACCATCACCATAGCCCATGAAACCAACCTCAGCTGGTTCACCCGTAACGTCGCCAACACCAGCACCAATAAGATACGGGCTAGCCGAAAAATTTTGAGACTGATAGTACGGAGAATACCAGTAGCCAGGATGCGCCTGAGCTGGTTCTACTACAGATAAGGACGCACAAGCCAAAGCCGTACCTACAGCCAATGAACACGTGCGACGAAGCCGAGAAACGGCGCGCGAAGATAACACAATAACCCCTAAAAGAAAATTAACGTTAGCGATGTGAGTGAATACTGGCCTACACCTAAGGTCAGCAAGCAATAGTTTAGAGCATCCCCTATGAAAACACTCTGCACAATCTTCAAAAAATTAATACGCCCTCAGCCTTCACAACATATCAACGCATATCAGCCCCATAAACACCCTACTTATGATTTATCTCTCGAAGATCTATTTAAAACACCGGAGGGGTTTCTCCTCGTCAATACGAGAAGAAACCCCTCTGGCTTCATTAGGCTAATAAGCCTCCTTGAGAAGATTATTTACCGAAGTCGTAATCATCCAAAGGAATAGCCTGGAACTCTGCAGAAATAGAACCTTCGTTCTCAGCTGCATAGCTGAAATCGTTGAAACCGCTTGCAGAGACTTGGAAAAGCTGTTCACGTGCTTCGTCAGTAGGCTCAACTTCAATATCGTTGTAGCGAGCCAAACCTGTACCAGCAGGGATGAGCTTACCAATGATGACGTTCTCTTTAAGACCGACCAATGGATCTTCTTTACGTTCCATAGCAGCCTGAGTAAGAACTCGAGTCGTCTCCTGGAAGGACGCAGCAGAAAGCCACGATTCAGTCGCCAAGGACGCCTTCGTAATACCCATCATTTCAGGACGAGCAGAAGCAGGACGCTTACCCTCAGCTACGGCCTTACGGTTCGCCGCCTGGAAGGCAAGGTTCTCTACGAGCTCACCGGGGAGAAGATCAGTTTCACCAGAGTCAATAACGGTCACACGACGAAGCATCTGGCGAACAATCACCTCAACGTGCTTATCGTGAATACCTACACCCTGAGAACGGTATACGTCCTGAACCTCGTCAACAAGATGCTTACGAGCATGACGAGGACCACGAATACGTAGTACTTCCTTAGGATCGATGGCACCTACAACCAGCTGATCACCAATCTCAACGTGTTCACCCTCAGCCACGAGCAGACGAGAACGACGAAGAACGGGATAAGCTACAGGTTCGTCACCGTTATCAGGAGTAATCACAACCTTCAAAGCCTTATCGGTATCTTCCATAGAGACACGACCGCTAACCTCAGAAATAGGTGCAACGCCCTTAGGAGTACGTGCTTCGAAGAGCTCCTGAATACGAGGTAGACCCTGAGTAATATCGCCTGCGGTTGCGACACCACCGGTGTGGAAGGTACGCATGGTCAGCTGAGTACCAGGTTCACCAATAGACTGTGCCGCAATAATACCAACAGCTTCGCCGATGTCTACCAAGTTACCAGAAGCCATAGAACGGCCGTAGCACAAGGCACAGACACCAACAGCAGATTGGCAGGTCAATACGGAACGAACCTTGACCTGTTCAATTCCAGCTTTGAAAAGCTTGTTGATGACGATATCAGATACGTCAGCACCAGCAGCGGCAAGAACCTCTCCAGATTCGTCCTTGACATCTACTGCCAAAGAACGTCCATGGATAGCAGTCTCGACCTGTTGGTGCAAGGAACCGTCTTTAGTATCGATCAATGGAAGGTCTAGACCTTGGCGTGTACCACAGTCATCTTCACGAACAATAACGTCCTGAGAGACGTCCACCAAACGACGAGTCAGGTAACCGGAGTTTGCCGTACGCAACGCAGTATCAGCAAGACCCTTACGAGCACCGTGAGTCGCGATGAAGTATTCGAGAACGGACAGGCCCTCACGATATGAAGACTTAATGGGGCGAGGCATAATCTCACCCTTCGGGTTCGACACGAGACCACGGATACCCGCAATCTGGCGAACCTGCATCCAGTTACCACGAGCACCAGAGGTCACCATACGGTTAATGGTGGTGTTCAGGTTTGCAAGGTTCTGTTTCATGGCTTCAGAAACTTCATCTGTTGCCTGAGTCCAGATCTTAATCAGCTCGGTACGACGCTCGTTATCGCCGGTAAGACCCAGGTCGAAGTCCTGCTGAATCTTTTCAGCTTTCTTCTCATAGCCTTCCATAATGGCAGGCTTATCTTTAGGTGCCGCAATATCTGAGATAGCAACGGTCACACCAGAGCGAGAAGCGTAGTAGAAACCAGTGTTCTTGAGCTGATCAAGAGTCTGAGCTACGACATTCATTGGGTATTTCTCAGCGAGGTCATTAATCAAAGAACCAAGGTGCTTCTTATCTGCAATTTCCCCATACCAAGGGTAGTCAGCAGGAAGAGTCTGGTTGAAGATTACTTGACCGACGGTGCATTCAAGAAGAATGCTTCCACCTTGTTCAAAGCCTTCAGGAGTTTCAAAACCTTCTGGAGCGATGAAGGAGTCAAAGTGGATTTTGACCTTAGCGTTAATAGCAATCTGACCTAAGTCCATCGCCATAATAGCTTCTGCCAAGGAAGAGAAGATACGACCTTCGCCGGTTGCGTCTTCTTGAGGTGTGGTCAAGTGGAATAGACCAATCACCATATCCTGGTCAGGAACAGCTACCGGACGACCGTCTGAAGGCTTCAAAATGTTGTTGGATGAAAGCATCAAAATACGTGCTTCAGCCTGAGCTTCAGGAGATAGAGGCAAGTGAACTGCCATCTGGTCGCCGTCGAAGTCAGCGTTAAACGCAGAGCATACAAGAGGGTGAAGCTGAATGGCTTTACCTTCAACAAGCTGAGGTTCGAACGCCTGAATACCCAGACGGTGCAGAGTAGGTGCACGGTTCAAGAGCACAGGATGCTCAGCAATCACTTCTTCAAGAACATCCCAGACCTGAGAACGAGAACGCTCTACCATGCGCTTAGCAGACTTGATGTTCTGCGCATGGTTGAGGTCTACCAGACGCTTCATCACGAAGGGCTTGAACAGCTCCAATGCCATCTGCTTTGGAAGACCACACTGATGCATTGAAAGCTGAGGGCCACCGACGATAACAGAACGACCAGAGTAATCAACACGCTTACCCAAGAGGTTCTGACGGAAACGACCCTGCTTACCCTTGAGCATGTCAGAAAGGGACTTCAACGGACGGTTACCAGGACCAGTAACAGGGCGACCACGACGACCGTTATCGAAGAGCGAATCAACTGCTTCTTGAAGCATACGCTTTTCGTTATTAACGATGATTTCGGGTGCACCCAACTCAAGTAGACGCTTGAGACGGTTGTTACGGTTAATCACACGACGGTAGAGGTCGTTGAGGTCGGAGGTTGCAAAGCGTCCACCGTCGAGCTGCACCATAGGACGCAATTCTGGAGGAATCACAGGAACAACTTCAAGAACCATACCCAAAGGTGAGTTAGTGGTGCTCAAGAAGGAGTTAACAACTTTTAGACGCTTCAATGCACGAGTCTTACGCTGACCCTTACCAGTCTGAATAATCTCTTTGAGAGCTTCAGCTTCTGCTTCGAGGTCGAAAGATTCTAGGCGGGAACGAATAGCCTCAGCGCCCATGGAACCTTCAAAGTACATACCGTACTTATCAACCATGGCACGGTAGAGCGCTTCATCACCTTCAAGGTCAGCAACCTTCAAAGACTTGAAACGATCCCAAACTTTTTGCTCAAACTCGATTTCACGATCAGCATTTTTACGAACAGATGCCATCTGACGTTCTGCTTGGTCGCGAAGTTTACGCTTCTCTGCTGCTTTTCCACCTTCAGCTTCAATGCGCGCAAGTTCTTCTTCAGTCTCACGAGCGATGAGATTAATATCTGCATCACGTTGAGCTTCCAAAGCTTTCTTATCACGTTCGAACGCTGCCTCAAGGTTTGGAAGGTCGTCGTGACGTCCTTCCTCATCCACAGAGGTAATCATGTACGCGGCAAAGTAGATAATCTTTTCAAGATCTTTAGGAGCAAGATCAAGCAGGTAACCAAGGCGTGAAGGAACACCCTTGAAGTACCAGATGTGAGTCACCGGAGCAGCAAGCTGAATGTGACCCATACGTTCACGGCGAACCTTTGCGCGGGTTACCTCAACGCCACAGCGTTCACAGATAATGCCCTTAAAGCGTACGCGCTTGTATTTGCCACAGTAGCATTCCCAGTCCCTGGTAGGACCGAAAATACGCTCGTCGAAAAGACCCTCTTTTTCGGGCTTTAGGGTTCGGTAGTTAATGGTTTCGGGCTTCTTGACCTCACCATAAGACCAGCTGCGGATATCATCAGCGGTGGCCAGGCCAATACGCATCAAACCGAGTGAAGATTCGTTGGACATTTGGTCCTTATCTCTTTTCAGTAGTTGTGAAGACTAATTTTCGTAGAAATGATGAACAGGTATATCTACCTCGTGAAGGGGCTAGACCTCTTCCACAGAGTTAGGCTCTGCATGAGATAGGTCGATACCTAGATCATCTGCTGCACGGAAGCCTTCGTCTTCAGCATCGCGCATTTCAATGGTCTTACCGTCAGTTGAAAGGACTTCAACGTTCAGGCAGAGGGACTGCATTTCTTTAATGAGCACCTTGAAGGATTCAGGAACACCAGGTTCTGGAATGTTCTCGCCCTTGACGATTGCCTCATAGACCTTCACACGACCGTGAACGTCGTCAGACTTAATGGTCAAGATTTCCTGAAGGGTGTATGCGGCGCCGTATGCTTCAAGCGCCCACACTTCCATCTCACCAAAACGCTGACCACCGAACTGTGCTTTACCACCGAGCGGCTGCTGAGTAATCATGGAGTACGGACCAGTTGAACGTGCGTGAATCTTATCGTCCACCAAGTGGTGAAGTTTCAAGATGTACTGGTAGCCCACCGAAACGGGTTCGGGGAAGCGTTCACCAGAACGACCGTCATAGAGGTTTGCTTTACCACTACGGTTGATCAGACGTTCACCGTCACGGTTCGGGTTGGAGTGATCCAACAAGTCAAAGAGCTCAACTTCGTCTGCACCGTCGAACACGGGGGTGGAGACCTTAGTGGGGCCACTTTCCTTCGGGAAGTTTGGAAGGTTCTTCAACCATGATGGGTTGCCTTCAATCTTCCAACCTTGTTTCGCCAACCAACCGGTGTGAACCTCAAGAACCTGACCGATGTTCATACGACCAGGAACACCCAAGGGATTCAAGATAACGTCGATAGGGGTACCGTCTTCCATGAAGGGCATATCTTCAACGGGAAGAATCTTTGTAATAACACCCTTGTTACCGTGACGACCTGCGAGCTTATCACCCACAGTAATCTTGCGCTTTTGAGCGACGTAAACACGTACCAGCTGATTAACACCTGAAGGTAGTGCGTCGTCGTCATCAGTGCTGCTGTCTCGGTCAAAGGTACGAACAGCGATAACGGTACCTGATTCACCGTGAGGAACCTTCAAAGAGGTGTCACGAACTTCACGAGATTTCTCACCGAAGATTGCACGGAGAAGTCGCTCTTCGGGTGTTAGTTCAGTTTCGCCCTTAGGGGTCACTTTACCAACGAGAATATCGCCAGATTCAACCTCAGCACCGATGTGAATAATACCGCGCTCGTCAAGTGCGGAAAGAACTTCCTCAGAGACGTTGGGGATGTCGCGAGTAATTTCTTCTGCACCGAGCTTGGTGTCACGTGCGTCAATTTCGTGTTCTTCAATGTGAATTGAGGTCAGCACGTCATCAGAGATCATACGCTGGGACAGGATGATACCGTCCTCAAAGTTGAAGCCTTCCCAAGACATGTATGCCACGAGGAGGTTCTTACCCAACGCCAATTCGCCGTTATCGGTAGAAGGACCGTCAGCGATAAGTCCCTGAGCTTCAACACGGTCTCCGGCACGAACAATAACACGGTGGTTATAGCAGTTACCGGGGTTTGAACGCTTGAACTTAGAGATGGGGTATGAGGATGTTGTACCGTCGTCGTTGCGAACAATGACAAGGTCTGCAGAAACCTCAGATACGACACCGGCTTTACGTGCTAGGACAGAATCTCCAGAGTCGATTGCTGCGTAGCGTTCCATGCCGGTACCAACGACAGGCGCTTCGGAGACGAGCAACGGAACAGCCTGACGCTGCATGTTTGCACCCATCAACGCACGGTTTGCGTCGTCGTGTTCGAGATAAGGAATCAAAGCGGTTGCAACAGAAACCATCTGACGTGGTGAAACGTCCATGTATTCAACGTCTGTTGCATCTACGAGCACAGCTTCACCAGAACCGTCGCCAGCACGGCATAGAACGGTAGGTTCAGCGAAGCGCAAGTCTTCGGTCAAAGGCGCATTTGCCTGAGCGATGGTGGTGCCTTTTTCATCATCTGCAGTGAGGTATTCAACCTCATTGGTAACCTGACCGTTGATAACGCGGCGGTAAGGAGTTTCGATGAAACCGAAGGGGTTAATACGTCCGTATGTTGCCAAAGAACCGATTAGACCAATGTTGGGGCCTTCAGGGGTTTCGATGGGGCACATACGTCCGTAGTGTGAGGGGTGGACGTCTCGAACTTCCATACCTGCACGGTCACGTGAAAGACCGCCAGGGCCTAGCGCAGAAAGACGACGCTTGTGTGTCAAACCTGCTAGAGGGTTGTTCTGGTCCATGAACTGTGACAGCTGAGAGGTTCCGAAGAACTCTTTAATGGAAGCTACCACGGGACGGATGTTAATCAGGGTCTGAGGAGTAATCGCCTCAACGTCCTGAGTTGTCATGCGTTCGCGAACAACTCGTTCCATACGGGAAAGACCGGTACGAATCTGGTTTTCAATCAATTCGCCAACAGCGCGGATACGACGGTTACCAAAGTGGTCGATATCGTCAGTATCAACACGGATTTCTACGGGCTTTCCGTCACGTACACCAGAAATGGTCTTACCGCCAGCGTGCAAGGTGACGAGATAGCGAATCATCGCTGCAATGTCATCTTGGCTGAGCACCATAGCTGATGGGTCAGTAAGAGGAGTTTCAACACCGAGTTTGCGGTTTACCTTGTAACGGCCAACCTTTGCAAGGTCGTAGCGTTTTGGTGTGAAGTACATGTTGTCCAGAAGGTTCTGGGCAGCATCAACCGTTGGAGGTTCACCTGGGCGAAGTTTACGGTAAATATCGAGTAGAGCTTCGTCACGAGTCTGTACGGTGTCTTTTTCTAGGGTTGCGCGAATAGCGTCAAATTCACCAAATTCTTCAAGAATTTTTGCTTCGCTCCAGCCAAGAGCTTTGAGGAGCACAGTAACAGACTGCTTGCGCTTACGGTCAAGACGTACGCCGACTTGGTCACGCTTATCGATTTCAAGCTCAAACCATGCACCACGGGAAGGGATGATTTTTGCTGTGTAGATATCTTTATCGGAAGTACGGTCTACGGACTTCTCAAAGTATGCGCCAGGAGAGCGAACCAGCTGAGATACAACGACACGCTCAGTACCGTTGATGACGAACGTACCAGAATCGGTCATGAGCGGGAAATCACCCATGAACACGGTCTGCTGTTTAATCTCGCCAGTGTTGTTGTTCATGAATTCTGCTTTAACGTACAACGGAGCAGAGTAGGTCGCGTCGCGATCCTTGCACTGTTCCATGCTGTACTTTGGTTCAGCAAATTCAGGTTCGGAGAACGATAGAGACATCGTTCCTTGGAAATCTTCAATCGGAGAAATTTCGTCAAAGATTTCAGCAAGCCCAGAGACGGGTTGTACTGAGGTATCGCCCGTTTCTGCTGCTTCTGCTACGCGTTGCGCCCAGCGTTCGTTACCGATGAGGGCATCAAAGCTGTTAGTTTGCAGAGCAAGCAAGTCAGGAACCTGCAGGGGCTCAGAAATCTTTGCGAATGAAATTCGGCTTGGTGTACCTAAACGGTTCACTGTGCCGTTAGCGGCTTCGTTATTAGAGGTGCTCGAGGCGACCAAGTTGGATCCTTCCACAGACCTGTCTGTTTCATATTCGCTGTCCCAGAAAACATAGTAAAACCGTGGAAAAGAACCGCAACGCACGACGTGCATAAGGCTTCGGGTGTTGGGAACTTTTGGGAACGAAATACTTGTTTTTGCTCTGTTTCACCCATGCCCACCGCTATATGAAGGCAGAAAGGTTATGGATAGCGTAAGTATTCACAATACAGCAAGAAAAAACTAAAGTCCATACAACCATCACGGAAAATATGCAACTTTTCTTTTTTATGGTGTACCTAACACTCTACAACGTTAACAGCTAAACCACCCATCGATGTCTCTTTATACCGGTGGCTCATATCTTCACCAGTCTGACGCATTGTTTCAATAACTTGGTCCAAAGACACCCGATGTTCACCGTCTCCACGAAGCGCCATACGTGCAGCATTAATAGCCTTCGCCGCCGCCATCGCATTACGCTCAATACACGGTATCTGCACCAACCCACCTACAGGGTCACATGTCAGACCAAGATTATGTTCCATGGCAATCTCTGCAGCGTTCTCAATCTGTTCATTACTACCGCCCATCACCTGAGCCAACCCCGCAGCAGCCATAGAAGAAGCCGTACCAACCTCTCCCTGGCACCCCACCTCAGCCCCAGAGATAGAAGCCCGTTTTTTATACAAAGCACCAATAGCAGAAGCACATAAGAAGAAGTCAACAATAAGCTGTTCACGTTTAGCGACACCGCATGTACGAACCCCCGGAAGATAGTTCAACGCATAGTGCAAAACAGCCGGAATAATACCCGAAGCGCCATTCGTCGGAGCAGTCACTACCCTGCCACCAAATGCGTTCTCTTCGTTCACGGCCAAAGCCATCAAATTCACCCAATCAATAGCAAACTCAGGGCTCTTTTGAGGGTCTTCTGCTAACAAATCACGGTGCCACGCTGCTGCACGACAACGTACTTTAAGCTCCCCCGGCAAATACCCCATACGAGATAATGAAGAACCAATACACTCTTTCATCACCCGATGGATAGCGAGAATCCCCTGACGAATCTCCTGTTCAGAACGAGCTGAAAGCTCATTACGCATCTTCAGCTGAGCGATAGATAGCCCTGCCTTATTTGCCAAAGACACAAGTTCTTCACCTGAACCAAAAGGATAGGGTGCTTCGTTAAGTCCTGAAGAATCATCTAAAGTTTCGTTCTCCTCGACAATGAATCCTCCACCAATAGAAAAATAGGTGCGTTCAAGGAGAAGACCGGAAGTATCATAAGCTGCAATTTTAACGCCGTTTGTATGCCTCGCTAAAACAGTCAACGGACGCAGCGTCATATCAGATTCACGATAGTTCACAACCGGACCAACACATAATGCCTCACCGGCATCAGGTGCACCGTCTTGATAAGAGCTAGAGGGAAAACCTGCTAACGGCAAAATACCATCACGTTGGTTATCTGCCATCACTCGTTCAGCTTGGGCAATGTTAATGGTCTCCGGAACAAAACCTGCACAACCTTTAATGATGGCGCTCATCGTACCGTGTCCGGCTCCAGTTGCTGCTAACGAACCATAAAGATCCACATGTATGCGTGACACGTTCTGAAGTTTTCCCGTATCAATGAGCTCTGCAATAAAACGGTTTGCTGCTCTCATCGGACCTACCGTGTGGGAAGAGGAAGGCCCGATACCAATCGAAAATAATTCAAAGACAGAGATATCGTAGTTTAATGATTCAGCTTGTATCTGTTCATCACTAATGTTCATCCTGTGTGCTTTCCTTTTTCTATGCATTTTTAGCGTTTAACTGCGCTAAAATATCAACCTCTTACGGGGGATAATAAGAGGAAACTGTAAAAGCTTGATGAACGTTCCATCACACAGGATGGAGTGGGAATACGCAAATCAAGCCTCTACAGTTCTACAAGATAAGAGTCTCTACCAAGAAACTTTTATCCGCTTATGAAGGTGAACCCACATATTATCGGCGATAAAACGGAACAGCAACCACATCAAATGGTGCTCGTTTACCACGAATATCAACATCAATAGTGTTTCCTTCCGCGGCATACGAGCTCTCCACTAGAGCCATCGCAATCGGGTATCCCAACGTAGGTGAAGGAATACCTGAGGTAACATATCCGATGTTCTTCTCGCCATCCATCAGTTGAGAATCAGCACGGGCAGGGCGCTTTTGCTGTGCTTTAAGCCCAACGAGAGAACGCTGAGGCACGGTTTGAGATAGCACACTCAACGCCTGACGCCCTACAAAGTCACTGCTCTTTTTCTCTAGCGCAATATCAACTAGACGCCCTAGACCAGACTCGTACGGAGTGATATCTAGACCCAGCTCATGACCATACAAAGGCATACCAGCTTCTAAGCGCAAAGAGTCGCGTGCTGCCAAACCAGCAGGAATCATGTCAAAGTCCTTGCCAGCGTTCATAGCAGCCGACCATAGATCACCGGCTTGATGTGCCGGTATGTAGATTTCAAAGCCGTCTTCTCCGGTGTATCCGGTACGAGCTAAGAGTACTGAGAGGCCAGAAAGATTCAGCGGTGTTGCAGCATAATATTTCAGCTCACGTACCGTTTGAGGGGCACTCGGCTCCATGGCCAAAATAATATCTTCAGCCCGTGGGCCTTGAACAGCAATTAAAGCAGTATCTTCAGATTCGTTGACTAGTTTTACGTCAAACTCTGCCGTACGCTCTTGCAACGTCTGATAATCAATCTCTACGTTAGAAGCGTTAGGTACTACAAGAAATTCGTCCTCAGCTAGACGATAGGTAATCAGGTCGTCAATTACCCCGCCATCTTCGTTGACCAGAATCGAATATTTGGCTTTACCAACTTTGAGAATACTCATATTCGAGACGAGGGCATAGTCTAAAAATGCGGCAGCGTCCGGACCGCTCACACGAAACTCACCCATATGAGAGAGGTCAAAGAGACCAGCACGTTGACGTACAGCATGGTGCTCCTGAACGTCATTGGTGTATTTTACGGGCATATCCCAACCACCAAAATCGGTGAAGGTGGCGCCTAATGCGAGGTGTTCTTCGTGTAGTGGGGTTTTCTTACTCATGTCTTACACATACTTTCTTAACAGATGGGGTTCAGAGGTGGGGCAAACATCATTATTTACCCCACCTCAGACATATTTTGAGCCGATTAACTCAGTTAGTGTGTTTCAGAAGCAGATGATTCCATCTCAAAAGCTTCCATAGGTGGGCACTGGCAGATAAGATTACGGTCGCCGCCAGCACCATCAATACGCCCAACCGAGGGGAAGTATTTTTGATGGCGCAAAGAAGACACCGGATAAGCAGCTTCAGAACGAGAGTACGCCCGATCCCAGGTATCTGCAGTAACGACATCAACCGTATGTGGAGCATTGCGCAAAAGTGATTCTTCGACACTCACTTTTCCGCTGATGACATGCTGAATCTCATCGTAGATACAGCTCATGGCGTCGATAAAACGATCAAGTTCTTGAAGGTCTTCAGATTCCGTTGGTTCAACCATCAATGTGCCAGGTACGGGGAACGCCAAGGTCGGTGCATGGAATCCGTAGTCCATCAGGCGTTTACAGATATCTTCGGCAGTGACGCCACTAGCCGCGGTTAGCTCACGCACGTCAAGAATGCATTCATGTGCGACCAAACCATGGTCTCCGGTGTACAGTACCGGATACTTATCCCCCAGTTTTTTAGCAATATAGTTTGCGTTAACGATGGCAGTTTCGGAGCTGGAACGAAGCCCTTGAGCACCACTCATGGCAATATACATCCACGAGATGGGAAGTACCCCCGCAGAACCGTACATCGCTTGAGAAATCGGTAAGGGCGAAGATTCTTTATCGTTGTGGTAGGCGTTTGTGGGCAAGTAGGGTGCGAGGTGTTCTCTCACACCGATAGGGCCGACACCGGGACCTCCTCCTCCGTGAGGAATAGCGAAAGTTTTGTGAAGGTTCAGATGTGATACGTCTCCCCCGAATCGTCCGGGTTGGGATAGGCCCATCTGCGCGTTAAGGTTTGCACCGTCCACGTACACTTGTCCGCCGGCTTCGTGAACAAGCTGGCAGACTTCAACAACTTGTTCTTCAAATACACCATGAGTTGACGGGTAGGTAATCATCATTGCGGCGATAGTGTCACCATATTTTTCAATTTTGGCGCGGAGGTCCGCCACATCGATAGAGCCATCTTCTGCCGTAGCTACACCAGCAACAGAAAGTCCAGCCAGAGCAGCAGAAGCAGCGTTAGTGCCATGGGCAGATAACGGGATCAGGACGACGTTGCGTTGTTCTTCTCCACGCGCTTGGTGGTAAGAACGAATGGCGCGTAGCCCTGCGTATTCTCCAGATGCACCAGAGTTTGGTTGCATGGACAGAGCATCGTATCCGGTAATTTCGATGAGCCATGCAGAGAGCTCCTCGATGAGTTCTAACCAGCCTTGAGCTTGTTCAGCTGGTACAAGTGGGTGAATACCAGCAAATTCTGGCCAAGAGATAGGCTCCATCTCAGCAGCAGAGTTAAGTTTCATGGTGCAAGAGCCCAGAGGAATCATGGTGCGGTCCAGAGCAAGATCTTTGTCAGAAAGCTTACGAAGATAACGCATCATGGCAGTTTCTGAACGGTAACTGTGGAACACCGGATGCTGCATGTAATCGTCATCGCGTAGCAGTTCAGCAGGCATGGGGTATTGTTCTTCTGCGCTCTCTTCTACGAGAGTTCCGCCGAGTGCTTCCACAAGGTTCCGTAGAGTGTCTTCATCATGAGATTCGCCGATGGAGATGCTGATACGGTCACTGTTGATTTTACGAATGTTGATGCCGGCTTCAAGTGCAGCAGCAACGAGTTCGTCAGCACGTGATGGTGCGTCGAAGGCGACAGTATCGAAGAAGTCTTGATGCACGAGTTTGAGTCCAGTTGCGCTCAGGCTCTGGGCAACACGTGAAGCGTTGCGGTGCAGACGACGAGCAATCTCGCGGAGTCCCTCTGGCCCGTGATAGAGAGCGTAAGCTCCAGCGACAATGGCGAGTAGAGCCTGTGCAGTACAAATGTTACTGGTGGCTTTTTCACGGCGGATGTGCTGTTCACGAGTTTGTAGCGCAAGACGATAGGCGGGTTTTCCGGCGGTATCTTGTGATACTCCGACCAGACGCCCCGGTAAAGTTCGTTCCATGCCTTTACGGGTTGCCATGAAAGCTGCATGGGGTCCGCCAAAGAAGAATGGTAAGCCAAAGCGTTGGCTGTTACCGACGCAGATATCTGCACCAAGTTCACCGGGTGAACGTAAGAGTGTTAGAGCTAGTAAATCTGCGGTTACGGTGACGAGCGCTTGTCGTTGGTGGGCTTGGTCGATGAGCTCTTTAATGTCTCGGATGTGTCCATCATGGCTGGGGTATGCGAGAACGATACCGTAAAGGTCGCCTTCTGGAAGCCCGTCGGAGAAGTCGGTTACGACCATGGGAATATCGAGAGCTTCGACACGTCCACGAACGACGGAAAGAGTTTGGGGTAGGCATCGGGAGTCGATGGCGAAGAAACCGTTTTTAACTTTGCGGTTTGCGCGGTGCATCATCACGACGGCTTCTGCTGTAGCAGTTGCTTCGTCCAAGAGTGAGGCGTTGGCAATGTCTAGTCCGGTCAGTTCCATGACCGTATTTTGGAAGTTAAGTAGTGCTTCTAAACGGCCTTGAGAGATTTCAGGTTGGTAGGGGGTGTAGCTGGTGTACCAGCCGGGGTTTTCGAGGATATTTCGACGTAGTACGGCAGGGGTGACGCTATCGTAATAACCGGCACCAATCATCTGAGTTTTGAGAATGTTGTGAGATGCGTATTCTCGAAGTTTTTTGTGGGCTTGTTCTTCGCTGAGGGGTTCGGGGAGGTTGAGTTCTTGCTCCATCCGAATATTTGCTGGTACGACGTCTGCAATAAGTGCTGAGAGTGAGTCGTAGCCGATGGTGCTCAGCATGGCGCGGAGGTCTTCAGCTCGTGGCCCTAGGTGACGGTCAATAAATAGCATGGGATATTCTCCTGGTCTGATAGCACCTCAAAGGTGAGAGTGCGCTAAGACCTCCCCGCTCTGTTTCTGACCTGAGAGTTTTAGTCTGTACTGATGACGGTTGGGTTCATCAGCATAGATTTGCCCCTTCGGTGGAGAATCGTGTTTTCTCCTCTTCAGAGTTGCCTGGCTCAGCGGTACTTTGTGCCTGAGAGTTTCCTGGGGAGGATTTGCTCCTTCGGCGCCACCGTATTGGGTATTTTGGTGGTCTCTCCCGCTGCGCATAACAGCATATATATTTGTTAAAAGTCTGCCACATCACATCCAAAAAATATATGTTTTTCTGGCCGTGTTCTTGTATTAGGCACCTTATGTCATGGCGAGGGGAACGCTTCTTCTCATCTGTCAAGAATGACTATTTAGTTGATGAAGTGGGAAGATGTTCGTCGATGAGGCTCACCGGCGCTGGGTGCCACATGCCAACAGCCGGTTTACCACCTTTAAAAGCGCCGAGTTCGGTGAAGCCATGTCGACGGTAGAGAGAAGCGCTACGGTAGGTTGAAGCTTCAAGATAAGACCCGCACCTGCCAGTGCGCGCTAGCCGATAGTCGAGAAGTGCGCTACCTACTCCGCAAGAACGAGCAGATTCGTGAACACCGATAGTGTAAAGATACCAGTGGTCAAAAGCTGGTCGAGCACGTAAAAGTTTGATTTCGGTGATGACGGCACTAAAGAGTGAACGCCCTAAGAGTTTCGTATATTGAGGTAGGGCACGCAGGTCTGCCAGCAGGTTACCTTTTTGCCCTTCAGGGCTGAGCCAGAGTGCTGCCCCAAGGATTGTGTCATTTTCATCGACGGCGATGTCTATTTTGCCTTTAGAAGCGTAGGTGTTACGAATCTGGAATTCAAAGAGCTCACGTATTTTGGCTCCTTGATGAGTTCCACCCATGGCGTGACTCATGACGGGGTCATGTTCAAAAGCGTTTGTCAGTGCTTCGATAGCGCCTGCATAGTCAGCTTCTGTTGCTTCGCGGACAGTAAAATGGCGGTTTTTTTCTGACATATCCGGTTTTCCCCTCATGTATCTTTACCGACATTCTATATACCAAAAGGGATGAGTTGCTCGTAGAATAGCCGTCTTTAGTTCGTGTTGTGACAGGTATCTTAAAACGCCACTGGGCAGTACCGCCAAAGCGATACTGCCCAGTGTTACAAAGACTCTTGTCAAGAACCGATTACTTAAGGGTAACGGTTGCGCCTGCGCCTTCGAGCTGTTCCTTAGCCTTTTCAGCGTCTTCCTTGGAAGCGCCTTCGAGAACAGCCTTAGGAGCGGAATCAACGAGGTCCTTAGCTTCCTTCAAACCGAGGGAGGTAAGGGCACGAACTTCCTTAATAACTGCGATCTTCTTGTCGCCAGCGGATTCGAGAACTACGTCGAATTCGTCTTTTTCGTCAGCTGCAGCTTCGCCGCCAGCTACACCAGCTACTGCAACAGGAGCTGCTGCGGTAACGTCGAATTCTTCCTCGAATGCCTTAACGAATTCGGAAACCTCTACGAGGGAGAGTTCCTTGAAAGCTTCAATGAGTTCTTCAATGGAAAGCTTAGCCATGATTTTGGCTCCTTCTTATGATCAGGTGTAGAGCTTTTGTCTACATATGAAATCTTTGGGGTTGCTCATCGCTAGATGAGCGAACTAGTTGAACGGATGCTAAAACATAATCGTTGAAGATTATGCTTCTGCTCCTTCTTGCTCTTCTAGCTTGATGCGTAGTGCGTCTACAGTGCGTGCAATCTTTGCGAGAGCACCCTTTGCGCCACCTGCAACCTTTGCAAGGAGAACCTCGCGAGATTCAAGGCTTGCGAATTTGTCAACACCAGCAGCGTCGAGAGCTTCACCTTCGTAGTAGCCGCTCTTGACCACAAGCTGGGGGTTTTCTTTGGCGAAGTCACGCAGTGCCTTTGCAGCGTCAATGATTTCACCGTCGATGAAAGCAATTGCGCTAGGACCTGCAAGCTGGCCTTCGAATGCGTCGATTCCAGCTTCCTTAGCTGCAATAGCAGCAAGGGTATTCTTCACCACAGCATATTCAGTCTCAGCACCGAGTGCACGACGAAGCTGCTTGAGCTGTGCAACGGTGAGACCGCGGTACTCAGTGAGGATGACTGCGTTTGAGCGTTCGAAGCGTGCCTTCAGCTCGGAAACAGCAGAAACCTTTTCCTGTGTCGCCATGGTATTCCTTCCGATTCTTGGTCACCGGTAAAGCGTCTAAGATGCCTTGAGGCAAAAAAATAACCTCGACGCGTAAGCGACGAGGTATACCTAAAGTTTTGACATACTCATATTCTATGAGCATATGAGAACTATAGATAATATTCGTTCACCTACGCTGGCGGTTCTTAGAGAACTCTTATCATTTTGACGAGCCTTAAGCGTGTCAAAAATCAGACCGGCGGTCTTTGGTTCTTCTATCAAACCACATCTGCCACACTCTGCGCAACCTCTACTACTCACATGGGATAGGAGTCACTTAAATGAGTGGATTTCTCTTAAACGACGTTGGCCCGCACCGATATTGGTACGAGCCAACGAAGAATACTTTCTTGTTATAGAAAATATTTATGAAGTCCTTAGATAGCAACCACGGAAGGGTCAATCTGTACACCAGGGCCCCATGTAGGAGCAACAGTTACCTTGGAGATGTAACGGCCCTTTGCAGAGGAAGGCTTCAAACGGTGAATTTCTTCAAGAGCTGCCTCAAAGTTCTGGGTGAGCTGTTCAGCGGTGAAAGAAGCTTTACCGATAATGAAGTGCAAGTTTGCGTTACGATCAACGCGGAAGTCAATCTTTCCGCCCTTGATGTCGTTAACAGCCTTTGCAACATCCATGGTTACGGTGCCGGTCTTGGGGTTAGGCATGAGGTTGCGAGGGCCAAGAATCTTACCCAAGCGACCAACTTTGCCCATCATGTCAGGGGTAGCAACTGCTGCGTCGAAGTCAGTCCATCCGCCAGCAATTTTTGCGATGAGTTCGTCAGAACCAACGAAGTCTGCTCCTGCTGCTTCTGCAGCTGCTGCTTTATCGCCAGCGGCGATAACAACAACGCGAGCGGTCTTACCGGTGCCGTTTGGCAAGTTGACGGTACCGCGTACCATCTGGTCTGCCTTACGGGGATCTACGGAAAGACGCATTGCAACCTCAACGGTTGAATGTGCTTTTTCAGAAGAGATGTCTTTAACAAGCTCAATTGCCTCAGCGGCGGTGTAGAGCTTGCCCTCTTCAATTTTGGCTACAGCTGCCTGATACGCTTTGCTGCGCTTTGCCATCTGCTTTTCTCCTTATGCAGTTGTGGTCTTTTTGAGTCGCGCTCGACTCTGCCACATACCCTTACGGGTGATAAATACTTTCAAAAACCAAAAATTATTTTGGGTTATTTAGGCGGTGAAGTTACTTAACTTCAATACCCATGGAGCGTGCAGTGCCCGCGATAATCTTTGCTGCTGCATCGATATCATTTGCGTTGAGGTCAACCATCTTGGTTTCCGCAATTTCGCGAACCTGAGCTTCGGTAATGGAACCAACTTTGTTGGTGTGAGGAACACCGGAGCCTTTAGCAACGCCAGCAGCTTTCTTAATCAAACCAGAAGCTGGAGGGGTTTTGGTCACGAAGGTGAATGAACGGTCTTCGTATACGGTGATTTCTACAGGAACGATGTTTCCACGCATGGATTCGGTTGCAGCATTGTATGCCTTGCAGAATTCCATGATGTTAACACCGTGCTGACCCAATGCAGGGCCAACGGGAGGAGCCGGGTTAGCGGCACCAGCCTGAATTTGCAGCTTAATGAGGCCTGCGACCTTCTTCTTGGGAGCCAATGTTAGGTCCTTTTCTTAGCTGTTGAACCAACGCACAGGAGCGTGACGCTGGCGGGTGACAGTCGTGGCGCGACCGTCGATATGCGTAGGCGCAAGCGTAAACGCGCGCATACAAACCACCATTCTAACGGGTTATGAGATATTTACCAAGAAAAAGGCTCAAAATATAGTGTCTCATTCAACACAAAGAATAAAGCCTATTTCTTACACCCAAAGCTTTTATAAAAAGATGGGGTGTTCCATACACACGTACAGAACACCCCATCGTGAGAGCTTTATCAAAAACTCAAGATGGTTTTAGACTTTCTCAACCTGCGAGAAAGATACCGTTACAGGAGTCTCACGTTCGAAGACAGAGATGAGAAGAACCAATGAAGAAGATTCTGGCTTAATCTCAGAAATGGTTGCTGGGTACCCCACGAATGGGCCGTCTTTAACATTGACGGTTTCTCCGACTTCGTAATCAACCTCAATTTGAGGCTGAGGAGGTTCAATGTTGCCAGCCTTCGCCTGTTCTTCAACAAATACCGGAGCCAACATATCGATGACTTCGTTCAAACGTAGTGGAACAGGGTTGTAGGCGTCAGAGCCGACAAATCCGGTAACACCGGGAGTGTGGCGAACAAGACCCCATGACTCATCGGTTAGTTCCATGCGCACAAGAACGTAACCGGGAATACGAACACGGCGAACAATTTTTTCGACAGTGTTTTTATATTCTTTGACTTCTTCCATAGGAACTTGTACTTCAAAGATGTAATCTTCCATGTTCAAAGTCTGCGCACGAGATTCGAGGTTGCCTTTAACCTTGTTCTCAAAACCAGCATAAGTATGAACGACAAACCAGTCGCCTTCTTGACGACGCAATTGAGATTTAAAAGCCTCTAGAGGGTCAACCGCTGGCTCAGAGTCAACAGCAGATTCTTCCTCAGAAGTTTCTTCTGAGGCTTCGAGGGTTTCTTCTTCTGAGGCGTTAACGTCTAGAGCGTCTTCTGCCTCGACCTGCGCGTCATCAGCGGTAGCCTGCTCAGAAACCTCAACAGCTTCCTGCGCTTCGTGTGCAAGTTCCTGCTCGGACACGGTTCTCCTACTTTCTCTTGAACTTATCTGGCTCTATTAGTTGCAGATTCTTAAAAGTTTACTTAATTGTTCCGTTTCCGAAAATCCAGAACGCAGCCTGACCAAATAGATAATCAAGACCGAAGATGAGAAGAATCATGAAAGTAACGAAGCCCAAAACAATAATGACGTAGTTGACGAGCTCTTTACGAGTGGGAGTCGTAACTTTTTTAAGTTCGCTAATTACTTCACGAATAAATTGGAAGATACGCGCGAAGATTCCGCGACGTTTTGTTACGCCGTCCTCTTGAGTGGCGGCGGTTCCGTTAGTGGCAGTTTCAGCCATGGCAGGCCCGCCCCTTTCTGCTTAGGTCCATCTCAAAAAACGTCTAGATTAACGCCTTTTTATTGAATTCTTTACGGAGCTATTGCAGGGCGGACAGGACTCGAACCTGCAACCTGCGGTTTTGGAGACCGCTGCTCTACCAATTGAGCCACCACCCTTTGAACTTTCGTTCATGCACTGCGTTGAAAGTCATAGACATTTCAGACAGCACGGTATCGTTCGGTTGCGAACAACAAAGACTACTGTAAGGGATTATTTTGTCTTTGGCAATTCCAGCAACACTTTTTATTGCATATTTCACGTTCAAATAAGTGCTTTTAGCGTCCAAAAAACCATTATTGCACTGTAAAACATCTGTTTTTCTTAGAGTTTATCTCGATAGGCTCTCGTCACGGCACCCGAAGATTGTTTAGCATGGTGATACGAGCATATTTTTCAAGCAAAGTGCCGTTAAGAATTGCGGTACAGAAAGCAGGTCTCGACCATGACTACCCAACGTATTTCCCCCCGTATTGGAGCTATTGCCCCTTCTGCAACTTTGGCTGTTGATTCCAAAGCAAAAGCTCTTATCGCACAGGGTAGACCAGTCATTGGATTTGCTGCAGGAGAGCCAGACTTTCCCACCCCCGATTACATCGTTGAGGCAGCAGCGCAAGCACTCAAAAATCCACAGAATTTTCGGTATAGCCCAACGCCCGGCCTGCCAGCACTCAAAGAAGCTATCGTCAAAAAAACACGACGTGATTCAGGCGTTGATATTGAGGCTTCTCAAGTTGTTGTCACCAACGGCGGCAAGCAAGCAGTCTACGAGGCTTTTGCAACCGTTATCGGAGACGGGGATGACGTCCTCTTACCAGCCCCCTATTGGACAACGTATCCAGAAGCTATTCGTCTTGCTGGAGGAAATCCCATCGAAGTTTTTGCTGACTCGCATCAAGACTACAAAGTCAATGTAGAGATGCTCGAAGCAGCTTATACTCCTGCCACGAAAGCCCTTATCTTTGTTTCTCCGTCAAACCCTACCGGCTCGGTATACACCCCTGAAGAGACAAAAGCCATTGGAGAATGGGCATTGTCGAAAAAGATTTTTGTTATCTCTGACGAAATTTATGAGCACCTCACCTATGACGGCGTTCAAGCAACTTCTATCCTCAAAGCTGTTCCAGAGCTGGCCGACTACGCCATTATTCTCAATGGTGTTGCAAAAACCTATGCGATGACGGGTTGGCGTGTTGGTTGGCTTTACGGCCCTGCCGACGTTGTTAAAGCGGCAACGAACCTACAATCTCACTTGAGCTCTAACGTCAATAACATTGCACAACAGGCTGCACTTTGCGCTGTTTCGGGCCCTCTTGATGCAGTGCATTCTATGCACGAAGCCTTTGACCGTAGACGAAAGGTCATGGTTGCAGGTCTTAATGCTATTGATGGTGTTTTCTGCCCAACTCCTCAAGGTGCCTTTTACGCTTATGCAGATGTTCGCGGGCTCTTCGGCAAGAGCATCGGAGGGGTCAGTATTGACAGCTCAGCAACTCTTGCAGAAGTAATTTTAGATCAGGCAGAAGTAGCTGTTGTACCGGGTGAAGCCTTTGGTCCTTCCGGTTATCTACGCTTATCGTACGCGCTAGGAGATGATGATTTAGCCGAAGGTTTGGGCCGTATTCAAAAGCTTTTAGCTACTGCGGTGTAGGTATTTGTGGTTGATGGGGTATATCACCTGATTCAGACACACCAACAACTCCCACAACTACCCACATAACACCAAATTCATTACAATAGATTGAAGGATAGGTTTCCGTAGAAACTCTTGATTTTTCAGGTTTTACTTTAGGTAAAACACACACGAATTCAAGGTGACGCAGAAGCAAAAAACATAAAAACCCAACTTTACGTTGTGGGACTTTAGGAGACGCACGTTATGAAAATTGGTCTACTCACCTCCGGTGGCGACTGCCCAGGACTCAACGCCGTCATTCGCGGCGCTGTACTTAACGGAATCAAAACATACGGACACGAGTTCGTTGGATTCCGCGACGGCTGGCGTGGCGTTGTCGAAGGAGATTATATGGATCTCCCCCGTACCAAGGTACGCGGTCTAGCACGCCAAGGCGGAACAATTCTCGGAACCTCCCGCACCAACCCGTTTGACGGACCACACGGCGGACCCGAAAACATCGAAATCATGATGGAACGCAACCACATCGACGCTATCGTCGCCATCGGCGGTGAAGGAACCCTCGCCGGCGCTAAACGCCTAGCAGATGCAGGACTACCTGTTGTTGGTGTTCCCAAAACAATTGATAATGACCTCCAAGCAACGGACTACACCTTCGGATTCGACACCGCAGTATCTATCGCAACCGATGCAATGGACCGTCTACGCACCACCGGCGAATCTCACCACCGTTGCATGGTTGCAGAGGTGATGGGGCGTCACGTTGGCTGGATTGCGCTACATTCTGGTATGTCTGCAGGCGCTCACGCCGTCCTGATCCCCGAACAAAAAGTTTCGATGGAACAAGTTGCAAAGTGGGTCAGCGAAGTTCACGAACGCGGACGCTCCCCCTTGGTTGTTGTCGCAGAGGGCTTCATCCCTGAAGGGTTCGATGAAGTACTGCACAATAAAGGCCTCGAAAAAGACGGCCGTCCCCGTCTCGGAGGTATCGGAGAATACGTCACCCAAGAACTCGAACGTATCACCGGAATTGAAACCCGCAACACCATTCTTGGTCACATCCAGCGCGGTGGAGCACCCACCGGTTTTGACCGCGTTCTGGCAACTCGTCTTGGTATGGCAGTTATTGATATGGTTCATGACAAAGACTGGGGCAAAATGGTAGCTCTCCAAGGCACCGACATTAACCGTGTAGACCTCTCAGTAGCACTCGACGGACTAAAAACTGTTCCGCAAGAACGCTGGGATGAAGCTAAAGTTCTCTTTGGACGCTAAAGAATAAAACCACCTCATAAAAGCTGAGGGCTTTGGGTGTATTACCACAAGTAACACACCCAAAGCCCTCAGTCGTATCACCAAAGTTTATTCTTCACGACGTAAGAACTGGCGGCGTTCTTGGCGCCCAACAGCCTGCCCTGCATCAGCAGAGACGATGACAGTCTGAGCCGCTGCATAATGAACTTCGCCAGCACCCTCCAACTCATCAACAACACGCAACGGAGCTTGAGGATCCACAGAGCGTTTAATAACAGCTAGCGCAATAGGCCCCGCTTCCCAATGCTGAGCGACAGAAGTGATAACCCCTACTTTCCGAGTGTTGAAATACACGCCAGCGCCAACAGTTGGCAGAGTATGTTCAGAACCATCTAAGTCAAGAAAAACCAAACGTCGAGGAGGGTGCCCGAGGTTATGTACACGAGCAACCGTTTCTTGACCTTTGTAACAGCCTTTAGAAAGATGCACTGCACTTCGCAGATAATCTAGCTCATGAGGAATACTCTTATGATCGACTTCCGTTGCATATCGAGGTCTCCACGCTTCAATACGCAACGCTTCAGCAGCCCACATGCCTACAAGCTCGCAAGCACTAGCAATATCTAGGAGTTCTTCACGAGGGATAATAGACATGAAACGTTGGTAGTCACAGGCAGGATGCTCTTGTGCATCTATTTCGGTGTAACTGACTCCCCCCGCACAAACACTATGCCAAGGGTCTTCCCAACACGGAGCTTTCGAGAGAGCCTCCGGCACCTGAATATTCGTACGAGGGTCATCCCAAGAACACAGCACCGCATAGTCTTCGCTGACATCAGAAACCGTCACATCAAGCATAAATTTCATAGAGTTGAGGTACTCGCTCAATGGCTGATTCTGTTGTGGTTCGCATATTAGCCAGAGTTTCTCCCCATCTTCAAGAACATACGGGGCATACTCAATACGCCCTTGTGGGCTAAGTAATAGCAACTCGGTACTATGGTGAGCAGACAACCCCGAAAGCTCTTGTGAAGAGAGAGAACTAAGCCAACGATGCCGGTCAGACCCACCAACGGTAACTACCCCAAGATGAGAATAATCAGCAATGACATGGCGTTCAGCGCCTAAGCTGATACGTCGTTGCTCTCTAATGGGGTCACCATAATGTGCCGCTACGGGTGCGTCTACGCCAGAACCAGCAAATACGCCGTATGCCTGATGAAGAGGGCTAAGGTACTCTGACATCTTCTAGTTCTCGGTATCTTTCGAAGAGTCTTCGGAAGTTTCAGCTTCGGTGTTAAAGACATGTCCGCCAAGGTCCAGACCGCTCATGGAACCTGTTTTGCGTAGTTCTGCTGAAGCATGTTTATGGAGTTTTCCCTCTTGATCAGCAATTTCCCAATCCCACATGAGGTTTCCATTCACCAGACCCCAAAGACGCACTGAACCAGCGTATTCTTTAGAGATTTCATCGCGCATGAGGTTTCCGGTTTGCATACGAATAACAGGGCCTTTAATGAGCCCTACATAGTTTTCACTAATACCGCCGGGGTGAGTGATAGCAGCAAGAATGTTAAACCCGTCATCACCGTTACGTAGTTTTTCAACTGATTCGGCGTCAGGGTAGGCAGGTACGATGTCAGCAGGTTTAAGTCCTGGGCCAACATCTGCATCGCATTGGGTTCTGTCAATCTGCCAGAAACCAGTCTCTACTGTGAGCGGGCGCAGTTTATTTCCGTCATCGTCAAGGAGGAAGGACTCTGCACGGTATTCAACGAAGGGTAAACCATCTTGTGTAAATGTCATGATTTGCCCAAATGGTGTTCCGTTTTCTTCGTCGTACCATAAGGTTCCGGTACCTTCCCACGTGCCAAGAAGCCATGAGAGTGGAACAAGTTCGGGGGTTAAATTACTGGGAATTTCAATAGGCATGGTTCTAGTCTATAAGCCATCATAATTTTGCGCGATACTACAGCTACATCAACAAAAAACTTATATTTTCTGGTGTTCAGAAGAACGCAATAAAAAAGAGGTGTCAACGCTCTACAGTGAGCGTCAACACCTCTCATAGAGTCGACGATTGGAAAATATTATTTTTGCCCTTTAAAAAGCCCTCGAACAACAGCAAACATGCTTCCGAAGATGCATGCCCCCGATAAAGCTAATAGGCAAAGAAAGAAAATTTCTAGTGCAACGTTCATGGGCTTCACCCTATCATAGATGTGAGCATAATCGCGATAACATAGCTGATGACTCCCACAAAGGCTACCGGTGTAACACCCAATGTTACGGCCCCTCGTCGAGGCCCTTCTTGAGGCCCAGCAGAGACAAGACGCGCACCAACTAACGCTGTTAATACGCAGACGATAGTCCCCGCCACCATCATCGGCAACGGAGAATGAGTGCTCTGATACACATTAGCCAGCCCTACCCATCCGGCAACGGAAACAGAAGCGAGAACGCCGGTAGAGCACGCTATCACCGACTCTAATCTGCCGCGAGCGCCTTCTCCTCGAGAAAGCTCAATTAGGAAGCTTGCAACGACGCCTAACGCTGCAATGGCAGGTAGGAGGTAGAGTCGCTGTTGTTGCGTGTGGATGGTGAGAGTCATAGTGACCGCGCATAACCCGCTGAGCAGAATAATTACGGAATGAGAGTAGATTCTTCTGACTCGACGTAGTTCAGCCACGCCGGTTGCCGCAGGCCATCCTCCCGCAATAAGAGCCACTACCAAAAAACCGAATCCAGCAGTCAAGGTGGGGCTAAAAAAAGAAGTGACAATAAAGCATAGAAGAGAGAAAAATGCGCAGAGAGCTACAAGCCGATACCGTGAAGATGTTGTTCTTCCGATAGCGCCGATGCGCCCTGAATACATCACCTGATCACGGTGTTTTCTAAGTTGTGGGATGAAGTTTCGGTAGATGTAACCGTTTGTACGGTGGGGTGTTTTAGCCATATATGCCTATATTCTCGCTGACCGTCGATATCTTCTCAAGTGCTTTCTGCAATGTCTTCTTAGGAACTACTCTACCTAGTGTTTTTCTTAAGAGGTGTATCCATATTCGGTTCACGTCGTGTTCAGTTCAATATAAGTTTTATATGATGGTCTACATATTGTTTTTGTAGAGTACGAACTCAACACCGTCCGATGTATCAAGGAGAGATAACGAAAGATGCTTCATATTCTTTTACTTTCGGATCTCTCTCCTTCTCCTGTTCAGGTGTTACCAGCTTTAGATTTGTTGAGTCACCGATGTGAACAGGCACCGTTAAATCTTTCTGTAGCGCAGATTGATACCGAAAATACTGATGTGGTGTTTATTGATGCCAGAGAGGCGCTTGTAACAGCTCGCAATACGGCTCAGCTTCTCAAGGCTGCCGGTTTAAGTGTTCCTGTTGTCATGGTGCTAACCGAAGGCGGTATGGCGGCAGTGTCTAACACGTGGATGGTCGATGATATTATTCTTGATTCTGCAGGGCCTGCAGAGTTAGAAGCACGTTTGCGTCTTGTCACCGCTCATATAGAGCAAGAAGTCGAAGACTCAACCGTGATACGAAGCGGTTCTGTCACTATCGATGAGGCATCGTATACTGCCCGTTTGCACGGGACTCCTTTGAACCTTACCTATAAAGAGTTTGAGCTGCTCAAGTTCTTGGCACAACATACGGGAAGAGTTTTTACTCGTAGTCAGTTGCTATCAGAAGTGTGGGGATACGATTATTTTGGTGGCACTCGTACAGTAGATGTGCATATCCGTCGTTTACGCTCAAAATTAGGGATTGAGCATGAGCACCTCATTTCGACTGTGCGCAATGTTGGATATAGTTTTAACGCTCCACGTTCCTAAACCGTTGAGAATCGTAGGTTATGCCCTGTTCACTGGTTGTTTAACGAGATTTTAGGGGATCTTCTCATCTCATTATGGCGTCTTGTTCGCTTCATAAACCATCACTCGCGGTAGAGTTAAGAGGATAGTTATTTGTCCTCTATATCTATACGTAACGAATCCGGTGACGTTGTCATGTCTTATCGCGAAGTGCAAGAGTTTAATACCTGCACTGTTGCTCTCTCACGGTCAATACACGATTTTGCCCAATCTTTACTCAGCGTAGAAGGGACGTGCCCGTTCTCAGAGCAATCTCTTCTTCTGGTCGATAGAATCTGCCATAGCTCAGGGCAAGAATCATCGCCCATGGTGGGGGTCAGCATGTATGAGGGCACGACCCTCATAGGGGTGTTTCTTGCGTTAAACATTGAAGGTACACAACTTCTTATAGAGGGGGGTGTGCACCCACAATATCGGGGGCAAGGTCTTGGTTCGGCGCTCACACAAAAGCTCTTTGAACGTATCGACGCAGATTACCCGCACTATACTCTCGTAGCGTGGGCGCATCAGGTTCGTGCAGAACAGGGCCAACAGCTCATTGAACGTTCTACGCATTTAGCGCAACGTCATGGCCTCGAGCCGGTACGACGTCTACACCAGCTTGAATTTGAGCTCACACCAAGCTCTCGTCAGCAACTATCAGAATTAGTTCAACACAACCCTATTTCAGCAGAATACACGGTGCGTCCGTTTATTCCAGGTACTGATAACCAGCAGTGGCTAGAGCTTAACGCTCAGGCCTTCGCACAACACCCAGAGCAAGGATCACTTACCGCAGAAGACTTAGCTCAAAGGCTCCACGCTGATTGGTTTAACGCTGAGGGTTTCTTACTTCTTGAAACCATACAGCCCCTAGAAGATGGCCAAAAACAGACACCACAGCTTGCAGGTTTTCATTGGACCAAAATACCGGCAGGACAAGAACATCAAAAGCTTCGAGAAGGCGAAGTCTATGTTCTTGCGATATCCCCTGAACATCAAGGAAAAAATCTTGGTAAGGCACTCTTATTTGAGGGGATGAACTATCTGGCACAAGTACGACTCAAAGACGGCTCGTCTTTGAACCGAATTATTTTATATGTCGATGAAGAAAACCATGCCGCGTGGAATCTTTACCGTCAGATAGGTTTTGAGTCTCTTTCTACCGACATTATGTATGCCATAACAGCACACTAAACACCTGAGCTCATTTTTATAAAACTTACATATACCCGTTGTTCTACCGTTGAAAGGAACATCATGGCCGAAAAAGTTCAGCGTCAGCGCCCGATAGATGTTGAGGAGAATTCTCAGCATATCGTCACAGATATTAGCAAAATCGAACGTGCAAAAACTCAAGGAGACCGCATTGAGGCGGTAGAGAAACTTGTGCTTCCAGATGTTCAAGGAAACTTCGGCCCAGAACGTTTCTTAGATCGAGAAACAAGCTGGCTAGATTTTAATACTCGTGTTTTAGAGCTGGCAGAAGACCCCGATTTATATTTGCTTGAGCGTCTCAACTTCTTATCCATCGTTGGGTCAAACCTCGATGAATTCTTTATGGTGCGCGTAGCAGGCTTACGTCGACGTATTGCAACAGGTATTGCTGTTCCCACCCCTGCTGGCCTATCGGCAGACGCGCAAATGGAACAGATTGCAGACTCTGCCCATCAGCTGATGGAACGTCAGCACCGTTGTTTCCATCAAGAAATTCTCCCTGCGCTGGCACAAGAGAATATTTATCTTGTTCGCTGGTCAGACATCACCAAAGAAGAGCAAAAACGCCTCACCCAATACTTCTTATCTGAGGTATTTCCTATTCTTACTCCGTTGGCTGTAGACCCAGCACACCCCTTCCCCTATATTTCGGGGCTATCGTTGAATCTTGCGGTGGTTATACGTAGTCCGCAAAGCGGTAAATCCCTCTTTGCGCGCCTGAAAGTTCCCGATCAAATTGATCGTATGATCTCTTTAGATGGGTCTCGTGCACTGAACTCTCCTTCACGTGAAGCACGTTTTATCTCCCTTGAAGAAGTTATCTCTCATAACTTGGATTATCTCTTCCCTGGTATGGAAATTGTTGAACAGCATGCGTTCCGTGTAACCCGTAACGAAGATTTAGAGGTTGAAGAAGATGATGCAGAAAACCTGCTCAAAGCTCTCGAAAAAGAGTTGCTCCGTCGTCGTTTCGGCCCTCCGGTACGTTTAGAGGTTGAAGACACTATCACCCCCTATACGCTATCTTTGCTCATCTCTGAGCTACGCATCGAAGAATCTGAAGTGTATAAGCTACCAGCGCCTTTAGATTTGCGTGGTATGAGCCCCATTGTTAAAGCTAATCGTCCAGCCTTGCATTACCCTAAGCATGTTGCTCACACTTCACGATGGCTCAATGAGAACGAAACCTCAAAAGCTGCAAAAGTTTTTGCGGCAACACGTTCACATGATGTGCTGCTCCACCATCCTTATGATTCTTTTGCAACGAGTGTTCAAGCATTTTTGGAACAGGCAGCTGCAGACCCGAATGTTATGGCCATTAAGCAGACGTTGTACCGCACTTCTGGAGATTCTCCGATTGTGGATGCGCTGATTGAAGCTGCTGAAGCCGGTAAACAGGTACTTGCTCTTGTCGAAATTAAGGCACGTTTTGATGAAGAAGCCAATATTAAATGGGCTCGTAAGCTAGAACGTGCTGGTGTCCATGTGGTGTATGGCATTGTGGGTCTTAAGACGCACTGTAAACTTTCGCTGGTTGTTCGTAAAGAAGGCGACAAGCTCCGTCGTTACTGCCATATCGGTACGGGTAATTATCATCCCTCTACTGCACGGTTCTATGAGGATTTGGGTCTGCTTACCTGTGATGAACAAATTACAGAAGATGTCTCACGTCTATTCAATCAGCTCTCAGGATATGCTCCCAAAACGAGTTATACGTCGTTGCTTGTGGCGCCACATTCTATTCGTTCTGGGCTGATTGAGCATATTAACCGTGAGATTGAACATCAGCTTGCTGGTCGAGAAGCAAAGATTCAGATTAAATGTAATTCCATGGTGGATGAAGCAATTATTGACTCTCTCTATCGCGCCTCTCAAGCCGGTGTTAAGGTCAATGTTGTTGTCCGTGGCATTTGTTCTTTACGTCCTGGAGTTCTGGGCTTATCAGAGAACATTCAGGTGCGTTCCATTTTGGGACGTTTCTTAGAACATTCTCGTGTGTTTACCTTTGCTAATGGTTCAGAACCGAAAATTTTTATCGGTTCTGCAGATATGATGCACCGCAACCTTGACCGTCGTGTAGAAGCGTTAGTCCCTATCAAGAATGAGGCCCACCAACAATATCTATTGGATATGTTTGACCTCTATGTTTCAGATAGCACCTCAAGCTGGCACCTTGATAGCCAAGGTACGTGGAAACGTCATTATCTGGATCAGGATGGCAATCCGCTAACAGATGTTCAATCCTATTATTTGGAATCTCGAGAGCGTCGACAGAGAAAATAATAACTTTTTAGAGTTTGAGTCGTAAGCGGATTATCATTTGTGCGCTTCGGTTCTTTAGAATGTCTTGTGGAAGGTTTTCTTCCACAAGACATTCTTTGTTCACACACAGGTAAGGCCCCTCCGCTATGGCAAAAGAGTCGGTGTATTCTGCTCATCGTTGTGATGACGATTATTCGGTGACACGTGTTAGCGATAACGAAGTACCTGTTACGGCAGCAGGATGTATCGTCTGGCGTTATAAGCATGAGCGTTTAGAGACTCTCATCATCCACCGCCCTCGCTATGATGATTGGTCGTGGCCTAAAGGCAAACAAGATAGTGGCGAAACAATTGCTGAAACTGCTATCCGTGAAGTCCGTGAAGAGGTGGGGTTAGACGTTACGCTTGGGGTGCCTCTGGCCCGCACCGAATATCCTGTTAAACGTAAAACAAAACATGTTTACTATTGGGCGGCGGAAGTATCTGCTGCCACAAAACCTCACGCCGATATGGGTGAGGTAGATGAATTGCGCTGGGTCACGCCAGAACAGGCGTTTACCATGCTAACCAACGAAACAGATCAAGAACCTCTTGAAGCGTTAGTTCGTCTTTGGGAGCAAAAAGATCTTGCAACTCGTTCTCTTGTGGTGATTCGTCATGCAAAAGCTAAGCCACGTTCAACGTGGACTGCTGCCGAGGGGGAACGCCCGTTAGCGGCAACTGGTAAACGTCAAGCATTATCGGTATGCCGACTTTTACAAGCTTGGGCTCCTCAAAAAATTTATTCTTCACCGTGGAAACGCTGTATGCAAACAGTGGCTGCATACACTAAAAATACGGGTATCACTATTAAAGAGAAGTCTTCTTTGACGGAGGATTCTCATCATCGTCACCCTAAACGTGTTGTGCGTTTTGTGGAATCTCTTTTTGATAAAGAATATCCGGTGGCTTTGTGTACTCATCGTCCTGTTTTGCCGACGGTTGTTGAGGTTTTTGCGAAGAGTGTTCCTCAGTCTATAGCCAAAAATTTTCCTTCTCGTGACCCACGTTTAGAGTTAGGTGAGTTGTTGGTGCTTCATATCAGTAAGTTACGTCCTACGCGTATTGTATCGTGGGAGCGTATTCGTTCTTTTGACGACTAATCAGCTCACCATATTAGGTGTGTTGTTAACCTCTCTCTTTTTCTAGGAGAGAGGTTATTCTTATTTTGCGTAGGCTAAGATAACTGGTATCTAGTTTTATTGTTGTCTACCAGATTTTCCTATGTTCTCTTCTGCTCCAGCGTCTAACTCATCCATTCCTACATCCTGTGAAGATATGTCATCTGCACAGCCTGTTCCTACCCCTTATGAAGATTTATTAGCCGAGATTATGGAGCAGGGACAAGATAAAGCAGACCGTACCGGTACGGGTACACGCTCAGTTTTTGGTCGGCAGATGCGTTTTGATTTGAGGGAGTCTTTTCCCCTCATCACCACAAAACGTGTTCATTTTAAGTCGATTGTTTTAGAGCTTCTATGGTTTTTGCGCGGAGATTCTAACGTACGTTGGTTACAAGAGCGCGGTGTCACCATCTGGGATGAATGGGCAGATGAGAACGGTGATTTAGGCCCCGTGTATGGTGTGCAATGGCGTAGCTGGCCAACTCCTGACGGGCATAGTGTCGATCAGATTGCGCAAGTTATTGAGTCGTTAAAGAATTTTCCGGATTCTCGCCGTCATATTGTTTCGGCGTGGAACCCTGCAGAAGTAGACCAGATGGCGTTGCCTCCTTGTCACGCTCTCTTTCAGTTTTATGTTACTCACCGTCCAGATGGTGTTGATGAGTTAAGCTGCCAGTTGTATCAGCGTTCTGCTGATATGTTCCTTGGTGTGCCGTTCAATATTGCCTCCTATGCACTTTTGACGCATATTATTGCTAAAGAAGTGGGAATGGTTCCTGGTGAGTTTATTTGGAGTGGTGGAGATTGCCATATTTATTCCAACCACTTTGAACAGGTGAGAGAGCAACTTTCGCGAGAGGCTCGCCCCTACCCCACTTTAGAGATTCGTGATGCTACGTTAGAAACCTACGAGTACGAAGATTTTGAGCTTGTAGGTTATGACCCGCATCCAACCATTAAAGCGCCTATCGCCGTTTAGGCGTCAGGTTATTCTGGCTAAGGAATACCCGTTATGAGTAGTTTTGTTCTTCACGCTATTTGGGCTCAGGCAGCAAACCGAGCGATGGGACGTGAGGGCACTATGCCGTGGCATGTGTCCGAAGATTTGCGTTTCTTCCGGCAATGTACAACAGGGTCAGCTGTGGTGATGGGTCGTAAGACGTGGGAGTCTTTCCCCGAGGCGTTCCGTCCGCTGCCGAACCGTTTTAATATTGTTGTTTCTCGTTCTATTAGTGCTCCGGTTGAGCGTGATGGTGCGTTGTGGGTGGGTTCTTTAGAGCAGGCTCTTGAAGGTGCTGCTACTCCAGAAAAGTTTGACGTCGGTGTCCCCTGTCAGGCTATTTCAGAAGACGATGATACAGCGCAGAATATTTGGCTTATCGGCGGTGCACAATTATTTGAGCAGGCGCTTCACCGTACCGATTTACCGGTAGTACGTTCTGGTGCTGTTGAGCAGATTCTTCGCACCACCTTTGATGTTGCGGTAGAAGACGCTGATGTGTTCGCTCCCATCATTGATGAACAATCTTTTGCTTCGGTTGAGAGGGTCACTTCTTTCGTCAGTGAGCAGGGGTGGATTAGCCCGCGCGCCGGTGAGAAGAACAGCCCTGTTCGTTGTGTCATTGAGCGTCTTATTCGTTCATAATGCGGGGTGTTCTGACCAATATATGAACCGTAGGTTCGGTTCTGTTCCTTCAGGCGCGGTAGACTGTCCCTATGAATTTTACGACCGGTGACTCAGTAGCTTTTGTTGGATATCGTGGCATGGTTGGGTCTGTGCTGATGAAACGTATGGAAGAAGAAGACGATTTTTCAGGTATTACTCCCGTCTTCTATTCCACCTCTCAGGCAGGTCAACCAGCTCCTTCGTTTAAAGGGGCAGAATCCAACGATGTTCTTCATGATGCGTATGATATTGAGGATTTAGCGCGTCATCGTGTCATTCTCACCACTCAAGGTGGCGACTATACGTCACGAGTACATCCCCAGTTGCGCGAACGCGGGTGGGACGGTATCTGGATTGATGCAGCGTCCACTTTACGTATGAACGATGATTCAGTGATTGTTCTTGATCCGGTGAACCGTCATGTGATTGACCGTGCCCTTGAATCGGGTGTTAAAGATTTTGTGGGCGGTAACTGTACTGTTTCCTGTTTGTTGATGGGTCTTGGCGGTTTGTTCAAGAACGGTCTTGTTCAGTGGGCTAGTTCGATGACTTATCAGGCAGCTTCTGGTGGCGGTGCCCGCCATATGCGTGAGGTTCTCAAACAGTTCCGTGATGTGTCTGCTGAGGTCAGTGCGGATCTTGACGACCCTGCCGCAGCCATTTTGGATATTGACCGTCAGGTTCTTGCAAAGCAGCGTTCTGGTCAGCTAGATACTGAACAATTTGGTGTGCCGTTGGCAGGTTCGTTGATTCCGTGGATTGATAGCGATTTGGGTCAGGGGCAGTCTCGTGAAGAGTGGAAAGCTGAAGTTGAGACGCAGAAGATTCTGGGGCTTTCCGATGATGAGCGTGTTTTGATGGATGGTTTGTGTGTGCGTATTGCGACGATGCGTTCTCATTCTCAGGCTTTGACGCTCAAACTTACGGAGGATATCCCGTTGGCTGAGATTGAGCGTTTGATTGATGAGGATAATCCGTGGTCTAAGGTTGTTCCGAATACTCGTGAGGATTCTATGCGTGAGTTGACTCCGGTTGCTGCTTCTGGTTCTTTGGAGATTCCGGTTGGACGTTTGCGGAAGATGTCGATGGGGCCAGAGTATTTGAGTGCTTTTACGGTAGGTGACCAATTATTGTGGGGTGCTGCTGAGCCGGTACGTCGTATGCTCAATATTGTGACGGGAAAGCTATAAGAGGGTTTTTTGTTCGCCTTGCTCATGTTGTTGTGGCGGGTGTTGCTTCTTGATAAAAATACGCGGTATTTGACTGTTCTGAGAGAGTTCGTCACATACCGCGTATTTTTATGGTGTGTAGGTTTTATATTTGGTTTTTTCGTTGGCGACGTTCTTCAGCTCGCGCTTTAAAACGGCGCCAGATGCCGAGAACTTTTGCTTTAGCCCAGAGGTTGAGTCGGTGTGCCCACGCAAATTCGGTGCCCCATAACCCCATGCCGAGGAAGATGAAGAGCCATCCTGGGCCGGGCGTTACGAGCATGACGATTCCGGCGAGAATGCAGAGGAGCCCTACCGTGATAACGATGAAACGGTGTATGACCAAAAGTAGCGGGTGTTTGCTCATAAAGTTTCGTAGCTTCGCTAGTTTTTGGTGGATTTTGCTATCTTGACTCTCATTAATTTCTTGGTCTAAAGACATTGTTTTTAGGCCTTCCCACTTTTATCAAACGCTCATCGTTAGGAGTGTAAAAACTATTTATATCCTAAAAAGCTGGTGAGTTTCCGATAAATGCTGGTGAGTTAGTCTAGCGTTACGCCGACCATGACGGGTTCTGGTACTAAATGGACACCAAATTTTTGGGTTACGCCCTCACGTACGGTACGAGCAATGGCTAGGATGTCTTGGCATTGCGCGTTTCCGCGGTTAGTGATGGCCAGAGTGTGTTTTGTTGACAGTGATGCTCTAGCACCGCAGATATCGTGTTGTTCGGCATCTAGCCCAAAACCTTTGGAGAATCCGGCGTGTTCAATCAACCATGCCGCGCTGAGTTTGGTTTTGCCGTCGATGAGGTTTCCTTGTGCATCGTAGACGGGGTATTGGGGTGCGTCTTGTGGAAGATGTTCAAGCTGGGTGCTGTCGATAATGGGGTTGGTAAAGAAGGAGCCGGTGGAATAGGTGTCTCGGTCTTGTGGGTTCAGCACCATTCCTTTTGATGCGCGTAGCATCAGCACTTTTTCTCGTACGTCTTGTAGTTCTGCTCGGTCTCCTGCATTAACTCCGAGTTGTCGGGCTAGTTCTGCGTATCGGATGGGGGCAGATTCTGCTCGTTTTTCGAGGGTGAAGACGACGCTGAGCACAACATAGCGGGAGAGCCCGTTAGACATGTGTTGTTTCAGGAGTGAGTCTCGGTAGGAGAAGCAAAGTTCTTCGTTGCTGAAAGTGATGATTTCGTTGGTGTTTCTATCCCATACGCGTACCTGTGTGATGGTGTGCGCTACTTCAGAGCCGTAGGCGCCAACGTTTTGTACGGGGGTTGCGCCAACGGTTCCGGGGATACCAGAGAGCGCTTCTACCCCAGACCAGCCTTCGTTCACTGCGTGTTCTACGAATCCGTCCCAAGAGTGTCCAGCTTGTACACGGACGGTGACGGCTGTTTCGTTGCTATCAGCGTCAAGGATTTCTATGCCTTCGGAGACGATATGGAGTACTGTTCCGTTGAATCCTTCGTCTGAGACGAGGATATTTGAGCCTCCACCGATAATTAGAAGAGCATCTGAGCGTTGCTGTACATCTTTGAGCGCGTTGATGATGTCTGCTTCGGAGGATGCTCGAATATAGGTTTTTGCGGGTCCGCCAACTTCTGCGGTGGTTATTTCTTTCAACAACATTTCATTCACGTTCTCTAGTCTAGCGTGCGTGGCGGTTGTTCATTCTGTTCTGAATGAACCTGTATCGAAGTTATTATGGGCAAAGATTCGGTGTATATGGGGCGGTGTTGTGTGGTTTTTTCTGGTGGTCTGAGGTGTTTGGTGAGGAACATGGAGAGGAGGATGAAGCCGAGAACGATGGAGAGTCCTTGGCGGATACCGAAGTGTTCTCCGAGTAGTCCAAGTAGTGGTGGTCCGCCGAGGAAGGCGGCGTATCCAATGGTTGATACGACTGAGACGCGCACCGCTGATTTGTGAGGGTCGTCTGAGGCGGCTGACATGCCGGTGGGGAATCCAAGTGAGACGCCGATACCCCAGATGAGTAGCCCGAAGAATCCGATGAGAATGTTGGGTGCGAGGATGAAGATGCTCAGCCCGCATAGGGCTAAGGTGCAGGTGGCGCGTATGACGGGGACTCTGCCGTAACGGTTAAGGAACCATGTTCCGCTCAGCCGTCCAAAGGTCATGGCTCCAACGAATACGGCGTAGCCGATGGAGCCGGTCGTGGCGCCTGCCCCATATTCTTGGGTGAGGGCTAGTGCTGCCCAGTCGTTGGCGGAGCCTTCGGCGAGCGCCATGCCGAGGACGAATAGTCCGATGAAGATGGTGTGTTTGTCGCGCCATGCGTCTCGTACACGGTAGGAGGAGACTTGTTGCATGGTGTGGGTGTCTTCTGCTCCGTAGTGTTCGCTGTGGCATTGGTAGATGGAGTATGCGACGATGATGGCGATGAGGCAGGCGAAGTAGATGCTGTGCCAGAGGAATGGTATGCCAAGTTGGGTGTCGAGGGCGCTCAGGAGTGCTCCGACGACGGTTCCGATGGAGAAGAAGCCGTGCATGGTGGAGGTGACGAACCGTCCTAATGCTCTTTCGACAGCGACGCCTTGAACGTTGGCTGAGACGTTTGAGACGGCGCTGCCTAGTCCTATGGTGCTAAGGCAGATGACGGCGAGGGGGATGTTGCTGTGGTGTACGGCGATGCCGACTCCTGCTAGACCGCAGGTGGAGATGAGGTAGCTGAGGCTGAGGCAGCGTCTTGCGCCAAAGCGTGAGACGAGTACTCCGGAGACGGTGACGGCGAGGAATGAGCCGAGTGTTTGGGCGAGGAGGAGTAGTCCCATGGGTCCGGCAGAGAGGTCTAGCCCGTGAGCGATGTCGGGTAGGCGTGCTAGCAGCCCCGATAATGCTAGTCCGCTGGCAAAGAATATTGCCAGAATAGCTCGGTACCAGGTGTTGATGTCTTTTCTGCTCAGAGGGGTTGAAACCAACCGGATGCCCTTTCGACCAGTAGTGTGAAGTTGTTTGTTTTTAGAGTTGTACGATGGCTTGTGCTTTGAGGAGAACTTTTTGTTCTTTGCCGTTTTCGTCTGTGGTGGTGACGGTGAGGTCTATTCGTGTTTGTTGTGTGTCGGGGTAGAGTTCCGCAATTTTTCCTGAAACGTGCACGGTTGCGGTGGGTTCTTGGGGGTTTTGTTGTGCTGGTGCGTCGGGAACGATGACGGGTTTGCTGAAACGGCATTGGTAGTCGATGATGGCACCGGGGTCGGTTGCCCATTCGCTGACGAGGTTGATGGCTAGCCCCATGGTGTACATTCCGTGGGCGATGACTCCTGGTAGTCCTACGGATTGTGCGAACCGTTCGTTCCAGTGGATGGGGTTGTAGTCTCCTGATGCTCCGGCGTATTTGATGAGGTCGGCTCGGCTAATAGAAAAGCTTGTGTTGCCGATGTTCTCGCCTTTTTCGAGGGTGTTGAAGGTTGGTTTCATGGTTATTCTCCTCGAATGAGTAGTGAGGTGGTGCAGGTGCTCAGTAGTTCGCCATCGGTGGTGTGTAGTTCTTCACGTGTGGTGAGCATTGCGCTAGTGCCGATCATGCGGAGGTTTTCTACGTGCACGGAGGTGATGATGTTATCTCCGGCGGTGATGGGTTGGTGGTGGGTGAATCGTTGGTCGGCGTGGACGACTCTGCTGAAGTCTATGCCTGATTCTGGGTCTTGGATGAGTAGGCTATCTGCTTGTTGTGCCAAGATGATGGCGTAGGTTGGTGGTGCAATAATGTCACGATAGCCGGCTTTTTGTGCGGTTTTGGTGTCGTGGTGTAGGGGTGATTGTGCTTGTGTTGCGTGCGCAAATTCTCGGATGTGTTCTTTTCCAACGGTGTAGGGGGTGTTGTTGGTGTATGTTTTTCCGAGGATTTCGGGGTTAATTTTTTGGGTGTTGGGCATGGTCTTAGTCTATAGCTTTGAGGTGAAGATGACCTATTCTTGCTTTGTTTTTGTGATGTGCTGTCGGTGTGAAGGTGCTGGTTATTCCCTTATTGATATTGTTTTGGAAATCTCAAGTTTTATTGAGAGTCTGCTTGTTACAGATGAACAGTGTGGGTAATCTGGAGCACAGAATAGATAAAGGTTGTAGTGCTTTACCTGTGAGGTAATTCCATTGAGTGTTATTTCAGGGCTGAGACAATAAAGATATAAAGGAATATTCCATGTCCGTGCAGCGTACTTTTTTCATGCGGGTTTTATCTTCTACAGTGGTTATTCCGCTTCTTGCTTTAGCAGGTTGTTCTGGTGAATCCCAAGAGCAGTCCCATTCTTCGCAGGTTGCACCGGCAGATATTAAACCAGCGCAAAATCCTGACCCGCAGGCGATGGAGAAAATTAATCAGTTGTTCTCTGTGACCGAAACAATGCATAAGGCGCAGCAAAAGGCGTTGATTCAGTGTGTCGCTCAGCATGGGGCACATATCGTAGAGGTTCCACTCCTCACCTATAACGTTCAAAAAGAAACTTTTTCGCCGCTTTCTCTCGAACATGCGCGTCAGTACGGTTACGGTAATGGAGACGGGGAAATTGAAAAATCTCTCACCTATCAAGACGATCCTCAAGCCCAAGAATTTATCATGGGAAACCCCATGAACGGTAGTGTTAGCGTAGAAGGCATAGGTGGTGCTATCGCTAAAGACAGTTGTCTTGCCCAAAGCTATCAAGAAGTTTTTGGCACACCTGAAGCCGGTGTTATTTTTGTGGGAGGTCCGCTGGCCATCGTAGAGCCGTACCGCCAAGCAATCTGGAAAGACCCTCAAGTAAAAACAATTGAACAAGAGTGGTCACAGTGCATGAAAGAAGATTTTCATCAAGACGTCCCTAATACGCTTGAAGCCAGAAAACATGATTCATCCGTTGAATCAGCCGTACAAGATGCACAATGCCGTGAAAAAACCGGCTACGATCAAAAAATGGCAACACTATCTAACGCCTATTACACGACTTTGCTCAACGATAAACCAGCTTTGATTGAAAATATCGCCCAAGCAAAGAAAACTGCTGAAGAAAACGCACCCAAAATCATTCAGCAAACACCATAAACAATAGATATTCAGGTTGGGGTTTCACGACGACAAGTGAAACCCCAACTCATATCGTGTTGTGCCCCTTCCCTACACGTTGCGCCCCTGAGCAGAAAGACATCTCATGACGGCTACCAAAAAATCCAAGCTTTGGGTCATTCTCCTCGTAGTGATTCTCTGCGCTGTCACCATCGGTTCGCTCATTCTTGCTATGAGCTTTAAAACAACCGCCCAAAAAGCAGCAGAAGCAGCTGCCCCACCACCATCAACCGTTACAGCAGAAGTCACTAAAGAACGCCTACGCACCGTTACTGACGTCATCTGCACACCTGGGTACAGTGGCACAACAAATCTACAACCCCGTAATATCGCTCCCAACGGACAATACACCAATATTGATATCGTCCAAGATGAGGTACTCCGTCAAGGATCACACCTAGCAGATATCAACGGCTCCCCTGTAATTGCACTCATTGGAGGATTCTCCCTCTACCGAGACCTACATCTTGAAGACTCTGGTCCCGATGCCGAACTACTCAACAACAACCTCCAAGAGCTCGGCTTGATGGGAAATCAAGGTGCCACTATCACCGCCGAAACGTACCGTGCTCTCAACGCCCTCTACGCAGGTTTTGGGTACCCACCGTTAAGTACCGAAGACACTATCCCTGTCTCAGGTTTTATTGTCCTGAGCGAACCATCCACCGTCATTAGCGCACCACGAAGCACCGGAGACGCTCAAACCGAGCCACTAGCACGTATTGCTGCTGGCACCAAAGAACTCCTGTGCACCGGCCCATCAGGAGAACTCACCCCCGAAGCACAAGACGGGCAGAAAATTCTTTTCCCCGCATTCTCTAACACCGAATACACAGCCCGACTCACCACCCCCACCCAACAGCAAAATACCGATAACGCACCAGAACAAGCACTCCCCCACAATGAAGGTGCGCCACCAGTCATCAACGCACCTCAAGAGAAGAAAAAGCTTGTTCTCAATATCCCCGAAGAACTCTCCGCCAACGAAGGAACCGTTCGAGGAGTGCTCGTCCTACAAGAAGCGCCAGAAGACCAGCTCGTTGTACCAACCTCAGCAATCTTCAACCGAAATGGAACCGATAAAATCACTCTCGTCAAAGGGGATTCTGAAGAAGAAATCCCTGTTCAGGTCATTTTCTCGGCAGAAGGTAAAAGCGCAATTACTGCCCAAGGACACGAGCTCGCCCCCGGAGAACACGTCAAAATACCGGTAGGTGCATAGATTCTATGACGACTCAAGAACATAGCGTCATCGCTGAGAATCTCTCCAAAGGATTCGTTCAAGGCGAAGAGCACATCACCGTCCTTGAACAGCTCAATCTCACCCTCAATTATGGTGAGGTGATTGCCATCCTTGGGCCTTCTGGCTCTGGTAAAAGCACCCTATTGAACATCCTCGGGTTACTATCAACTCCCGATGAAGGAACCTATGTTCTAGATGAAGAAGATACCTCAGCCCTTAACGCCAAAGAGCGAGCGCTCCTTAGGCTGCATAAAATTGCGTTTGTCTTTCAGGCATTTCACCTCATTGACCATAAAAATGTCTTTAAAAATGTTGAACTACCACTGATATACCAAGGTGTACCACCGCAAGAACGTGCAGAACGAGTGAAAGCCATTATTGAACGGCTTGGGTTATCGCACCGTCTTTACGCAAAAATTAATACCCTCTCTGGTGGCGAAAAACAACGTGTTGCCATTGCTAGAGCACTGGTGACAGAGCCAAAGGTTCTTTTATGTGATGAGCCCACAGGCTCTTTAGATGCGGAACGAACCCAAGAAGTTATCGCATTACTACGAGAGGTCACAGGCGAAGAGCAAACGACCATTGTGGTCACACACGATAGCGATGTTGCGCGAGAATGTGACCGCTGTTTACGTGTTGAATCAGGCAGGCTGGTCGAGGATACTCGTTATCGTCCTTCTGCCAATACTGCTCAACGAGTCAAAGATTCTTCTGTTGTACCGGTGCACGCGATAGAAATGAACCGTCCACGGTGGTTTGTTGCGAGTATCAAAGAAGCTTTTGACGCGTCGATACATCGCATGAGGCGCAACCTTTTTACGATGTTTGCAGTAGCTTTAGGTATTGCTTCATTAGTTTTGACGGTGGGGCTTACAGCAACTATCTCGGGGCAGCTTTCGGACGCATTCGATGTGTTTCTTGCTCAGCGCGTCACGTTAGAGGAGACTTCAAAAACTCCGATGTCTCGAGAGCAAATTCTTGAGTTAGAGCAATCTGCACCCTATAAGAACCTCAAAAATCTTCACGGAGTTAAAAACGTTGCGTTAATGAAGCAAGTAGTATCGGGGGCTATCGTGACGTCTGCCCCTGTGTTGGGACAGGCGAACTATTTTCAGGGAACAACGCCCGTTGACGCCTCTGTATATCGTGCAACAAGCAGCGTCTTTGTTGCACAAGGACAAAACCTTATTGCAGGTCGACTTTTCGACCAAGGCCATAGCCAAAGAGCCGATCAGGTTGCTGTTGTCGGGGAAGGTTTATTACAAAGGCTCAACATCACGTGGTCAGAAGGTTTATATCTTTACGTTAAGGGTGTTCCTATCAGCATTATTGGCGTCGTTTCAGAGAATCCTTCACTATCTGAAACCTATGCTTCCATCTATGTTCCATTAGGTTCAAAACTCACATTAAAAGATGCTGGCAGTATCAGTACAGAACCGCTGAAGATTATTCTCGCGACAGACCCGGGTGCAACAAATCAGGTAGGGCAAGAAGCCGTATATACAATTTCTCCAGACCGCCCAGGAAAATTTACCGCGGTCTTACCACCTGAGCCGAAAACTCTTCGAAACGCAGTAGATACACAACAGAAGAACCTCCTCATCGCAATGTCGTTAGTGACGCTTAGCATTGGTGCTATTGGCATTATGAATACTTTTCTTGTAGCTGTCATTGAACGCCGTAAAGAAATCGGGTTACGGCTTGCTATTGGTACAGACCCTCGCGGTATTCTTCTTCAGATAGCCGCCGAAAGCATCATGGTCAGTGTCATTGGAACAATTGCGGGCATTGTTTTAGCCGTCAATATCATTGCCGTTGTGTGCCTCATCAACCAGTGGACACCTATTATCGGTGCAGAAACTATCGGTATCGGGTTGCTCAGCGGTTTGCTTGTTGGTGTTTTAGCAGGGTTATACCCCGCGTTTAAGGCATCTCGTGTTGAACCGGTACAAACTCTCTCTGAAGGGTAAAATCCCCCTGATATACCAAAGAGGTGCTTTGTGATACTAGGTATCACAAAGCACCTCTTTATTATCTACACAAAGACATGGTTATCGTTTATGCACCATGTACCGTAGCTTTCTTCAGGGTACGAGGTGAACGGATATCAAGAACAAAGCCAATGACTGCGGCAATGAGAGTCGGTACAGCCCAACCTAGCTCTTGAGAGAAACCAGGAGACCAGCTAATGAGTGGCGCAATTATTGCAGAGCCCCACCCTAAGGTGTTCAATGCCGATAAGCTGGCAAAAGCTACTGCTACGCCCAATGCACCACGGAACGTCCAATAAAGATTCTTACCGGTGAAGGGTTCGATAAGAGTCAAGAAAATCAAAGTGATAGCGGCAGGATACAGAACCCCAATAATCGGAGCAGCAACCATCAGTACTGCGCTCAGTCCCAAGGTTGATAGGGCAAAAGCAATCAGAGAGAAAATTACTAGCCATACACGGTAAGAAATAGCGGGTACTAATTTAGCGAAGAATTCGCTTGTTGCGCCTAAAAGACCAACAGCAGTAGTCAAACATGCCAAAAGGACGATGAGCCCAAATATGCTAGCACCCCAGCTTCCCATGGTCTGCTCTGCAGCATATGAGAGAAGTTGTGCACCGTCTTCAAAAGAACGCCCTTGAGGAATATGCGCACCAATAATCGCTAGACCAGCATAAACGATTGCGAGAAGAACACCAGCAATGATGCCAGCGATACTCACACCACGGGTGAGCGCTCGCCCTTGAGGGATGCCTTTATGTTGCAAGGACGATACCACGATGATGCCAAATGCTAACGCTGCAAGAGAGTCCATGGTGAGATACCCAGAAATAAAGCCAATGCTCAAGGGGTGTTCACCGTATTTTTCGGTAGGAGCTGGTGTGTCGCCACTAAAGGTTGAAATACCTAAGATGACGAGTACAGCAAGCAATAGTAGAAGTAGCGGGGTTAGCACTTTACCAAGAGCATCAACAATAGTTCCAGTGTGTAAGCATAGGGCAAAGCTGACGCCAAAGAAGAGTGCGCTAAAAAGTGCAGCTGCCGGTAAAGAATCAATACCGAAGATGGGTACGACGGCAGTGGAAAAACTAACCACAGCGGTACGTGGGAGGGCGTAGAACGCTCCGATAGAAAGATATACCAGTACGGGGAAAAGAACACCGAAAATTACGCCGCCGCGGTTGGCGAGGTCGTGTATATCGCGTCCGGAGATAGCGATAGCGAGGATACCTAGTACGGGTAGAGCAACTCCTGTCAGAAGAAAACCAATGAGTGCGGGAATAAAGTTTTCTCCGGCTTCGGCGCCAAGGGCTGGCGGGAAGATGAGGTTTCCTGCACCGAAGAACATAGAAAAGAGCATCAGTGCAGCGATAAAGATTGTTGATAAGTTTCGTACGGGGTGAGAGGTATGCACGGTTATAACCCATCATGATGAAATGTTGTATGGAACGATAGCAAAGAAAGCTCCTACGGCGAGAGCATTGTGTGCTACACCGTAGGAGCTACTAAAAAAGCTCATCCAGATGTTCTCTGAATGAGCTTTTTGCTGAGCCCCGACCGGGAATCGATCCCGGGACCTCCATCTTACCAAGATGGCGCTCTACCACTGAGCTATCGGGGCGAAGTAGCGGTGGACGGGCTCGATCCGTCGACCTCACGATTATGAGTCGTGCGCTCTAACCAGCTGAGCTACACCGCCAAGTATGTGCCTCATATCAAGACTCATACAGAGCCCCGACCGGGAATCGATCCCGGGACCTCCATCTTACCAAGATGGCGCTCTACCACTGAGCTATCGGGGCAACAGGGAATACATTACCGTACTCACCAAGAAAGGCGCAAATATTTTCACACTATATTGAGGTGTTCTGCGCCACTACTCTTAATATTTTTTACCTTGACCACGGTTTTTTCTAAAACCACGGTCATCGCCAAAGCGTTTAGAACCAGAATCACGGTCACGGCGGTTGTATCCGCCACGGTCTGAACGGTTACGGTCACCATAACCACCACGGTCGCCACCGCGGTCACGGCGGTTGTATCCGCCGCCTTCACGGTTTCCTCCACCAAAGCGTCCACCGCCACTACGTGGTCCGCGGTCTTTAGAGATATTAACGTATTCACCGTTAATCTGGGTGTCTTTGAGACGGTCGAAGAAATCGCGAGGAAGGTCTTCGGGCAAGCCAACAACAGTGAAGTTCTTACGGATGTCGATAGAACCAATCTGTGAGCCTTTGATGCCACCTTCGTTGGTCAAAGCGCCAACAATCATACCGGGGTTCACACGGTTGTTATGGCCAACCTGAAGCTTATAGTCAACCATTCCAGCTTCTGGTCCGCGGGGGCGACGTTCACGGCGGTCAGAACGCTCAGAACGATCGTCGTCGAAACGGTCACGACGGCGGTTCTTCATCTCTGGGATTTCTTCCACAAAGAAGGGGCGACCTTCTTGCGCAATAACAGCTAAAGCAGCTGCAATTTCTAGAGCGTCAACGTCGTTTTCGTTCTCGTATTTCGTGATGATTTCACGGAATAGTGAGAGGTCTTCAGTTTCGATGGTGTCAGTAATTTGTTGAGCGAAACGAGTCTTACGATTCTCGTTCACGTCATCAACTGATGGCATGTGCATTTGCTCAACTTTTTGACGAGTTGCCTTTTCAATCTGGCGCAACATGTATTTTTCACGAGGAGTCATGAACAAGATTGCTTCACCGTCACGACCGGCACGGCCAGTACGTCCAATACGGTGTACGTATGATTCAGTATCGTGAGGGATATCGAAGTTGACGACTAAGGAGATACGTTCTACGTCAAGACCACGAGCAGCAACATCGGTTGCCACAAGAATATCAACACGCCCGTCACGCAAAGAATCAACGGTACGTTCACGGAGTTGTTGAGGGATGTCGCCGTTGATAGCAGCAGCTTGGTATCCGCGAGCCTTAAGTTTTTCGGCGAGTTCTTCGGTCTCTTTTTTGGTACGAACGAACACGATGACGCCGTCATAGTTGCCCACTTCAAGAACTCGGGTCATTGCTTCAAGCTTGTGCGAGTGCATAACCTGAATGAAACGCTGGCGAATATTAGAAGCAGTAGAAGTCTTGGACTTTACGCGAATTTCGGCAGGATCGTTGAGGTACTGGTCCGCAATTTTGCGGATAGTCTTCGGCATGGTTGCAGAAAATAGTGCAACTTGCTTAGAGCTAGGAGTCTGGGCAAGGATTTCTTCGACGTCTTCAGCAAATCCCATGCGGAGCATTTCGTCTGCTTCGTCCAATACGAGGTATTGAAGATCAGAGAGATCTAGTGAGCCTTTTTTCAAGTGGTCGATAACGCGACCGGGTGTGCCAACAACGACCTGTGCACCACGGCGTAGACCGTTAAGCTGAGGACCATAAGGGGAACCACCGTAGATGGGCAGAACGGTGAAATCGTCCATGTGGGTGGCGTAGGAGGTGAAAGATTCAGCAACCTGTAGAGCGAGTTCGCGGGTGGGGGCAAGAACAAGTACCTGAGTTGCTTTAGAAACACCGTTGATGTCGGCAAGTTCTGCAAGGCGGGACAACGCTGGGACAGCGAAAGCCGCAGTTTTACCGGTACCGGTCTGTGCTAGACCAACAACGTCACGTCCTTCAAGGAGCAAAGGAATGGTTTGTTCTTGGATGGGGGAAGGCTTTTCGTAGCCAACTTTTTCTAGAGCTGCCAAGACACGTGCGTCTAGACCGAGGTCGGTAAATTTAATACCTTCGTCTTCTGCGGTGTTTTTCTCGGTAGTTTCTTCAACGAGGTTTTCGGTGGTGTGTGCGGGCTCGATGAACTCTAGTTCTGCTTTAACAGCAGAGTTATTTTCTGTCAATTTTTCCTACTTCAAAGTGGGGTCGGTTGCACCCAATTTTTAGGGTGCAGGTAACCGGGACTCCCTGCTCGCGTAGTTGGGTGCGCCATCTACTATTCGGCGCTACCTTATATCCTCCGCGGTGAAAAATAATTCCAGCGGAAACGTGAACTCCATGAAAACTCATCATGAGATAACGTACGGAGTGTTTTAAAAGGTTTGCGCGTATAAAAGCGAGCTGTTTCTCTCAGGCTGACAACATGTTGGTTGTTAGCCAGTTTCTGATTAAGCGCCTGTTTTCAGTCGGTCGGCGCGCGCATCTGTGTTTATGGGAAACCGGTAATGTACGTTGTTCACCTTACCGCATAAAACGAAGTTTTAGGGAATCGGGTGACAGAACCGACACCAAAAATACTTTATTGTTTAACTCTCTGGAGCACATAAATTGTGCCAAAACGCTGATATTCACGGTAGTCACCACCGAAATGTTCGTGGGCATAGCGTGCAGGATTTTGAGGTGCAGATTTTCCCCACCCTCCCCCAGCACGGTCGATAACGACGTATTCGGGGTGTGCGTGATGTGTTTTATCACCAATCCAAAAAACTTGGCGCTCAGGCACAAGATAGGTCAAAAGAGATAAGTCAGAAGCTACCGAACTATGGGTTGGAATAGATTCTAGTGCTTGCTGTTTATCACGTTCATCAAGGCTTAATGAAGAGGATAAGAATCCCTCGCGTGTGATATTCCATAGTGGTTGAGAGGGGAAGGAAGCAATGACGACAAGAAGTGCTAACCAGAGGAAGCTCATACGAGTCAGTTCTTGAGCACGCTGAGCAGATATCGCAAAGAGGTGTTGTGCTTTAGTGCCAAGATAGCGTAACGGTGCGAAGCGTTGGGTGTATAAGAGCGCGTCGAGTAGAGCCATGAAAACAATGGGCATAAGAACTAAAGAATAATGCCAGGTGGGTGCCCAGTATCCTTCATGGGGTGAGAGAAAACGCCAGAGTATCGTGGGCAAAGCAATCAGCGCTAAGGGGGAAAGAACCCACAGAAATACCCCAGAGAAGAGCAATAGCACTAGAGTCAGAGTTTTTTGCCACGGATAGAACAAAAGACCAAAAGATTGCAAGGGATCCGAAAGTACCTCAGCCAGGTTGAGTTTATCTGAGTAGTCGAATACTCCCCCGTTGTTATGGGCAGGAAGAATAATAAGAACCGCAGATAGAGACCAGATAAGGCCCCAGAAGAGCAATAGTACGGCATGCAAAGATCCGTCTTTACTGTTGATTGCGCCTACTGCACCAAGAAGGCGCTGTGATAAGGGTTGTACCAAAGCTGCTGAGGGAAAAAGTCTCTGATGTATACAGGTTATGGTTCCGGCACGGAGTGCAATGACGAGAGCAATCATGGCGACAGTTATACCGAGGTCTTCTTTGACAAAAGCTAATGGCATCGCCCAATAACAGGCTCGTTTGAGATGGGTGACAGGTTCCACACTCTTTCTACTCAAGACAATATGACCGAGAGAAGCGCAGAGAAATGGCAGGGCAAAGGCAACTTCGTGAAATTGCACCGATACCGCATTTTGTACGCCAAAACTTAGACCATAAGCGGTAGTTAGCATGATGGCTCCAGCGGGAGGAACAAGTTGCTGGGCGTAACGGCATACGAGATAAGCAGAATATGCGACTAACGCATTTTGTACGTATAGGAGCGTTGCTGGAGAGGGAAATAGTGCGTAGATAGGTCCAAGAATCATCAGGATTGGGTGAAAGTGGTCTCCCCAAAGGTTAAAGCCTGCACCCTTGATATCTACGGTGGGCGGAAAATGTAATTGTGAATATTCTTGAGCTAGTTGGGAGAAGATTCCTAAGTCCCATGAGGGCGTGTGATAGTGCAGGTATTGAAAATAAGAGTACAGACTGTAAAACGAGAAAAGAATGAGAGCAAGGCTTATTCCAATGAGTCGAGAATTAGATTTTGGGGACAGCAAAGAATGTATGGATTGTTGTTGAGCAGGGGGTGAAGCTGAGTTCTTTGCTGTAGCTGTCATAGGGTGTTTGTTCTCTCTAGAGTGTTGTGAGCTCTTGCCTCATAGGATATAGCAAACATGTACAGATTGTAGGATAACTATTTTTGTAGAAGTTTTAGCATGTATAACGCCCCAATAAACACTAAAGATTAGGGGTGAGTTGTTCCACTAAAAAATAGTGGAACAACTCACCCCTATCGTGTCTTAGGTTAGACACCGCGTATCATGGGTGCGGCTTGAGCTTAGGAGTTTTCTTCTGCTTCTTGTTGTTGAGCGACTTGTTGGTGAACTTCTTCCATGTCTAGTTCACGTACAGCCTGAATAACTTGTTCAAGTTGTTTTGCGTTAAGTGCGCCAGGCTGTGAGAAGACGAGTACACCTTCACGGAATGCCATGAGCGTGGGGATGGATGAGATGCTAGCTGCTGCTGCTAGTTCTTGTTGTTCTTCGGTGTTAATCTTTCCGAAAGTAATATCTGGGTGTTTTTCGGAAGCTTCCTCAAACACCGGAGAAAATTGCTGGCAAGGACCGCACCATTCTGCCCAAAAGTCCAGAAGCATGATGTCGCTTGACTGTACTTTTTCGGTGAGGTTTTCTTGATTGATTTCTATAGTAGCCATAGTTGTCACCCTACCGGTAGATGTTTACCTAACACAATACGGTTTCACTCTCAAAGAATATCTGAGTGGTTATAGTGCAGATAATTAGGGGTACGCACAGGTTTTTATCTCATGGGCTGAGATACCGGTATATAGATACAAGAAAACCCACCTCGTACGAGGTGGGTTTTAGCTTGTGGCAGATGAGGGATTCGAACCCCCGTAGGCAGTGCCAGCTGATTTACAGTCAGCCCCCTTTGGCCGCTCGGGTAATCTGCCAGAATCATTATTTCTAATGACTGGTATTCGCATGAGCGAACGTGACTACACTACCGGATATTTGAGGAAAACAAAAACCAAAACAGCATTTTGTGACAAAAGTTACTCTAGTTTGGTGTTTTGAGCGCGAGAGTTAGACCGTCTGAGACATCAATTCCTGCTCTTGCAACAGCCTCATCTCAAAGTTCTCTAGATACGCATAGGCTTGCTCTTCAGTACACATTTGCCCACGAATCTCACGAATAAGGTTTTGTTTCACTCCCTCAAAACGCTCTACAAGATACTCGCTTTCGAGAGTTTCTCCTAAGGTCTCAAGAGACTCATAGAAACAAGGTTCTACAGCCGAAAGGCTCTTAACTGATTCATCAGATGATGGGTCGACACCATGGTGCTCTGAGATATCTGAGCTCACGTCCTTGTGAGTATTCAAAACATCACATTGAGCAAGAGTGTCACCACGACGATTTTTTGTCATAGCTCTATCATCGCTGTTCAAGGTGAACACTAGCTGACAGTTAGGTCACGTATTCATAACAATTTTTTTTGGTACACCACCAGCATAAACAGAGCAAAACATGTACCGTTATCTATAACAACTGATGCACCATTACTAACTGCTTTTACGCAGAGCGTTAGAATCGCATCCCCGAATATCTAAGGAGTATCTCTTATGGCAAGCGAATCATCTTTTGACGTTGTTTCTAAAGTCGATAAGCAGGAAGTATCCAATGCTTTAAACCAAGCACAAAAAGAAGTATCACAGCGTTACGATTTCCGAGGAGTAGGCGCCGATATTAACTTCTCTGGAGAAAAAATCCTCATCAAAGCAAACTCCGAAGAGCGCGCCCTAGCTGTACTCGACGTTTTCCAGTCAAAACTTGTCAAGCGTGGCATTTCCTTGAAGTCTCTCGATGCCGGTGACCCCTATGCTTCCGGTAAAGAGTTCCGTATCGAGTGCTCTATCAAAGAAGGTATTGCCCAAGATCAAGCTAAAAAGATTTCTAAGCTCATTCGCGAAGAAGGAGCTAAAGGAGTTAAAGCAACTATTCAGGGAGATGAGCTACGTGTCTCTTCCAAGTCTCGTGACGACCTCCAAGATGTTATTGCTTTACTCAAAGGCGCAGATTTGGAAGTTGACCTTCAATTCGTTAATTACCGATAATAGATTAAAGGTTCGAACCATTTAATATGGTTTTTGTTTGATACGCCAAAAGAGTGGTGGGGCACCAAAATTTATATTCGACC